>NZ_JBQASY010000003.1:0-232123 GCF_051909435.1 Enterococcus sp. 125944 | reverse complement strand
TGGCGATAGCGAGAAGGATACACCTGTAACCATGCCGAACACAGAAGTTAAGCTTCTTAGCGCCGATTGTAGTGAAGGGTTTCCCTTTGTGAGAGTAGGACGTCGCCACGCAAGTTAACCTTATATCAAATATTTGATATAAGGTTTTTTTTGTTTAAAAGTAACGGGATCAGCGATGAGTCTGCCAAAAACATGTTGCAAAAAATTTAGGTGACTTAAAATAACTTTTTTTGCGAAAAAATGATACACTGTTTATGAAGAGTTTTTAGGAGGGATAGTATGACTGAGGAGCTTAAAAAAGAACAGGATCCAGTAGACAATGAACGTAACGAAACGTCGTCGGCAGTTCCATTTACAGAAATCAAAGAAGTCGCTTCAAAAAATATTGGTCAGATGCTTCAAGACCTGCAAGCGTTCGAAACAGCGATTGAAAAGGAAGACATTCCGGAGATTTATCGAATCTACAATGGCCGCCTGCACAAAGAATTGAAAGAAACATCCAATCAAAATCATGAAATCGATGAGTTGCTGGCGCGAAAAATCCATGACAGTTTTGTCGCTACTTTTCCATTCATGATACATGCCGATCGAATTTCACCTACGGTTCATTATTATAAAATAGGTGAATACTACCATGAACGTCCGACAATTGGCATTGATGCCAGTGTTCCAGAAATCTTTGTGATTCCTGCTATAGATGATGAGTGGCGTAAATTTCAACGCGGCAATCGTGATATGCTGACAGCCATTGAACAACAGATGGATAATTTAGACGCCAAAGCCATTGCGGCTCAATCCGAGATTCAAAAACTGCAAGAGGAGATCGATCGCATTAAGCGTAGTGAAAACGAGTTGTCAGAATCAAAAGGATTTTTTAATCGCGGAAAAATCGATGAGGAATTAGAAGCATTAGTCCAAGAACGAAAAAAGGTAGAAGCGAAACAAAAAGAATGGTCTCGCTATTCCCAAAACGAACAAGACGTGCTTCTTGAAAAAGAACGATTAATGCAGCAATATCACGCCTTGCGCTTAAAAAAGGCAATCGTCGAAAAAGAATTTCGTCAAATCGATCACTATTTTGGTTCGTTGCAAGAGATGAACGAACGATTGCAAGCTTTCTTAATGAGCTATCTAGGAGAGGAGTCGATCGCAGATGAATAATGAGGAAGAAAAAACGCCCCTAATGAAAGAACAAACAGAAGATGGGATTCGCGAAACAGCTACGTCAAAGAGCGAACTGGAAATAATGGAAACAAATGAGTTGGCAACCGCCGCTGATGAACTAAAAACAGTTGAAATAGAATCGGATGAGCTTGAAGCAACGGCAATTGATCAGGAAGACTTGTACCAACAATCTGCTGAAGAAGGCCATAGCGAAGGGCTAATCATTGACTCTACAGAGTCTGCAGAGCTTGAAATACCTGAAGCACCTGAAGAACCTGGAGAACCTTATGATGAATACTATGAAACGAAAGAAAGTGATCACCAAAGAATTGAAAGCTTAATTGAACAAGCAGAAAATGAATTAGCAGATTTGCGCTTACGCAAAGCCATTATGGAAGCTGATTTTGATGAATTATGTCATCACTACCAAACATTGATCATTGGCAACCAGGATATTTCAATTATCGCTAAAAAGACGTTACTGGAATACTATGCTTATGAATTCTTGAAACCCTTGCGATCGATTGGATTGGTGCCAACCGACAACTACGATGTTTGGAAAACAAAGCACTTCTTGGTGAAGTTTCAATTGAATGAAGAAAAAGCAATGGATTTATATTTTAAATTGAATCCGATCAATTCTCAATATGAATCACAGTACTTGCCGCTACTCACGATTTATTCTGACACACGAGAAGTGCGGGTCAACGACCATCAAATCTTATATCTATTGCGGCAATGGTATACAGATAAAATATTTACGGTCAATCAATTGTCACTGTTTAATTACGATATCAATTTACTCTTAACTCATTTTCGCGCATCTTCATTTATGGTTTCACCAAGTCTCATTGATAATACGCAAGAACTTGCAGTGGATTTAGAGACTGAGTTTCCGATCACAACAGACATTTTGGACCAAATCTTTATTACTACGATGGAAAATCAAGACTATGATTTTGTCAAAGCAGAGTATGAAGACTATGAGATCTTCTTAGATAAAAAACAACGCTTGACGATTCGGATGGCTGATGATCGGACCCATTTGTTTATTGATTCAGATCGAAGAAAACGTTCCTTGTTAGATTTCTTCACTTCTTACGAATTTTTAGTTCCATTAGTAGTACCTAGTTATTCGCATTAAACAAGCATAAGAGCTAAAATAATCATTAAGGTTATTTTAGCTTTTTTTTAAGAGAGGAGAATGATGTAATGTTGAATCGTGCGATCGGATTTTATGAGGGAATGCCTTTAGATAACAGCAATGTTTTTCAAACGAAAGATTTGGACATGCCTTCAATAGGAGCAAATGATCTATTGATAAAAGTTGAAGCCGTATCGGTCAATCCCATTGATGCGAAGCGTCGCCAAACGACGACAAAATCTGGTCATTTCGTGATCCAAGGATATGATGCTTGCGGAATCATTGAAAAAGTTGGCGATCAGGTCACAGAATTTCAAGTGGGCGACCCGGTGATGTACAGTGGAACAACACAGCGAGACGGGGCGAACCAGAAATATCAAGCGGTGGATGCACGCTTAGTAGCGAAAGTCTCTTTAGAAAATTTAGCGGAATGGGCAGCATTGCCTTTAACAAGTATCACTGCCTGGGAACTTCTATTTGAGAAATTTGGGTTGATTCCTAAAGAAAAAGCCAATCAAGGAAAACTATTGATCATCAATGCAAGTGGTGGAGTGGGATCGATTGCCGCCCAGCTGGCACATTGGTCCGGGCTTGAAGTATATGGCACTGCCAGCCCCACAAATCATGAATGGCTAGATAAAAATGGGGTAGCGCACCCACTCGATTACCATTACCCGCTACAAGATCAGGTTGAAACCACCTTTGACTATATTGCTGTCTTTTATGACATTTCCGATTACATCGATCAATTTGCTCAATTGATCCGCCCATTTGGTAAAATCGGAATGATCGTTAATACGCGCGGTCCATTAGATCTTAACCCATTTAAAAATATCGGAGTGGACTTTTACTGGGAATATATGTTTGCAAAAACCGATTATCAAGTGGATTTGGCTAGTCAAGGAGCGATCTTAAAAAAAATTGTTGATCTAGTCAATGAACAAAAAATCCATTCTACGATCACCACCTGTTTTGAAACAGGCCTGACGATCGAAAATTTGATTGAAGCAACCACATTAGTAGAAAAAGGCAGTCCAGGGAAGGTAGTCATCTCCGGAGGATTCCATGAGTGAGGAACAAGAATTTTGGGATGATTTTGCGGCAGAATATGCAGAGATCCAGCAAGAATCACAATTAACGATTGCTGAGGATCTAGCAACATTTTTAAAGACAAACGGAATTTTGCCAATAAGCTCTTTTGTTGATTTAGCTGCGGGAAGTGGCCGCTATATTCCAGCGATTTTACCTGATACAAAGCGTTATCTGGCCATTGATTTTTCAGTGGAAATGTTGAAAGCAGCTAGACGTTATGTAAAAGATCCTCAACAAAAAGTAGACTTTCGACTGCAAACACAAGCAGAGTTTCTTGCTGATAAGACCACCTATCCCTTGATATTTACTGCAATGAATCCAGCGTTGACCGAGAAAGATCAGCTGATTTCTCTGGTAGAAAAAAGTCGTCGCTTATTGATTTTGCGGATCGTTCGGACCAAAGAAAATATCTTTCAACCACTGGAACAGAACGATCACAAAGATGAAAAGCTACTTTCTGTCTATAAGAAATGGCTTCTGGAAGAACAAATCAGTTTTTCTACTCATCTTTTTTCTTATGCTTATGAAGAAATCATTGATCGGGAATTTTTTTACCGCTATTTTCAACAGGATATTCCACAGTCAGAATTGCTGCAGCTAAGCCGTTCCCTTTTTGGAGAAAAGAAAAAAGCAATTAGTAAGACGGAGATCGATTATGAGCTCCTAATCGTTTGAAGGCAAGCAGTTGTCCTGTATACTCAGGGACAGCTGCTTGCCTACTAGTGCCTATTAGCCTATCCCTAAATAGAGATAGCCGATTGAACCGATTATGAATAAGTAAAGAATATTCACCATATAGAACTTGTGTTGGAATCTTTTTTGTTCTTGAGGGAGAGCTTGCTTGATCAATTTGTAACCAATCAAATTCGCTAACGAAGCAATCAATGTGCCCAAGCCACCCACATTTACCCCCAACAAAACAGCTTTCTTGTAGGTTGTAAAAGGAGCAATCAGAATCGCTGCTGGGACATTGGAAATCACCTGAGAAAGGGTGATGCTGCCTAAAAAGGCTTGTTGTTCTTTTTGGAAGAAGGGTTGGATCATTTCAATCAACTTGTCTTGTTCGTTGATATTTCCGATAATCACAAAGAAACAAGCGAATGTGACTAAGAGACGGTAATCCACTGAACGAAAGAGCTCTTTTTGAAAAAAATAGACCACGAATACTACGATCGATGCCGAGAGGACGAAAGGAACGACATGAAAGATTCCCAAAATCATCAGTGCCATTAAACCAAGATAAAGTACCGTGTATTTTTTCTCAAAAAAATGCGTGGTTTTTTTGATGATGAGAGGGGATGCTGGCAATAATTGAATGGATCCTACTAACAGAGTTAATGATAGGACAACCATCATACCTGTCGTTTGCAAAAAAGTAGTCAAAGGTAAATTATAAAAAGAAAACAAGAAGAGATTTTGCGGATTCCCAAAGGGAAATAAACTGCTGCCTAAATTAGCGGCTACAATCAGGTAAACTGCGCCGAGAAGAACGCTTTTTTGTTCCTGAATGCCTTTGGTGATCAGAAGATACATAGGTAGTAAAGTCAGGATCGCCACATCGTTCGTTAGTACCATCGAGCTGAAAAAACTTAATAAAACAATCGTTCGAATCAGTGCTCGGAGAGAATGACTCTTAGAGAGCAAACGTTGACCAATGAAATTCAACAAACCGGCTTTTTCAAGCCCATTAATAGTCAGCATGAGACCAAACAAGGTCAAAATCACTTGAAAATCAATAAAGTGGACATCAAAACGTCCAAATGAACTCGCAACAAGCGCCAAAAAGAAAGAAATCGTAAATAATAAGTCGCTTTGGAAAAAGAAGAATATTTTTTTTAACATGCGTGCTCCTTTCTTTCAAATTTTACCATGGACTCTTTTAGAGAAGCAAAGAAATATTCTCGGTTTTGACATATACTGTGAAATCCTATCGCTCAATATGGTTGACAAACGAAGCGTTTATTGGGAAATTAGAACTAGACTGAAAAAGGAGCAGAATCGATGAATTTGATGCAACTATTAGAAAAAAATCAGCAAGTCCATTTTCAGATACTGACCATCTTCTTTCAGCATGGTTCAGAAATTTCCTATAAAACTCTTGCAAATAAGTTATCCATTTCTTCACCGACGCTCCAAAAGGAGATTCAGCATTTGAGTGACAATCTTTCTGTTTTCCATGCAGAGGCATTGTTAGAAACAAAAGAGAATGATCGTTTGCATTTAACATTACCGCTTGATTTTTCTATTCAGCATTTTTTTTATGCGTATTTATCAGAAGCGGTGGATTTTCAAATTATTGAATATCTCTTTTTCCATCGCGAAGGATCGACAACGAAACTCATGTTGGATTTGACGCTTAGCGAGGCCTCGCTTTTTCGTCATTTCAAATCGATCAATCACTTGTTGGAGGAATTTAGTCTTCAATTGAAAAATAAGAAACTGATCGGCGATGAGCGCCAAATCCGCTTTTTCTTTTATTCGTTTTTTTCGCAGAGTTATCCGTTAGCAAAAATCAATGAAACCTTTAAGAGTCCAGCTATTCGAAACTTGATTCGGGTGATTGAACAGCAACTTGGCTTATCAATTGATCCACGGAATAATTGGAAATTGGTCTTATGGTTTGGTTTGATGGAAGCCCGTTTCGATTTTAGGAGTTCTCAGCAACATGAGTCATCGAAAGGCCTCTTAAAACAAGTAGAAAATGATCCTACTTTTCAAGTGCTACGAAATATTTTAGGACGTTATCTCAGCCGTTTTGCCATTTCGTGGAGTGACTACGAAGCTGTTTACCTCTATTTGTTTTTGATGATGGAAGGATTAGTAGTCATGGATCACCAGCAGGACACTGATTCGGAATTTATGCTAGATTTAGCCGCTGAGAGTCAAGTATTGATGAAAACTTTTGCGGATGAATCTCTTGATATACAAGTTCATTATCCAGAAATCAGTCGTTTTTTAGCAATCATCATTCTTAGAGCACGCTACTTGAAGGGCGCGTTGACTTCATTTGCCGATTTTCCTCCGCATTTTTTGCGGGGAACCATCACGGAAGTAGCGAATCAAGCAGTTGAAACATTGGCACAAGCCACTGGGCCTTTTTCTGAGGAGAAACAGAGAAAGCTCATCCATGATTTGTCGTTTGTTATTGAATGGTTGCAAGAGAAACAACAAAAAGAGCTGAAAATCGGTGTTCTGCTGTCTCAAAATCAATTACGTACGGATGTTTTGCGGCGGTTTTTGGCCAAACAGCTTTCTGGGTATCCTTACATGCAGGTGGAAACTGCACAAGCAACCGATTATGATCTGCTGATTGTGGATCAACCGCAGATTGCCGAAAACTATCACTACAAAAAGCTTCTGGTCTTGACAGGTGTGATCGATCGTTTTGAAGAGCAACGGCTGCATCAAGTGATTGATGAAATTCGAAGGGAAAATCTTGAAAGTGAGTTGGAGAAGTTATGAGGATTGTCATTATTGGAGGCTCTCATGCTGGTATAGCAGCAGCCCGCCATTTAAAACAGATGGATGATAAAATTGAAGTGATCATCATTGAAAAATCCAATGTATTGGGCTATATCGCTAGCAGTTTGAACTTAGTATTAGAGGGATATATTGAGCGTCTAGAAGATTCCCGCACTGCTACTGCCAGTGAATTACTGTCAGAAGGGATCAATGTGATGCTCAATAGCCGCGTCGTAAAGATTGCAGCGGCAGAAAAAAACGTTTCTTTTGAAACATCAACGGCTAGTTGTGTCGAAAAAGACACGATCTCATATGATTATTTGATTTTAGCTATGGGGTCTAGTAATTTTCGGAATGCTTTTACGGAAGAAGTCAAAGAGCACATTACCACGTACAAAACGATTGCCCAGTCTCGAGCAGCTCTAAGCAAAGTACAGGAAGCCAAGAAAGTGGCCATTGTGGGTGCCGGTCTGATAGGTTTTGAATTAGCGGAATCACTAAGTGGACAGGATAAAGAGGTCTTCTTGATTGATCGGATGGATACTTTGCTTTTCCGCTACTTCGACCAAGAGATTTCTCAGATTTTGATCGAACGTTTTCCAAAAAATTTACAAATCTATCTGAACAGCAGCGTGGTCGCAGCAAAACAAACTGCGAACGGAGAGCTGGCGGGAATTGAACTTGCTAATGGGACTTTTTTGCCAGCGGATATCGTTGTCTATGCAGTCAATCCAAGACCGAATGTTGACCTGGTCGCTGACTTTCTGAAGTTGAACCCAGATGGGACGATCGACACCAATGAATTCTTGCAAACTTCCGATCCAAGCATTTATGCTGTCGGCGACTTAGTCTCGATCCCATTCAATCATTCAGACAGTTCACTCTATGTACCGCTGGTGACCAATGCGTATAGAACCGGTATCGTCGCGGCAACAAATATTTTGTCTGCAAAAAAAATCCCTTTTCCTAAAATGCAGCGCACAGTGGTCAGCAAGCTCTTTGGATATTTTGTGAGCAGCTCTGGAATCAATGAAACGGAAGCACCTTATTATGGCTTTGACGTCGATTCTGTCACACGTACGTTCCATGCACGTACGTTTTTCGAAGTAGAAAATAATTTTGAAGTGACATTGAAACTGGTATTTGACAAGGAAACACGAGTAATCATGGGAGGGCAGATCATTACAAGCGATCGCGGCAGTTTGGAGATCATCAATACGGTCTCTACGTTGATCACATCTTACATGACTCTTGATCAATTGGCTACGATGGATTACTTTTTCAATCCAACGATATCTTTTCCGCTGCACTTTTTGAATCAATTGGCCATCGAAGGTCTCTTGAAATCTCATGTGAATTAAATGTGTTATATATTAAAAGTTTTTTTATTCGATAAACCTACGTTAAGAGTAGGTTTATCTTTTTTTTTGCAAAAAGCCTTGTCATTAAAAGCGGAATCGCTTAAACTAACTAGAGAGAATGAGAATCGTTCTCATTAGAAAGGGTTAGTATATGAGAAAAATGAGTCTGGCCATTTTGCTTCTCTTGTTGATCACTGGGTCTTTATTTGT
Organism: Enterococcus sp. 125944; assembly: GCF_051909435.1. Classification (NCBI taxonomy): domain Bacteria; kingdom Bacillati; phylum Bacillota; class Bacilli; order Lactobacillales; family Enterococcaceae; genus Enterococcus; species Enterococcus sp. 125944. The sequence goes on along the minus strand of NZ_JBQASY010000003.1, from coordinate 223,690 downwards.
GGGCGCACATGACATGTCTCTAGCTGGTTTAATGGCAGGAGAAGAGAGTCATTGGATGATATTGCTGAAAGTACGCGTTCCTCGTACGATTAGTCTCTTGCTTGCAGGGGCTGTCATGAGCTTATGTGGAAAAATCATTCAGCATCTGATGCAAAATAAATTTGTTGCAGCAGACGTGATCGGTTTGACTGACAGTGCCCGCCTAGGGATCTTGATCGTCATGTTATGGCTGCCCAATGCATCTGGACTCCTGCGAACAACCGCTGCTTTCTTATTTTCTTATGCGGGGGTTTTGCTATTTTTATGGCTAAGTCGCTTGATCCCTAAGAAAGATCCGATGGTTTTGCCTTTAACGGGTGTGATGTTCGGGAATGTGATTGGCGCAGTCAGTTCCTTTCTTGCGTACCGCTTTCAACTTGTGCAAAATGTTTCTTCCTGGTTACAGGGGAACTTTGCTACCGTGATCGAGGGCAATTATGAATTGATTTATCTGACACTACCAGTTTTTGCTCTTTTGTATTTCCTTGCTTATGAAATAACGATTGCCGGGTTAGGAGAGACAGCTGCAAAAAATCTTGGCATCAACTACCACGTTTTACGCTTGCTCGTATTTGCACTGGTTGCTTTTGCCAGTAGTGTGGTCTTGCTTTTAGTAGGCAGTGTTCCATTCCTTGGTGTGATCATCCCTAATATCGTTGCTTTATTTGCAGGAGACCATGTTCGAAACAACCTTTTTCTGATCAGTTTTTCCGGCAGTGCCTTTTTGCTCTTGTGTGATTTGCTAGCAAGGATTTTAATAGCCCCATATGAATTGCCGGTCAGCGTTGTAGCAGGAACGATTGGCGGTATTAGCTTTCTAGTCTTATTGATGAGGAGAAAAATGGTATGAGAATTATCCGGCGTTATATGTTCTTGTTCATACTCATCGGGATAGCTGTTGGCGCATACCTTACCTACAATACATATGGCAATTGGTCCTTCGCACTGCAATTACGGGGAAAGCGAATAGTGGCCTTTGGCTTAGTAGCAATAGCTGTCTCGTTTAGCACGATCACTTTACAAACACTGACACAAAATCGGTATCTGACTCCCGGTATCTTAGGATTGGATCAATTATATGTGCTGATCCAGACGATACTATTTTTCTTCTTAGGAGGAATCCGCATGTTGAGTCAGGAAACACCTTTCGTTTTTTTGTTTTCGATTTTAGCTACCGGGACATTAAGCAGTGTCATCATTCAGACCTTTTATAAAAAAGCCAATAATCAATTGTTTCTATTACTGATGGCGGGAATGATCAGCGGTACTATGTTCACTAGTATCAGTTCATTTCTTCAAGTCATCATGGATCCCAATGAATATGATTTGTTGCAAGGGCGTCTATTTGCAAGTTTTAGCAATGTCAATAGTCAGCATTTATTACTGGCTGCTGGAATTATTTTAATTGGGCTGATTGGATTATCGCTATTGATTCCAGAATTGAATGTTATGGTCTTGGGTGTTCGAAATGCAAAAAGTTTAGGCCTATCGGTTTCAATGATCCAGAAGAGTTGTCTTTTCTTGCTGTCTTTATTATCGGGGACTGCTACTGCTTTAGTAGGACCATCCGTCTTTTTAGGATTTGTCGTGGCAACGATTGCCTATCAGTTATTTCCAACATATCAACATGGCACATTGTTTGTTGGATCAGCACTTTTAGGGTTTTTATTACTAGTCGGCGGCCAATTTTTTGTTGAGCAAGTCTTTCAATGGAACACAACGATCAATACAGTGATTCAATTTTTAGGCGGAATCTTCTTTTTAGGAAAACTAGTCAAAGAAAGGAAAGGACAATGATTGAAACAAAAGGAATCGAAAAGAGTTATCAAGACAAGCGCGTGTTGACTGATTTGTCCTTGCAGTTGCCGGAAAATCAATTGATTGCCTTTATTGGTCCAAATGGTGCCGGAAAAAGTACATTGCTTTCGATTATCAGCCGCATGTTGGAGCAGACTACTGGAGAAGTTTATTTCAAAGAAAAGGAGATTCGACAATGGCGTTCGAAAGAATTAGCTAAGAATCTCGCTTTTTTGCAACAGAGTAACGGTTTTACGGTTGATATGACCGTAGAAGAACTGGTGTCTTTTGGTCGGTTTCCCTATAATCGGGGACGATCAACGCCAGAAGATGAACAAATCATTTCAGAATCATTAACACTTTTATCTTTAGAATCATTTCGGCAACGCTCGATCCATGCATTATCTGGTGGGCAGCTTCAACGGGTCTATTTGGCGATGATTCTTGCCCAAGATACCGAGTATATCCTTTTGGATGAACCGCTGAATAATTTGGATTTGAAACATGCCAATCAGTTGATGCACTTATTGGAGAAATTAGTCAAAGATCATGGGAAAACCGTATTGATCGTATTGCATGACATCAACTTTGCTGCCAGATATGCAGACCATATCGTAGCGATGAAAGAAGGAAGTTTGTTCAAAACAGGCACAGTTGCAGAAGTGATCCAAGAGCCTGTTTTAAAAGAACTTTATGACTTAGAAGTTAAGATAGTCGAAGTGGATGGACAGCGCTTTTGTTATTATTTTAATTAAGAGACCATAGGAGGAGTATATGAAAAAAATAGTATTTAGTTTGGCTGTATTGGTAATGATCACGGGGTTAGCAGGATGCGGCTCTCAAGAAAAAGGAGAGTCAACAAGTGCCTCAACGGCTGCAGCGGCGCCTGCCGAAATCGAAGTGACAGATAGTAATGGCAAAGTGACTGTGCCATTTTCACCAAAAAAAGTCGTTGTTTTCGATAACAGTGCACTTGATACAATGGATGCTTTAGGCGTAGGAGATCGTGTTGTAGGAGCTGCTACGAGCAATATGCCTGACTATTTAAAGAGTTATGCTGCGGTTGATTCTGCAGGTGGTATCAAAGAACCTGACTTAGAAAAAATCAATCAGATCCAACCTGATTTGATCATTATCTCTGGCCGCCAAAGAGACTTTCAAAAAGATCTGGAAGCAATTGCACCAACGATTTTTCTAAGTGTAGACAACGAAAACACTTGGTCATCGATCGATAACAACATTCAAACTATTGCCCAAATCTTCGGAAAAGAAGAGGAAGCCAAGAAACAGTTGACTGCTCTGCAAACAAGAATCGCGAATCTTTCTGAAACTGCAGAAGCCAGCAAGGAAAAAGCATTAGTTGTCATGATGAATGAAGGTAGTCTTTCTGCCTTTGGTTTGGGATCAAGATATAGCATTGTTTATGATACATTTGGGTTTACGCCAGTCGATGATACATTAGAAGCATCGATTCATGGGCAGAATATTTCTTATGAATATTTACTGGAAAAAAATCCCGATATTATTTTTGTTATTGATCGTACAAAAGCAATCGGTGGGGATACAAGCCAGAGTACGTTGACTGAAAATGAATTGGTTCAGCAAACAACTGCTGGAAAAAACGGGAAAGTGATCGAATTAAATCCGCAAGTTTGGTATTTAGCAGGATCTGGGATCGAATCATTGGACATTATGTTGTCGGATGTTGAACCGGCTGCTGCAAAAGATTAAAGGCTTGTTATCGGATAAGGATGGCTTAAATGAGAAACAGTTGCGAATGTTGGATGTTCGCAACTGTTTTTGTATTGAAAACAATTTATTCAATTTAAACCAAATTTAGTTTTTTTCAGGTATGCTAGGTTCAAAGGGAAGGAGCGGATTCCGAAATGCACAAATATTTGCTGGCGGCTGCCTTAGGTTTAGTACTGTTAATAGGGGGATTATTTCTTCGGGTAAACCTGATCCCGATCGCAGACTTTGAGCTATTGACTTTGGCAGAAAAAATTACATTACAAACAGAGGTGGGGCTCGCGCCAAAGTGGGGGACAGTCTTAATGGGCAGCGGATTAGCTATTTTGTTGCTGGTTTTCATTTCCTATTATTGGCCCTCCAAACCGGGGCACAAAAACTATTTGGTCGGTGCGGGTTTACTTGCGCTTTGGATAATCTGCGTAAAGATGATTTTTTTTCCGCCTCAAAAGGAATGGGTCGAAGGGACGGTCATGAAAGTCTATGAGGATGGGTATGCATGTTTTCAGACGAAGAAAAACGCGGAATCACGTTATTCATCAGATTTTGGTCTGTATTATTTCGAAAGCAGCGACAGTTGGCAGCTTCGAGAAGGACAGCAAATCAAAGTTTTAACAGAAGGTGGGAGTTTCATAAAATTTGATGAAGTGTTTTTACCGGTAATTGATGTTCAACCGTTAGCGGGTGTTTCTCGGTCTCAAGACTGATTTAAAAAAAGAATCACAGATTTACTTTACCTGTCGTAGTAATTGATTTATAATTATTACGACAGGTAAAGTAATTTTAAGGAGGGGATCGAGTGATATCCAGCGATGGAATTCGGGGATACAATGATGCAATCATCTTATCGATTCTTTCCAAAGATGATTCCTATGGATACGACATTTCAAAACAGATACGTGAAAAAACAGATTCGCTCTATATCATTAAGGAAACAACATTGTATTCTGCATTCACACGTTTGGAAAAACAGGGATTGATCCGCTCGTATCCTGGAGAAGTGACTCATGGAAAGAAACGCACCTATTATCAAATCAGTGAGGCAGGAAGAGAATTTTTAGAAGTAAAAAAACAAGAGTGGCAGCAAACAAAAATTGTTGTTGAGCGCTTTTTACAAGGAGGAGCAAAATGAAAACCATCCGGGATTATTTAGATAGTTTGTTTTTGAATGTACCCACCACGCCAGAAACAAAGAAAGCCAAAGAGGATTTGGCTGCGATCATGGAAGACCATTACCATGAATTGATTGAACAAGGAAAGAGCGAGCATGAAGCAATCGGGGCTGTGATCAGTGAATTTGGATCAATTGATGAGTTGCTTCAAGAACTGCAAGTAGCGCAGTCAGAAGATACTGCAGAAGAAGCCTGGTTAGATGCTATTACAATCGATGAAGCCTTTGATTTTTGGGGGAAGATTCGCCGTTTTGCCTTCTCACTTTCTTTAGGTATTGCGTTATGTATCGCTTCTCTTGGAATATTTCTCTTTTTTGCCAATGAAATCGATAGTGGCTTAGGACTATTAGTCATGTTCATGTTTGTTGCATTGGGCGTGGGCTTTATTATTACCTCCGGCTTGAACTATTCTGCATCAAAACGAAAATTAAACGATCGTCCATTTGATCAAGAAGTAAAACAAGAGGCGCGGAAGCAATTGGAAGATTATGAAAAGAGTTTTCGATTTGGTCTGGTGCTAGGGATTTCTGCATGTATTCTGTCGGTGACACCCTTTTTCTTGATGGAAGCTATTCTTTACATTCCCAGTGGTTTAGCTTTAGGACTGTTTTTTGCGGCAGTTGCATTAGGAGTATTCTTTATAGTCTATGTCAGTATCATCCGCACAGGATTTGCCAAGATGGCCGATGGCGTTTACTTTATTTCTAATGAAGATGAACCCGGACCACGGGCAGCGCAACACATTTATGGAGAATCCGCAGGAAAAGTTCGCTTTTTTAATACGGTTTATTGGCCAGTGATCGTGGTAGTTTACTTCCTCTGGTCATTTTCAACAGGAAGCTGGGCCTATTCATGGGTGATCTTCATCTTGGGTGGGGTTTTTCAAGATTTCTTTTTGCCTCATCAGAAAAATAAGCGCTAAGGAATTTCTTGAAATAGTTTTTGATAAACATCTGAAAGATCCGAGGTTCTGCTAGAGCAGAAGAGGAGTCCTTCAGGTGTTTTTCTTATCGTTTTGGACAAATAAAAACTTTTCACTTTGATGAATTTGACAAAGTGAAAAGTGACTTAAAGTTATTGAGAAAATATCCTTGTAAATGAGAATGAGTAACCTTGAGGATATAATTGTTAGAAAAGTGAATCTGTTTATTTTCCCAGAAATCATTTTAAAATGAAAGTGAAACGCTCATTTATGAGGAGAAATTCATTTTGTTTAAAAAAATGCAAAGAGACTATTGCAATTCCACTGGCTTTAGACTAATAATTAAGAGAGATTATTCTCAAATAATAATTCTAATTGGAGGAATCGCTATGTCATTAATTGGAAAAGAAATTGAGTCATTTGAAGCACAAGCTTATCACAACGGAAAATTTATCGACGTTTCATCTGAAGATTTCAAAGGAAAATGGAATGTGGTTTGCTTTTACCCAGCAGATTTTTCATTTGTATGTCCAACGGAATTAGAAGATCTACAAGGTCAATATGCAGCATTGAAAGAACTAGGAACTGAAGTTTATTCTGTTTCGACAGATACTCACTATACCCACAAAGCATGGCATGATCACTCTGATGCAATCAGCAAGATCGAATACATTATGGTTGCTGACCCTTCTCACACGATCTCTCGTATTTTTGATGTACTGGATGAAGAAAGTGGCCTTTCGCAACGAGGTACTTTTATTATCGATCCTGATGGCGTTGTTCAAACGGTTGAAATCAATGCGGATGGAATTGGACGCGATGCTAGTGGATTGATCGACAAAATTCGTGCTGCCCAATACGTGCGGACACATCCAGGTGAAGTTTGCCCAGCTAAATGGAAAGAAGGAGAAGACACCTTAACACCAAGTCTTGATCTAGTTGGAAAAATATAGGAGGTTGACATGGCTTTAGATAATGGAATTAAAGAACAACTGAAACAGTATCTGGCAATGCTGGAATCTGAAATTGTTTTCGCAGCTAGTCTTGGTACAGATGACGCCTCACAAAAGGTTCGTGATTTCTTAGAAGAAATCGCAGAAATGTCCGAACGTATTACGATCGAAGAAGCAACTGCAGATCGGACACCCAGCTTTACAATCATGCAACCAGGTATCGACAGTGGCATTGCTTTTGCAGGTCTTCCACTCGGGCATGAATTTACTTCATTTATTTTAGCTTTATTGCAAGTTAGTGGCCGGGCGCCAAAGGTCGAACAAGCGATTCAAGACCGTATCAAACAAATCTCTCAGCCTTTGCATTTTGAGACATATGTTAGTCTGACGTGCCATAATTGTCCGGATGTCGTACAGGCGTTGAATATCATGGCTGTCTTGAATCCGAATATCAGTCATACGATGATCGAAGGTGGTATGTTCAAAGCGGAAGTAGATGCCAAAAAAATTATGGCCGTACCAACCGTCTTTTTGAACGGGGAAGAATTCGCTAGCGGTCGTCAGACGATCGAACAATTACTTGAACAAGCTGCTGGTCCGACTAGCAAAGACTCGTTTGCAGATAAAGACCTGTTTGACGTGTTGGTCGTAGGGGGCGGTCCAGCGGGTGCAAGTGCTGCTGTCTACGCTGCCCGTAAAGGGATCAATACAGGCATGGTGGTGGAAACTTTCGGTGGTCAAGTGATGGAAACATTAGGAATCGAAAACATGATCGGTACACCTTACACAGAAGGACCAAAATTAATGCGTCAAGTGGAAGAACATGTCAATGAGTATAATGTAGATGTCATGAAAGGACAACGTGCCAAAGATATCCGCAAAAATGAATTCGTGGAAGTGGAATTAGAGAATGGTGCTGTTTTGAAAACAAAGACAGCGATCCTTGCCACTGGTGCACGGTGGCGGAACATTAACGTTCCGGGAGAGCAAGAGTTTAAAAATAAAGGGGTCGCTTATTGCCCTCACTGCGATGGTCCGTTGTTTGCTGGTAAAGAAGTGGCAGTTATTGGTGGCGGTAATTCTGGTATTGAAGCAGCGATTGATTTGGCAGGTATGGCAAAACATGTCTATGTATTGGAGTTCTTGCCGGAATTAAAAGCAGACCTTGTTTTACAAAAACGACTAGCAACATTGGAAAACGTGACGGTCATCACCAATGCTGCTACCAAGGAAATTGCGGGTTCCGATCATGTGGAGCAGCTGACTTATGTGGATCGGCAGACAAATCGTGAAGCCACTTTAGCTGTGGAAGGCGTCTTTATTTTGATTGGCTTGATGCCGAATACAGAATGGCTGAAAGATCGAGTGGCTTTGAATGAACGCAATGAAATCATTGTCGACAAACATGGAACTACAGATCTTGCTGGAGTTTTTGCTGCCGGAGATTGTACAGACAGTGCCTACAAGCAAATTATTATTTCGATGGGTTCAGGAGCAACAGCAGCGTTAGGCGCATTTGATTATTTGATTCGCCAATAATCAAATGCGGACTGATCCTTTAAATAGGTACAAGGAATGACTGCAACGCCGTTTACCAAGTTGATTCATTTTTGATCCATGATCATTGCAGCTGATGGCTGAACTTCAGTCAAATAGTTGCCAGTTGATTGGGTCTCGATGGATCGATGGCAAATGGCTGTTGCAGTTTTTTTGTCCTGAAAATAACGAGAAATCTCTAACTAAAAAAGGCAGCGATTCAATGAGCTGTGAGAAAACAGGGGAATTAGTCAATTGCTTAAAGATGTTTAAGAATAATTAAAGAAAAACACAAAATTGCGGAATTCAGTTGTCATCATGAGGAACAAAAGGTAACATTCAGGATGAATAAAAATAACGGATAACCTTGTTAGGTGAGGCTCCTATACAAACATAAGCTATTGCGCAGAAACGTCGAAAGACGCCAATGTGTAAAACAGGAATTGTCGGATTAAGGCTCTTCATAAAATAGCTAAGAAGAAATAAATACTACTAATTTGCTTCTTCTTTACGTTGTATAGTGCCAAAACTCGGACGATGAGATTGCTTGCGAAGTCGAACGTCTTGAGAGAAGTTTGGCTTTTTTTCTTTTCTTGAGTATGTTTCAAAACGTAAATGGATAAAATAAATAACGTCTGAAATCACCTGCTCCAAGGGAAGGAGTGGACGATATGAGTAAAAAGAGAAAGATCGATTGGTTACTTATCACAGCTTATTTGCTGTTGAGTATCATCGGTCTTTTAATGATTTATAGTGCAAGTTCTTACCGGTTGATGACTGCTGGGGGTGCACCGGCCGCGTTGTTCCAGCGACAGCTGATTTTTCTGCTGTTGAGTTGGGGAATGATTCTTTTGATTCAAAAAACCCGCGTCGAAATTTTGTTAAGCAAAAAGTTAGCGGTGGGACTATTGGCCTTTGGCATTGTCATGTTACTGTTGGCCTACCTGCCATTTTTCGGGGTATCAGTTAACGGTGCTCAGCGCTGGATTTCGATTTTTGGCATTCAGTTTCAACCTTCAGAAATAACAAATGTCGGTATGATTCTTTATTTGGCAAACTATTTTAAGGTCAAACGATCTTTCAATGAATTAAAAAAGCCGCTCTTTCTCTTATTTCTATGTTGTGGGCTGGTTCTAATGCAGCCTAAAGTTGCAGGAGTAATGATTTTACTATTTTTGGCTTTTGTTATGATCACGACTGTTCAAGTGCCAGTCAAAGTCACATTCCTGCTATTTACTGCACTGATTTCCAGTTTATTTCTTTTAGGAGGTGCGGTCCTCTTTTTAGGACAACACGGCTGGTTACCACAATTCTTCATGCATGTATACAACCGGATCCAACTTGTTGGAGATCCATTTTCTGACCCATATGGTCAAGGTTTCCAAATGATTCATTCCTATTATGCATTATTCAATGGCGGATTAAGCGGGTTGGGTTTAGGCAATAGCATCACGAAAAAAGGGTTCTTACCCGTTGCGGAGACAGACTTCATTTTTTCGGTATTGGTAGAGGAGCTTGGCCTTTTGGTAGGGATTTTTGTAATTGGATTATTATTTCTAATTGTGTTGCGCCTGTTTATTCGTTCGGCAACAGCTATTGATTCACAAATAGGCTTGATTCTATTAGGAACTGCCACATTGTTGTTATTGCAAACAAGTATCAACATCGCAAGTATCTTAGGGTTAATGCCTATGACAGGGGTTCCTTTACCATTTATTAGTTATGGTGGCTCCAGTTACTTTATTCTTTCGTTTGCTTTTGGTATTTGCCTCAAATTGGAAAGAGGGAGGGAAGCAAATGAAGTACTTCAAACGACATGAAGTGAATTATGCACTGATTCTACCGGTTTTCTTACTTTTTTTATTGAGTATTGCGGTTCAATATGGTGCCAGTGTGCTGGATGGCATTGATCCGGGACCGGTTGTTGTGCGGCAACTCTTTTTTTGCATCATTGCCGCAATCGCATTGTTTGCGGGCAGTTTACTTTCGACGACTTTTTTATTGCGGTTCTCTGGCATCTTTTATGTTCTTTCTCTAGGATTGATGACATTATTGTACTGGTTTTATGATCCCGTCATGTTTGAGTTGACCCATACAAAACGTTGGATCCGAATCGGCAGTTTCACATTGCAGCCTTCTGAGATTATGAAATTGGCTTTTGTATTGTTTATGGTGTATCTCACACTCTTATATGAAAAAAGACAGATTCAGCGAACAATCAAATCTGACTGTTTCTACATTCTAAAAATAGTGCTTTATAGTTTGCCGACTTTTCTATTGATGTATATGCAACGGGACTTTGGTACTAGTTTGGTTTTCATCGTAATGCTCGGCGCACTATTTGTTATTTCCGGTGTCCATTGGAAACTGTTGACAGCAATTTTTACGGTATTGGCTGTGGTTGGCGGACTGTTATTGCTATTAGTCTTTACTGATTGGGGGAATACGATGTTGTTTCGATTGCATTTTAAACCCTATCAATTGGATCGAGTCAAAGCTTGGGCAGATCCTTTTGCTTATCAAGACTCGATTGCTTACCAACAAGTACAAAGTATGTGGGCAATTGGTTCAGGTGGTCTCCTCGGGGCAAGTGACACGCACATTCCTGTCTACGTTCCTGTGCGTGAATCCGATATGATCTTTACAGTCATCGGAGAATCATTTGGATTTTTAGGCAGTTCATTAGTAATTTTTCTCTATTTTTATTTGATTTATCAGATCATTTTTGCAGCATTGCGGACAAATAATAAAGCCTCGGTCTATCTATCGATCACGTTTGTTTTTGGTTTGGTTTTTCAAATTTTTGAAAATATCGGGGCGGCGATTGGATTACTGCCTTTGACGGGTATTCCACTACCATTTCTGAGTCAAGGTGGGACCTCGCTGATTGCAATTGGTCTCTCTTTAGGCATTATTTTTGGGCTGGAGAAGGCGTATGCCCCGGAAAAAGCTTTCCCAATAAATTAAAGGAGTTTACTAAAATGTTCAATCGAACTCGTCGGATGACGGTCAGTCTTAGCTTTATTGCATTGTTTTTTTTATTGACGATCCTAGTCTTGCATCAGCCACACTGGTTTCAAAGGATGGACCGACTCTTTTGTAATTTGCCTCAGATGCGCACTGCTTTAGGAGACCAAATCATGTTGGGCATCGCTTCGACTGCTACAATCCTACCAATAACTGGTTTATTTCTGCTTTTGGGCATCTATTTATGGAAAAAGCAGCAACGAGTTTGGGCAATCTGGGGAATAGGAAATCTGATTGTGATGAGTGGTATCGGTCAAGTGATGAAATGGCTGATTCAGCGGCCACGCCCAGTCCTAGAAGCTGGGATGGTTCGCGATTCATACAGCTTTCCCAGTGGCCATACCCTGCTAGCTGTTACACTGGTGACTACCTGTTTGCTTTTCACTCGATTTTTGTTTAAGAAAAAAGGTCTGTTGGCTATCCTCGGCGGCTCTTTCATTCTTTTAGTAATATTTTCCCGCTTTTATTTAGGCGTTCATTACCCAAGCGATACCCTCGCAAGTATCTGTTTAGCAAGTGGGATCACATTGATGACTTATGAATGGACTGAAAGGATTCTTACGAGTAAAAGTAACAATTTATCCGATAAATTCAAGCAAAGGAGAAGACCATGACGAATGGAAAGAAAGTGTGGCTGACGCTTTTGGTTAGTTTAACACTGCTTGTGACCGTTGGAACAGTCTATGCGCTGCGCATCGTTCTTCGTGCAGAACAAACGGTTCAAACCATGCACGCACCGATTAAAGGGCGAGAAGCAACAGTAATTGAAGAGGTAGAACCCCTAAGTCTGCTCCTTTTGGGTATCGCAAATGATTCAAAGCGAAAAACAGACTATCGTGCGAACACGATCATGATCGTGACATTGAATCCAAAAAATAAGCGGACATCCATTACAAGTATTCCTCGTGATGCTTATGTAGAGATTGTTGATAAAGGTTTCAAAGATAAAATCAATCATGCCCACTCATTTGGGGGCGCCGAAATGATGATCGCTACGATCGAACAATTTTTACAGATCCCAATTCATCATTATTTCTCGATCAATATGGATGGCATGGCAGATCTTGTAGATGCGATTGGCGGAATCACAGTTTACAACGATTTTGAGTTTACGGCTGAGAAAATTCATTACCCAGAGGGGGAGCTTCAACTAGATGGTTGGGCAGCACTTCAGTATACTCGGATGCGTAAAGATGATCCAGAAGGGGATTATGGCCGGCAGAGACGACAACGACAAGTGACTGAGCTCCTCGCTAAAGAATTGCTGTCTCTGTCAAGTTTGTTCCAGTACCAAGAGCTCATTTCGATCGTTGGAGAAAACGGCCAAACGGATCTCACTTTTCAGCAGATCTCACGATTAATAACGAGTTACCAGACTGCCCTAACAACAGTTGATCTCTATCAAATACAGGGGACAGGCTTTACGGGAGATGGCTTGCAAGGAGAAGCAGGGATTTCTTACCAAGCAATCTCTGATGAGGAACGACAGCTAGCGATCCAGCGATTACATTCTGAATTGGATATGCAAACACATAATGAATCGGCAGAATAGATGATGTTGACAATTCGATCATAGATATACTAAAATAAAGAAAATCGTTCAAAAAAAGAAAGAGGTCTCTTGATGAGTGTCTTAGGTATCTAACCAGCAAATTTAAACAAATAAACAATACTAAGTTTATTTGTTGTGCCTGCAGATACCGATCAAAATCGTTATTGATAAAAACAGGTGATGGGGAACTGTCACCTTTTTTGTACACTTTTTTTGAACGTGGAGGAGAGACGTTTCACGGGCACAAGAAAGGACCTCATATGAATATCCCACAAGAAACTGAATTTGACACAATTAAAACAACTGTTAGTCAACGAATCCTTAGTGATTATGGCAAGCAACGATTTGCCGAACAACAACCGGCCTCTTCTATTCATTCCGCTAGAAAAAGACTAGCGGAAACACAAGAAGCAATGGCCCTCTTAGGCTCTGGGCAACAAGTGCCATTCATGGGCCTGTCTGATATTCTGCATCATACGACAAAAATTGAAAAAGGCTTGATTTTAGAGCCGAGAGAATTGATCGATTATGGAGACTTTTTACGGTCTTTTCGATTGATCCGTCAGATGTTTGAAAAAAACCAGTGGCAGACACCGCGGCTTACTGGCTATGCGCAAGGATTAACGGACTTTTCAGACACCGCACAAACAATTTTTGACAAAATCCGAAATGGCCGGATTGACACCGATGCAAGTCGTGAACTTAGGAAAGTCCGGGGACAAATAGCCAAGCATGAAGCAGAATTGAAAAAAGTCTTTTCAAAGTTTTTGCAAGATCCACGACTATTACAAGATGCACGAATCATTCAAAAAAATGATCGCTACACACTACCTGTGCGCTCCGAATTTCAACATCAGATCAAAGGGCAGATTATTGAACGCTCCAATAAACGGGCAACAGTTTTCATTGAACCAGAAGCAGCGATTCGCTTGAACGATCGCTTGATAATGGCCAAAGCAGAGGAGACTGCCGAGGAGTATCAAATTTTAGCTGGATTGACTGGACTGCTTGCAGAAAACTTAACAGAGATTTTTACCTGTCTGGATGTATTGGTTGAATTGGACATCATCTTTGCTCGAGCAAAATACTGTCGTGAAATTCATGGTGTTCCGCTAGAAATCAATGAAGCAGAAGTAATCGACTTACAGGAAGTTCGACACCCATTGTTAGGAGCAGCAGCAGTTCCTCTGTCATTACAACTTGGTTACGATGCTCGCTGTCTGGTGATCACAGGTCCCAATGCCGGTGGGAAGACAGTGGTGTTAAAAACTGTGGCACTGGTTTGTGTGATGGCGCACTATGGTCTCTTTCCTTCACATGCTGGGGGAAGTCAGGTTCCATTTTTGAAAAATCTGTGGATGGATATTGGGGATCAACAAAGTTTAGCGAACGCATTAAGTACCTTTTCGGGACATATGAACAACATTGCCCAAATCGTCAAGCATGCTTCACGGCAAAGCATCGTATTGCTGGATGAGATCGGCAGCGGAACAGAGCCAAATGAAGGAGCTGCTTTAGCGATTGCGATCATGGAAGCCATCTATCATTCAGGTGCGCTTTTGATCGCTACTACCCACTATGGGGAAATCAAACAGTTTGCTATTGATCATCAAGATTTCCATACGGCTGCAATGGCTTTTGATCCAGAAACATTGACACCTAAATATCGGCTGCTTTCTGATGCTGTGGGTACCAGTAATGCCTTTTGGATCGCAGAAAAGATGTCAGTCTCTAAAGAAATCGTTGCTAAAGCACAACGATACTTAGAAACGAAACAGTATCCAACGGAAAAAGCAGTATTTAAAGGCATCCAGAAAGAACGACAGCAAGTATCCGTGGCTACTTTAAAAAAAGGCGATCGCATCTCTTACACAGAGACAAATCAAACGGGCTTGTTTTATGCTTATTTAGAAAGCAATCAAGCACAGATTTTGCTGGATGAATCATTGGTTATCGTTCCCACTAGAAGAGTCAAGCTTCTGATGTCTAGAGAAGAATTATATCCAGCAGGGTATGACCTGGAGAGTCTGTTCCATTCATTTGCAGAACGGAAATTTAACCGAGATATCGACCGTGGATCGAAGAAAGCGCAAAAGAAATTAAGAAAACAAGCACAGGAAAGGCAAGCATTTGCGAAAGGCGACGGCGCGCAAACGTAATTGATCGCAGGAAATAAGCTAGCGAAGATAACTTTCAGTAAAAATTAAGCTATTTTGCAACAATACGCAAGTGTTTCCAATAATGGTAGAAATAGCGCTAGAAATGCAATAAATATATAGGATGCTCACAGCAAAGGTCCGAAAGAGGGGAAAGAGATGATAGAAACAACGCGTTTAATTTTAAGACATTGGCAGAATTCTGATGCCAAAGAGTTGTTTGAGTTGGCAAAAGATCCTGCTATCGGCCCAAGAGCCGGCTGGTCGCCGCATCAATCTGTGGCAGAAAGCGAAACAATTATTACGGATGTTTTTAACACGAATGAAACGACTTATGCTATTTGTCTGAAAGATGGCACGCCGATTGGTAGTATTGGTATTATGCCAATCAGCAAAGAATTTATGCTCCCGCCTGCAGTTGAAGTAGGCTACTGGATCGGGAAAGCTTACTGGGGACAAGGCTATACAGTGGAGGCGTTGACTGCGATCCTTGCTGATCAGTTTGCCAGGGAACCGAAGCTAACGGTTTGGGCAGGCTATTATGATGGTAATGAACAATCTTGGCGCGTCCAACAGAAATGCGGTTTTGTCTATCAGTTAACTCAAACAGTCGAGGTTCCTCTGTTAAATGAACAAAGAAAAGAACACTTTACTAGCCTCACGTATAACCAATGGCTAGCTGTCTCAGAGAACGGCCAAGGAACAGCAATTCAACAGAAAGAAAACAATTCATCAACGATTCACTATAGCAAACACCTTCCAGAGGACCCACAACAAGTCCTTTCGTTGTATCAAGATGCTGGCTGGTCCTTGTATATTCGCGAACCAGAAGTCTTGTGGGCAGCACTTCAGCAATCCCACGTGATCACTGCTTGGCAGCAAGAGCGCTTAGTTGGTTTGGTGCGAGGAATAACGGATCAGCAAACGATTTTGTATATCCAAGATTTACTCGTATTGAAAGAATTCCAGCGGCAGGGAATCGGGCAAACGTTACTAAAAAAAATAGTAGGAGACTACCCGAAAATTCGTCAAAAAATTTTATTAACTGACGATACGAAAAAAACGCGGGCTTTCTACGAAGCTTGCGGGTTCCAAACAGTGGAGAAAAGTCATGCGGTCGCCTTTTTATATGCCGCTAACAAAGTTAGTGAAGGTCTATCTTCCTAACAAATAATAGGAAAAGAAGTAGGAAAGTAAACAGGGAAGTAAGTAGGTAAATAAGTAAGAAAAGAAGTAGGAAAAACTAGTGGCATAAGTCTTAACCACGAAGACACACTCGATCACTAAAGAAGCCGTCCTCTGGATGTCGTCTTATAATGGCTGATCTTGACTGTTGTGATCGAAGGTTTATCAGACTGATGCCACTTTTTTTTGATCGTAGCAAGGACTTGTCTCTAGCAAACCTCTTGTTTCATTTTTCTAGCGGGAACATAGAAAACGTCAAATTTAATAACATTAATGAAATAATTTTATTGAAATTTTGTTTTTGTGACAAAAAAATCGGTTAAGACATAGTGAATATGCTAAACTAGTAATGATTGTTTAACAAAAAAACAGGAGGTTTTTCTTTGGAGCTATTAAAAAAGTCGAAATTATTTGCAGTACTTGTGTTTATTTGTTTGGTGGGACTAGGCATATGGATCTATTCAAATATTCTGTTTGTCTTCCGCCCGCTAGAAGCCATTTTTGCTAGTGTCTTTTTACCCGTTTTGATTTCTGTATTTATTTTTTATATCTTTTTGCCTTTTTTCAATTTGATCAAAAAAAGGAGCAGCAATCAACATCTCGCTCTTTATGTCACATTGCTTCTGATCCTCTTTGCTGCTTATTTAATCATTCAGGTGATCGGTCCGGCACTGATTAACGAAATGGCACGTTTTATCAATCAGATTCCTTACATCATCAACAGAATCATTGACAATATCGATCATTCTTCTTTTGAGGAATTATTTGGTCCACTGTTAGATTCATTGGATATCAACCAAATCAGTAATCTCGCTGCTCAGTTTATCACTGGGGCTACGAATAGTCTGACAAGTTTGGTAGCAATCGTCTCTCATTCAGCGATTGTTTTGTTCACGATTCCGTTGCTATTGGTTTATATGTTTAAAGATGGACATAAGGTTCCTGATCTTTTGGTCTCGAAAGCACCAAAAAAATTTCGCTCTCTTATTCTGCAGTTGTGTCAAGATTTTCATCAAGCTGCTTCAGCATATATTAGCGGAAAGCTACTTGTCTGTTTGTATGTTGGCGTCTTCAGCTATCTAATCTTTACATTTTTAGGCTTGCAAAATGCCTTGTTACTAGGCTTAATCTGTGGTGTTCTAGATATCATTCCGTATTTTGGTCCTTTTATCGGCGCGGCACCAGCATTCTTGTTTGCTCTGAGTCAAGATATGAAAACAGCAGTCTTGTTAGTTATTGGCATTACGATCATTCAATTTGGCGAGTCGTATGTTGTTTCACCAATCGTCATGAATAAAGTGCTGCATATCCATCCTATCATTGCCGTCTTCTTATTATTGATCGCCGGGAATTTATTAGGATTTGTAGGAATGATCGTTGCGCTGCCGGTCTATTCGATCGTGATGGCCATGGCAGGAACTTTGACCCGCTATTATCAACAGCAAAAACATGTAAAGCAAAAAGGAAAAGAAAATGAAAATCGTTGAATATGCAGGGGACAAAGAAGATTTTGTACTAGCAAAAATAATACGGACCTCTTTTGATGCAGATACCGCCTGCCATTTGGGGGCAGACAAACGAGACGGTCCATCTGGCTATCATAATGGAGAATTATTGAAACGAGTGAAGCAAGATCCAGATCTCAGTCTTTACCTGCTGCAAGAAAATGGCATTATTGGTTTGATTGTGGCAAATCCTAGTAAACACCAGATTTGCTTCTTTTGTCTCGACCCTGATTTTATTGGTAAAGGGGTTGGGACTCTTGCTTGGCAATTATTTGAAAAACGATTTCCCGTCGATTACTGGATACTAGAAACACCAGCATATTCCCTTAGAAACCAGCGCTTTTACGAAAAAAATGGCTTTAAAAAAATTGGTGAAAAATGGTATAGTAAAGACCTATCCTATATCTACCAAAAAAAATTTTGATAAAATCGCAAAGTGAGGGAAGGCTATCATGAAAGTCTTATGGAATGAAGAGATCGTTGATCGACAAGAGGTTCAAATCGATATCGAAGACCGCGGCTACCAGTATGGAGACGGAATCTACGAAGTTATTCGCATTTATCAAGGAAAAATGTTCATGGCCGAAGAGCACTTGCAGCGACTAGAGAACAGTGCCGCTAAAATAAAAATGACATTGCCTTATGAAACCACCATTCTCAAAGACAGATTACGTTCATTGATCGACATTGAGGGAATCACTGACGGAGAAGTGTATTTGCAAGTGACAAGAGGGGTTTTAAGTCCGCGAAATCATGTTTTTCCTCCTCAAGGGACGATAAAAAGTGTCCTTACTGCAAATGTTATTCCATTCCATCGTCCAGTGGACATGCAGCGTAATGGTCTTCAAGCCACATTAATCCCTGACCAGCGTTGGCTTCATTGTGACATCAAATCATTAAGCCTTTTGGGGAATCTGCTCTCTTTAGAGGAGGCTCGGTCCAATGGTTATGATGAAGCACTACTGCATCGAGAGGGCTTTTTTACGGAAGCCTCCGCTTCAAATTTATGGTTTGTTTCCAAAGGAACGGTGTATACGCATCCGGATGGCAATCTGGTTTTACCTGGGATCACAAAAATGAAAGTTTTAAGCTTGTGTCAGGAATTGAAGCTACCAGTTAAGGAAGAAGCCGTTGCGATTGATCGATTAGCAGAATTTGATGAGTGTTTTATTACCAATTCTGTCTGGGAAATCGTGCCAATTGTTGGTATCGATGGTCATCCGGTGGGAACTGGACAGCTAGGAGCTGTGACTGCTAAACTACAACAAGCGTATATTGAAGCAACAAAAAAGAACTGACTCCAAACAATACACCCACCTGAGATAGAAATCCCCCTAAGAGTTAGCTGACTAGCGACCTCTTAGGGGGATTTCACCATTTAGTAGATGTTAGTTGAAATAGGAATCAGAGACGTGCTAGCAGAACACTTAGTTTTTTCAAGTTTCTGTTTCATTCAGCCACGTCGTTTACTGGGCTTAGCAATCAATTGTTGGGCGTTTCATGTTGTCAAAAATGGTCTTACCAGTCTTGGGGATTCCATAATTTACTGTCCAACTCGCCTTGCTTCAGTTGAA
Organism: Enterococcus sp. 125944; assembly: GCF_051909435.1. Classification (NCBI taxonomy): domain Bacteria; kingdom Bacillati; phylum Bacillota; class Bacilli; order Lactobacillales; family Enterococcaceae; genus Enterococcus; species Enterococcus sp. 125944. The sequence continues at coordinate 204,523 of NZ_JBQASY010000003.1, read as the reverse complement.
TTCGTGTTTGTTGTTGTGTCAAAAGCACTTCTAATTCTTGCAAGAAGGCTTTCTCATGATAATTGAGTGTCTCCGCGGTTTGTTCTTCAATCAAGGAGTGGATCCATGCCTCATTCATTCGTAAGCCTCCATTTCAGCAAGAGCTTCATCTAATTCAAGTAAGGTTTCCTGATTTTGGATAAGTTGATCGAGAAGAGGAGCGAGTTTTGGATTTTCAGCTGTCAGTGCTTCTAGTCTTTGAATAAACCACTGTTGTTTGGCAGCAAATGAAAAGGGGGCTTCCATTGTCAGCAGCTGCTGATAGTCGATCACAAATCGCCGTTTCTCTTTTTCTGTTTTATACATCAACTGATCGAGAACGAGAACCGGTAAGATGGTCATTTGGTATTTTTGTGCCATTAAGGTTAGAGGTCGCAAAATTTCAGAAAAACTGGCTCCTTCTTTTCTACCTAGTTGAAATTCTTTGGCTGCAACGCCTGTAGAAAGCGCAAAGCCGATTTCTTTATTTAATAAGTAGGGTTTGGCTGCCTCCCAAACCGTATCGATCCAACATTTCATTTTTGCAGGAACTTGGTACCAATAAAGGGGGAACTGGAAAATCAGACGATCGATCGTTTGCAATCGTTCTAACTCAATCTCTAAATCAAAATCCCCCTCAACTTTGTCAAGCATATGAACACTGACATTAGGCATCTTGGCACTTTCGCTAAAAAAACGTTGAGATAAAGAGTCGTCATAGGACGGATGACTGGCAATAACTAATGTTCTAATCATAAAGAAAATCAATCCTTTCCCTATAGATGTAACATAATTCTGGCAAAAACGGAACTACTCTGCTTTTAAATTAGAAGGATAAATGTGAGAGAGGCTAAAGTCATTATTGGTTCAGTGAAATCTTTACTGACTTGAATCGTCCGTCTTTTTTTGCTATACTGTTTAGTGAATTGAATAGAAGACAGACAAAGGTTGAGCATTTCGATGCTTCAAGGATCACGTTCTCCAAGGGGTGAGGAGAACATTCTTGAAGGCGTGCCGATCTTTTTTTTGAAGGCATACTTCTTTACGAGGTATGCCTTTTTTGTGTCTATTTTTCAATTGTCTTGTTTACTTTGACAATAGGAGGGATATTTTGATGGAAGAGGCACTGAAACGCCTGCAAGAGGCAGAAGCCTATAATCAACAGCAGATGCAGCAATTGCAACGAGCGCTGTCTGATTACGAAGAAGAGAAGCAGGAGGAACTACAACAGCGTGTACTTGAATTGAGAGCAGCATGTCTGCGTGAACAGTCCGCACTTGAACAACAATTACAACAAACGTTGCAAAAAACGACGGAACAGATCGAAGTAGAGAAACAACAGTTTATTGCAGATCTCCAAGAAAATGTTCGTCGCTGTCAAGAACAAGTGGTCGATCAGATCGTTGAAGGAGTGATCCAAACTTATGGCAGTCACGAAACTAAGTAAGCTGACCTTGATCGCCCCCGAAACCCATCAAGAGCGGTTATTGAAAAAACTGCAAAGCTTACAGATGGTTGAGATTGAAGATGTCTTTGAAAATGCAGAAAATCAACCATGGCTCAAAGAATTTTTTGCTGATTATCAACAAGAGACAGCGACTAGCTACGCAGAGACGCTTCGCAGGATCCAAGAAGCAATCTTGTTCATTCGGCGACAAGGCGGAAGCGGCAAAATACGAGAGTGGCAACGCCAATCTTTACAACTGCCTGCATTTGAAGACTCCTTTCAAGAGCAAACTGTCTTGACGCTTGTCGAACAAATTGAAGAGTTGCAGTTGCAATGGCAAAAAAATCATGAAGCGATGCAAGCCGCTTCTCAATCAGAAACCTGGGGAATGGAATGGCAAAACCTGGATGTTTCTCTCGAAGAAAAAGAGTTGGCATTTGCCACTTTCTTTTGTGGCAGTGTTGAAAGTTCTCATTGGGAAGCCATATCAGCGACCCTCAAACAACTTGATGCTGTTTACCTGGAAATGATTTATTCGGATACAAAAAAGACAAATTTCAGTTGTCTTTACCCGAAGAAGCTTTCTGCAGAAGTTGAGAATGTTTTTCAGCGATATAGTGTAAAAAAAGAAAATACGGACAGTCTGAAAAAACCAAAAGTGCTGTTGCACGAGGCCCAGGCAAAACTGCGAGAACTAGCGGATCAGCGAAAACAGCTGGCAAATCAGATTGGCACGTATAAAACTAAGATTGCTTGTTTGCAGCAAGCAGAAGAATATTTTTTGACAAAAGAACAACGAAAAATGGTACGAAAACGATTGGTCACTGGCAAACATCATACTGTTTTGAGAGGCTGGGTCGCGCAACAAGATCAACAGACTCTTGAAAAAGAGCTGGCAGATTCTTTTAACGGCGAAGTCTATTGCTCATTCAATGAACCTACCTTAGAAGAATTGACTGCGAATCAAGTTCCAGTCAAATTGCAAAACGCTTCGTTTATCAGACCATTTGAAATGTTGACGGAAATGTATAGTTTGCCTAAATATGATGAGATCGACCCAACGCCTTGGATGACACCTTTTTATTATGTCTTCTTTGGGATGATGGTTGCTGATTTGGGCTATGGCGGATTGATGGCACTGGTGACCACTATCGGCCTGCACTTTTTCCGTTTACCTAAAGGGACGAAACGGTTTATGAAGCTGTTTCAAACATTATCCGTTCCTACGATGATTTGGGGATTGATCTATGGCTCGTTTTTCGGAGCGACTTTGCCATTTCATTTGTTATCGCCAGCGAAAGACTTTATGGCTATTTTTGGATTATCCATGATTTTTGGAGGAATCCAATTGTTTACAGGTCTTTATTTGGCCGCGAAGGAAAATATTCGCAAGAAAGATTTTTTAGCAGCTGTCAATCAAGGCTTTTCTTGGCAAGGCTTGCTGGCGGGACTTTTGGTTGCTGCTGCCGGAAATTGGCTCTTTACCGCCCCAGCACTCGTCACATTAGGATTGATTATAGCAGGACTTAGCGGGCTGCTGATCGTGATTGTGCCGATCATTAAAGGAAAGTCCAAAGTTGGCGGTTTTTTCATGGGGATCTATGATCTCTATGGGGTAACAAGCTATATTGGCGATTTTGTCAGCTATAGTCGTTTGATGGCGTTAGGGATCTCTGGCGGCAGTATCGCCGCTGCCTTTAATTTATTAGTGGGCTATATGCCGCCGGTAGCACGATTTTCTGTTGGGATCATCCTGTTAGTGATCTTACAGGCGCTAAATATCTTTTTGTCATTACTAAGTGCTTACGTGCATGCAGCGCGTTTACAATATGTAGAATTTTTTGGCAAATTCTTTACAGGTGGCGGCCGGGCGTTCGATACCTTTAAGCCGAGTGAAAAATATGTCGATTTTGAAAAAGAAAACGGAGGAAAGAAAGATGATTGATTACTTGATTAATAACAACGGTGGAATGGTATTTGCGATTATAGGAATGGGAATCGCAACGATTTTTTCTGGAATTGGTTCAGCAAAGGGTGTTGGAATGACAGGGGAAGCAGCTGCGGCGTTGACAACGAATCAACCTGAGAAATTTGGGCAGGCACTGATTCTACAGTTACTGCCAGGAACCCAAGGTTTGTATGGTTTTGTGATTGCCTTTATGATCTACGGCAGTTTGGCAGCAGAGATGTCGACGGTGACCGGAATGGCCTATTTGATGGCTTCATTGCCGGTAGCTTTTACCGGATTGTTCTCTGGGATCGCACAAGGAAGAGTGGCCGCATCAGGGATTCAAATCTTAGCTAAAAAACCGGAACACTTTTTCAAAGGAGTTATGTTCTCAGTCATGGTGGAAATGTACGCGATCTTAGGCTTCGTTATTTCTTTCCTACTATTAGGGTCCATTTAAAGGAGGCGACAAGCAATGGAGGCAATGGATGCCATCGACAAAATGATTGCTGAACTAGATCGGGAAGCAAAAGAAAAACGGCAAGTAATCGAAACGGACACTAAAACAAGGATCGATGCCGATTTTGCAGCTGCCTGGTCCCAAAAAGAACTAGAAATCAAGCGCCATTCAGTAGAAGCAAAAAAACAAATCGAAAAAAACTATCAGCAAGACATGAATCGGCGAATAAAAGCAGCCAAACAAGAAGGGATTAAACAAGCTCATAAAGAACTGGAGACATTATTCGCGGCAGCTTATCAAAAAATGAATGGATTGGCGCCTGATACAGTCCAACATCTGGCGGAAAATACATTAATGCAATTACCCGTTTCGGGAGAAGTAATCTTTCGTTGTGGACAGCAACAGTCAGCAAGTTTGACAAAAGATTGGTTGACTGCTGTCAATCAAAGGTTGCCTTATCTTGCAAGGATGGGCAAACCATTGGAGCAAGCAGGGTTTATAGTAGAAGACAATGGCGTTTTCTACAATTTCACCTACCAAGCTTTACTAGAAGAATACAAAAATGAAACGAGAGAACATTGGCTGAAAGTGATCCAAAAAGGAGGGTAAGCTATGGCGAGCTATCATCAATTGAATCCACTGATTCGGATCAAAGAGACAACCTTGCTTCAAATGCAAGATTGGCAGCAGCTGATTGCAGCAGAGTCTATGGATCAAGTAATGGCAATCTTGCAGCAAACGAATTATCAACGTTATCTGGGCGCTGATTTTTCCGAAAAATTTGAGGGGTATCTGGATCAAGAAATGCTGACAACCATACAAGAATTAGCAGAAAACGTTCCAGATCCTGATGTGCTTCATTTGATCATGCTGCCGTATACCTTTCATAATTTGAAGGTATTGACCAAAGAAGATGTAACAGGGAGAGATTATAGCAATTTACTGATCGAAGATGGATTCTATACGATCGATGAACTAAGAAATGCCATCCAAACAGGATCTTCGGAAAGTATACCGTCTAAAGTCATTGAAACGATCCAAGCAGTAAGGGAATACTTAGAAGGTTCTGCTGTTTTGCAAGGGATCGATATTATTTACGATCGCCGCTTTTTACATGAGCAACGACGCCTAGCCGAAAAAATAAATATTCCAGCACTGACACATGCGGTGATCACAGGAATCGACCTTACGAATATCACGATTGCTGCACGTTGTTTGCTGCAAAAAAGATCAAAAAGTTTTATGGCGGCTGTTTTAGTCAGTGTGGGAAGTATTCCCAAAGAAGATTATCTCGCTTTTGCGGAAACCTCTTTCACTGACTATCTCGCCTTTTTGAAACAAACTGGCTATCAAGAAGCGCTACTGCCGCTATTACAAGAGACCACGATCGATTTTGCTGCATTGGCACTGGTGAAAGATGACTTAGTTACTCAGCAGTTCGTAGCTGCTGAAGCGTTGGGACCAATGCCATTACTCGCGTTTTTAAATGCCAAAACATTGGAGATTCAGAACTTGCGGCTGATTTTGGTAGGAAAGCGCAGTGGCTTCACAGAAGAAGAACTGAGAGAGAGGATGAGGTACTATGGCAGCTAAGATTGGTGTGATCGGCAGCAAAGAATCCGTGTTACCTTTTCAGCTGTTTGGCTTTCAAGTGTGTTACGCAATCGCAAAAGCGGAAGTGACTCGTGCCTTTCAGTGCTTAGTGAAAGAAGAGTATGCGGTGATTTACGTAACAGAAAAATGTGCGGCATTGATTCCAGAAGAAATTGCCAAATACCAACAGCAAGTTTCACCAGCGATCATTTTGATCCCAGATTACGATGGATCCCAAGGGGTAGGGCTGAAAATGATCCAGGAAAATGTCGAAAAAGCCGTTGGGCAAAACATACTATAGAATGGAGCTGATGTTGTGGAAACAGGAACAATAATTAAAGTGTCAGGTCCGTTAGTTTTAGCAAAAGATATGGGCCATGCAAGTTTAGAAGATATTTGTTATGTCGGTGATCTGGGGGTTGTTGGAGAAATCATCGAGATGAGAGGAACGATCGCTTCGATCCAAGTTTATGAAGAAACGTCAGGTATCGGACCAGGAGAACCCGTCCGAACAACAGGAGAACCGCTGTCTGTTGAGTTAGCACCGGGAATTATGTCTCAAATGTTCGACGGGATTCAACGGCCATTAGAAACATTTATGGAGCTGACCCAAAGTAACTTTTTGAAACGAGGGGTCCAGCTGCCTGCATTGGATCATGAGAAAAAATGGACCTTTGAACCGACCGTTGCGGTGGGAACGGAAGTTACTCCAGGAATGGTTATCGGGGTCGTCCAAGAGACGCCATTGCTCCTCCACAAAATTATGGTGCCTAATGGCGTTACAGGACGGGTCAAAGAAGTTTTTGCTGGTGATTTTACGATTGATGAAACGGTTTATATTCTTGAGACACCAAAAGGAGAACGCTCCTTTTCGATGTTGCAAAAATGGCCCGTACGGCACAGTCGTCCAGTCAAACAGAAATTAAATCCGGTAGAGCCAATGATCACTGGGCAGCGAGTGATCGACACTTTCTTTCCAATCGCAAAAGGGGGAGCCTCTGCGGTCCCTGGCCCCTTCGGTGCGGGAAAAACAGTGGTCCAACATCAAATTGCTAAATGGGCAGATGTGGACTTAGTGGTCTATGTAGGCTGCGGAGAACGGGGCAATGAAATGACGGATGTCATGAATGAATTTCCGGAACTGATTGATCCACGAAGTGGCGAATCCTTGATGGCTCGTACTGTACTGATCGCGAACACTTCCAATATGCCGGTTGCCGCTCGGGAAGCTTCTATCTATACCGGAATCACGATTGCGGAGTATTTCAGAGACATGGGGTATTCTGTAGCGATTATGGCCGATTCCACATCTCGTTGGGCGGAAGCGTTGCGAGAAATGTCCGGTCGCTTGGAAGAGATGCCAGGTGATGAAGGCTATCCTGCCTATTTGGGCAGTCGCTTAGCCGAGTATTACGAACGATCCGGTAAAGTGATTTGTTTAGGCTCGGAACAAGAAGGGAGCATCACTGCCATTAGTGCAGTATCTCCATCTGGAGGGGACATCTCCGAACCTGTCACGCAAAACACCCTGCGAGTGGTGAAAGTTTTCTGGGGGCTGGATGCCACGTTAGCTCAAAAAAGGCACTTTCCCTCTATCGATTGGCTAAAAAGCTATTCCCTGTATGAGAATGAAATGGGCGCTTATCTGGATCGTCAGTTGCAAGTGGATTGGTCGAAAAATGTGACTACGGCTATGCGGATGCTGCAAAAAGAAGCTGAACTTTCTGAAATTGTGCGTCTAGTTGGGATTGATGCCTTATCGGATAAAGATCAACTACTGTTAGAGATCACGAAGTCATTGCGAGAAGATTTTTTACAACAAAATGCCTTTGATGCTGTTGATACTTTCACTTCTCGAGAAAAACAATTTGAAATGCTGCAGACCATCTTACTGTTTCATGACGAAGGTCAAAAAGCTTTAGAATTAGGCGCCTATTTGACAGAAATCTATCAGGGAACAGAACGTCTGCGAGATAAAATCGCTCGCATGAAATATCTTCCGGAAGATGATTTAGAAGGAATCCGCAAATTGGAAAGCGAGATAAAAGATACGATGAAAGAAATCTTGCAGAAAGGAGATCGTACGGATGATCAAAGAATATAAAACGATCGGGGAAGTTGTCGGTCCTTTGATGGCGGTCGATCGTGTCTCAGGAGTGAAATATGAAGAGCTGATCGAAGTACGTCTGCAAAATGGTGAAATTCGTCAAGGTCAAGTCTTAGAAATTCAAGAAGATAAAGCACTGGTGCAAATCTTTGAAGGTACTGGCGGAATCAATTTACGAGAATCCAGTGTGCGCTTCCTCGGACATCCGTTAGAGCTAGGTGTTTCTGAAGAAATGATTGGCCGGGTTTTTGATGGGTTAGGACGAGTCAAAGATGGTGGTTCAGAAATCATTGCTGAGAAACGAATGGACATCAATGGGGAAGTAATCAACCCGATGGCTCGAGATTACCCAGATGAATTTATTCAAACTGGCATCTCTTCTATCGATCACTTGAATACGCTTGTTCGCGGTCAAAAATTACCGATTTTTTCTGGTTCTGGTCTGCCGCATAAAGAATTAGCTTCTCAAATCGCTCGTCAAGCGCAAGTGCTCGACACAGAGGACGACTTTGCGGTTGTTTTTGCAGGTATCGGGATTACGTTTGAAGAAGCAGAATATTTCATGGAAGATTTTCGCCAAACCGGAGCGATTGATCGGTCTGTTGTCTTTATGAATTTGGCAAATGATCCGGCAATTGAGCGAATTGCTACGCCGCGAATGGCTCTCACAGCTGCCGAATATTTAGCTTATGAAAAAGGGATGCATGTCTTAGTTATCATGACGGATATGACCAACTACTGTGAAGCGTTGCGGGAAATATCAGCTGCCCGTCGTGAGGTACCTGGGCGCCGAGGCTATCCTGGTTACCTCTATACGAATCTTTCCACATTATACGAGCGAGCTGGCCGCTTACGGGGAGTGAAAGGGTCGGTGACCCAAATCCCTATATTGACGATGCCAGAAGATGACAAGACCCATCCTATTCCTGACTTGACTGGTTATATCACAGAAGGTCAAATCATTCTTTCAAGAGAGTTATACAAAAACGGCATCCAGCCGCCGATTGATGTCTTGCCTTCTCTTTCTCGGCTGAAGGACAAGGGAACAGGTGAAGGCAAAACTCGTAAAGATCATGCATCAACGATGAATCAACTCTTCTCTGCTTATGCGCAAGGGAAACAAGCCAAAGAACTCGCAGTCGTTTTAGGGGAGTCAGCACTATCTGATGTCGATAAAATCTATGCCAAGTTTGCGGAACGCTTTGAGAATGAATACCTGGATCAAGGTTATCAAACAAATCGGTCCATTGAAGAAACGTTGGATCTTGGGTGGGAACTGTTGGCGATGCTGCCGAAAGTAGAATTGAAACGGATCAGCGATGCGTTACTAGAGGCGTTTTTACCACAAGGAGAGGATGCAGATGAGCAGACAAACCGTTAATCCAACTCGCATGGAACTAAGCCGCCTCAGCAAACAGTTGACGACTGCCAAAAGAGGTCATAAACTGTTAAAAGACAAACAAGATGAGTTGATGCGTCAGTTCATCGAACTGATCAAACAAAACAATCTTTTGCGTAAAGAAGTAGAAACACAATTACATCGTGCCATGAAGGCTTTTCGCCTAGCCAATGCCACGATCAATGAAAAGTACATTGAAGAAATGTTCATCTTGCCAGCAACAGAAGTTTCTCTTGATGTCTCAACCAAGAATATCATGAGTGTGGAAGTGCCTGTGATGCAATTCGACTATGATGATGTGGTGATGCAGGCACCGATCGAGTATGGGTTTGTGAACTCGAATGTTCCTTTGGATCTGGCAATGGGACGTTTCACCGATGTCTTGCCTAAACTATTGTCTTTGACAGAGATCGAAAAGACCTGTCAATTGCTGGCGGATGAGATAGAACGAACACGCCGCCGGGTCAATGCGCTAGAATATTTGACGATACCAGAATTGGAAGAGACGATCTATGGGATCAAAATGCGTCTTGAGGAAAATGAACGCGCCAATGTTACTCGGATGATCAAGGTAAAAAATAAAACAAAGTGAATGCCGCGTCAGTCGAAAATCTGCTTGGCATAAAGGTAGGAAAGAAAGATGAAAAAAAGAATGTCCAAAAAAATCAGTGCACCGCAGCTGGTTACACTGGTCTTTATGATGTTGATCTTGATGGGAACTGGGTTGCTTATGTTACCAGTTGTAACAAATGATGGGCAAGGTGTGCCTTTCTTAGATGCATTGTTTACCGCAACTTCCGCGATTTGTGTGACAGGACTTTCGACTTTTTCCATTTCTGAACAGTATAATATGGGCGGACAAGCGATTCTTTTGATCTTGATCGAAATTGGGGGGATCGGTTTTATGTCGATCCCAGTTTTCTTTTATATCTTAGCGAAAAAAAGGGTCAATTTAAGCACTCGGATGATTCTAAGAGAATCCCTCAATCTTGACCGAATGTCTGGCGAATTTCAATTGGCTTGGTATATTATCCGCATCGCATTTTTGATTCAATTTTTAGGTATCTGCCTGTTGGCTCTGTCTTTTGTGCCACGCTTTGGTTGGCAGCAAGGCCTATGGTTTAGTATTTTTCACGCCATTTCTTCCTTTTGTAATGCTGGATTTGATCTTTTTGGGAATAGTCTGGTCTCTTTTCAGTCGGATCCTTTTGTTTTAGGTGTCATTAGTCTTTTGATCATTGCCGGCGGCTTAGGCTTTCTGGTCTGGTTTGACTTGTTAGCTACTTCAAAAAGACGCTCGTTGCACAGCCGTATTGCCTTGTTGGCAATGATTGTTTTGCTGATTTTAGGGACGGTTGGTTTTTATGTGACCGAATATCACTCCAGTATCGTATCAGGAGATTCCATTGTTAGTCGCTTTTTCCAGTTATTTTTTCTGGCTGTAACCCCTCGAACGGCTGGATTTTATAGTATCGATTATGGTGGCCAGATGAGTCAGGCTGGGTTAATGTTGACGATGATTCTCATGTATATCGGCGGTACTTCTGGATCGACTGCCGGAGGGCTGAAAACCACGACGGTCTCAGTGTTGATCATTAAGATTCGCAGTTTGTTGAAAGGGCGCAAACGAGCTGAAGTTTTTGGCAGAACGATCAAAGAGGCGGCTGTTTCGCGGGCGTTCACGCTCTTTTTCTTAACACTGAGTCTTTGCTTTATTGCCATCTTCTTATTATCCATCACAGAATCGATGCCGGGGAATTCTCAGTTTGGACTGGAATACATTGCTTTTGAAGTTTTTTCGGCTTTTGGAACAGTTGGATTAACAATGGGATTGACTCCGTATCTTTCTGTATTTGGTAAATTATTGATCATCTTATTGATGTTTATTGGTCGTGTAGGCATCATGACGGTTGCTTTTTCATTGATGACAAAAGCCAACCGCCGAGAAGCCGGATACAAATTCCCGGATGAAACGGTCATGATTGGCTAAGATCTGTTATTAATAGTTGTTTTGGATCAATGGAAATCATCCCCGAAAAATATTGCCGACTTTTAGGTTAGTTTAAGGTTTCTCGTCTAAGATCTTCCTAAGAACTAAATGAGTCAGTTGCAGCATTTCGTTAGAGCTGCTAGGACAATCCAAAGGTGGGAAGACCATGAGCTTGTGGGAATTGTGGTTTGTAGGAAAAACTTTTGTGACCGTGCTGCTAGTCGTTTTTTTACTAGAATGGCTGTACTTGTTACGGAAACTTTCAAGAAAATCGCAGCAGTTGATCTATTTACTGCTGATTTTGGTTGAATGGCTCAGCAACGGCTGGATCGGACTCCTAACAAGTTTAGTATGCGGAACGTATTTTTTCGGGCATTGGAAAGAGCATGCCGATACGACTGCATCGATTCAATCGACAGTGTATGGTGATGGGCAAGAGGGTACTGAAAACTTGATGCAAAAATACTAGCATGGCTTGGGTCAATGGGAACTATTGCCGCTGATCTGCTTCTTCATAGTAAAGACACTGCTAGTTAAAAAGAACCTGTGGTAAACGAAAAGATAACTTTTCGCAGCACGGGTTCTTTTTGATAAGATTCAGTGAGTGATTTACGCCGTTTTGCTTACTACGTGGAAATAGCCTTCTTTGTCTTGAATGATCCAGACATTTTGATTGTCATTCTTAACGATGACGATTCCTTGTACGACCTCATTGGTGACTGTGCGAAATTCTTCTTTATTCATTTCGATACCTCCAAGGTAGATTCCAATTATTTTCAGAAGGGGGGCAGCACGACAGTAGAGAAAAAGCCGTGCTGCAAAGCAAAAAGAAAATTAATTGGTAGCTATAGTATACAGGCAAGATATTGAGTTCTAGTCAATTTCATGTAAATAATCGGTTAAAGGAGAATCAATCTGTCAAAGAAAAACGCAGTTTCATTTTGGTATTGCCTCTTTCCACCATTTCTCCTAGTAATTGAGTGGCATGTGATAAGTAAAGCTGGGCCATTTCACGGTTGGCTTCTTCCAATAACTGATTTGTTAATGGGATTGTCTGATCGATCTTCTGCTGAATCACTAGACAATTTGCCATGATTGTTTGTTCAAACCGTTCTGCTAGATCGCTGTATAGATCATAGTCTTGATCCCCGATCAGTGCTAATGTTTTAGTCAACCAATAGCTATTTCCCGGATCGTAAGTAGTGGTGGTATCACAATAACCTTTCGGGGTCTCATTCACATTGCTGTAAAAAGGGACCACTCCATTGAAGGTATTGGGACCAAAAGCTAGCCAGTGAACGCCTGCAATTTCATCAGGTACGTGACTGCGCACTTGGAGAATATGCACTTGCTGATTGCGATTGAGAGCAATCGAACGAAAGCGAGTTCTCTCACTAGCCGTTCCATTCCCGTACGGATCATAAGGGGTATTTTGAAAATGACTGCTCAACGCCCACTTTACATCCATCACGCTGATTTTCTTTTTCGGAAGACAGATGAAAGGTAGATCTTGGTCAAGCGGATCCGACGCGGTTTCGCTGAACTGTTTTTGGATATACCAAGCTCTAGGGTTGTTATAACGAGTATCTTTTTCTGTTGCACTGCCGAAAATATGACGTAAATTGATTCCTTCAAAATCTGGATTTAAGTGATTGCTGACAATCATATCAGGTAAATCGTCGGAAAATAAAGTATCTTGGGAATCAAAATCGAAGGTAGCGATATTCATTCGATTCGGGGCGATCACATAAGCATCATCAGGAATTCGGATCGCTGCCCAATGATGTCCGCCAATCGTTTCCATATACCAGATTTCTTCTCGATCGGCAAAAGCCAAACCATTAGACTCATAGGTACCATAAGTTTCTAGTAACTCGCCTAAGCGTAAGACTCCTTCTCGAGCAGAACGGATATAGGGCAGCACGATACTGACAAAATCTGCTTCTCCAATGCCTTCTGTTACCAAAGGATCGATAGCTAAAACTCTCGCATTGGTAGTGATCGTTTCTGTGGCGGTCATGGCGACATTGGCGCTGTTGATTCCTGAAGCAGCCCAGACTCCTTGAGATTCATCTGCCTCGGGCGTAGAAGTATACCTTAGGGGATCTTTCGGTAAAGGAATACTGCACCCGCTTAAAACAGCATGGAACGTAGCAGGCTGTTGTTCAGGTTGGATTACGACAAATTTTTGTGGTAGGGACACTTCCCCGGCATCTTCATTGCGAGCAATGAGGGTCGAGCCATCGAGTGATGCGTTTTTGCCTACCAGCATGGTTGTACAAGAAGCTGATTTGCGTGTCATTGACAAAACTCCGATCTTCAGATTATTTTGTTGATAATTGAACATAGTATAGCGAGTAAAAGACAAATTGACAATCAACTTTCGACTAAAAATTAGTTCGCTTTCTGTGTGACTTTTAGTAAAATAGGAAAGAAGGAGTGAAGAAAATGAAACGAATCGTTATTTTTAGTTTGCTGTGGCTGGCAGGGATTGGGTTGAGCGGCTGTTCTGAAGCTACTACCCAGGCAACAACGACTGGCAGCAATCAAGCTACAGCTAGCTCGGTGGTTAAGCAACAGACGGCTGAGATCTCATTTGTGAACAAGACAGATGCGCAGCCTGAACAAATACCAGCCAAAACGGTGTCATTCAAAGAAGGAACCTCTTTAATGGAGATAATGAAGGAAAATTTTGATTTAGTGGAAGACAAAGGCATGATCACCAGTATTGAAGGATTGGCGCAAGATGAAGCGGCTGGTTATTATTGGACCTATACGATCAATGACGAGATGGTCAATACCGGCGCAAAAGATACATCTCTTACCGAAAAGGATCGAGTCGTTTTTACCTATGAGAAATTTTAAACCGACAAAAATGTCTTTTTCCGTGCAAGAGATTGCTTATCTTGCTTTGCTAGTAGCAGCATCAGTGGTGGGGCGTACATTGTTTCAACCACTGCCAAATGTACAACCAATGACCGCTATTTTCTTATTGGTGGCTCTTTATTTAGGCTGTGTCAGAGGACTGATCGTCGCATTGCTATCCCTTTTGATTACGAATTTTTACATGGGGATGGGAATTTGGACGATTACTCAGGCAGTAAGTTATACAGTCGTGATCCTCATGATGAGCGGATTAAGACATGTTCCCATCGTTAAACGTTCCTTGATCTTGCAAGTGATTTTTAGTATTTTAGCAGGGTTCCTTTATGGGTTTGTGGTTTCCTTACTCAGCGTGTATCTGCTAGGCTTACCAAGCTTTTGGGGCTATTATCTGCAAGGAATAAGTTTTGATACGCTGCATGCTGTTGGAAATGGCTTCTTTTATGGACTACTTGCGCCAATATTTCGACGACTTTTTCACCGTTATTATCCAGCTAAAAAGCTCATTCATTAGTGCAATCTGCTGATTCAGCGCTTTATTGCATTCATTGCCAGTGTCATTGATCTGTCTCAAAGAATGATCAATGACACTGGTTTTTATATCGATATCTGGCAAGATTCTCCTTGTAGATACTGCTACAAGCATAATTGTGTTGTTCTCTTACAAAATCGGGTATTCTTAACCTATACTGGAAAGGGAGCGGTTTCAATGAAGTGGATCGTAAAAAAAGAAGATCTAGAAGCATATCGGACGAGATTCAATGGGAAACTGGCTGGCTATGCTGAAGAAGCTAAAGTAATGGCGATTCCTTTGCCAAAGTATTATATCGTAATCGTTGATGAAGAAAAAATTAGTTTGATTCAATTGGATTTGAACTTTGAACAAAAAGCCATGGAAACCGTGCTGATCCATGAGATCACCACATTGAAAATTACTGGTGTCATGAACAAAAAAGTGTTGATCCAGACGCCTTCTAAAACTATCAAGGTTTTGATTAAACCGATGGCGATCGGAATCAAAGAAGAGCAGCAACAGTTGATCGATACGTTTACCCGGATGGCGAGCTGACTACTTATTTTAGAGGAAAAATCAAAAACGGATCAAACGCCAAGCTGGCGGATTGATCCGTTCGTTTATTCTGGGGTTCCCACAATTTTGATGTATTCATCGATATTTTTGATTTTCATATGTTTGATCACTAACTGTTCACGTTTGTTCCATTTGCCTTCGACTTCTAGCTGGTACTTGTTGAGAGGTAAGCGTAAAACGTAACTAGAAAGGTAACGGTCTTTAATAATACAGTTGATGATTTTATGGTCTTCTAATAATTGGATTCCAGTCAGCATCATCGGAGTTTCTTGAAAAACACGACTGTTGACTAACAATCCTACATGTGTTTCATTCATTATTCGATCCTTTCTGAGAAAAATAAATTCTCGAATATTCTTCTTTTCTATGTTACCCGATTTATCTAGGAAAGGCAATTCTGGAAAAACACCTAGCAACGCAAATCACGGAATAAAACAACTGGTGAAGAGGAATCACTACACGATTGAATGGCAGAAAGTTTTTACAGAAAAAAGACACAGAAAAAAAGATACAGAAAAAAAGACAGAATAAAGAGATCTGAAACGGCGAGACAAAAGGAATGAACACAAAGAATGAATAAATAAGAAGCACACGAATAAACAAGGATTTTTGATGGCACTTAAAGAGAAAGCGTGCGAAAACATATCATTTCTTAACGTTTAAAAAAGGCAACTTTTTGTTTGAAGTAGCTTAGAGAAAGGGAGTTAAGCAGAAATACGTTCTTCTAGAGGAAATGGCACCTGTAAAAGAACGAGGACTGCAAGCTTGAAAACAGGCATTTCAGCAGATTTCTGTTAAAATAATAACTATAAAAGAATTGGAGGAGACACATATGAAAAAATCTGGATTCGTAGTAGGTTTGATTGGCGCGGCTTTTGGTCTGGCAGTTTATAATAAAATGCAGAAGATGACTGTCAACAAAGATTCTGTTAAAGGCAAAGCAAAAGAAGTTGCGGGAAATGTCGTTGGCAACGAAAAAATGCAAGCAGAAGGAACATTGGATCAAGTTGTCGGTGCTTCTAAAGAAGTACTAATGGACTTGAAAAATTCTGTGACCTCTGCCATTGGGGTTGGAACTCCAGACAAGGTGGCTGGTAAAGCCAAAGAGGCAGCAGGCGATATCACGGATGATCCGACAAAAAAAGCAGAAGGCTTTGTTGATCAAGCAGCAGGGCATTCTAAAGAAATCATTGCAGATCTTAAAGACAAATCTGAGTCAATGGCACAAGATGTCAAAGATAAATTCGACCAAAAATAGGATGTAGTGAGAGACAGGCACAGAGGGCCTGTCTTTTTTTTGTGGCTTTTTTTGCAAACAAAAACAATGATCCTGTCACCTGAAGAGCGACAAGAACGAAGGATCGGTGTGCAATGATGGGATCGCTGACAAAAGTAGTAATTGATGCTTGACACATGAATTCACGTTCATATATAATAAAAATGTAGATATGAACATATATTCATTTGTAAGCAAATGATGCACTAACTTTGAAGGAGGCTTTTCTTATGTCTACCCACTCTTGCAATCATTCAACACCACACACCCATGCAGCAGAGGCAAGCCATTCCCATGGCAACGCCTCGTTACGCAATTATTTAGTAGGAGTTATTCTTTTTATTGCTGCTTTATTGGTACCGCAATTGGTCGTTAAAGATTTTTTATACACTGCCGCTATTCTTTTAGCAGGGTATCATATTATTTGGGAAGGGATCGAAGACACCATCAAAGATACCCGCAAAAGCAGACACTTTAAACCGAATGTTCATTTATTAATGACATTGGCTGCCTTTGGTTCAGTATTGATCGGCAACTTCAATGAAGCTGCCTTGCTGATTCTGATTTTTGCCGGGGCTCACTTTTTGGAAGAGTATGCAGAGGGCCAAAGCCGCAAAGAAATCACGAACCTCTTGAAGTTGAATCCGACAGAAGCCCGTCTGGTTAAGGCAGATGGCAGCATTGAGAAAATTGCAGCAGAGCAAGTCAAAAAAGGGGATAGGCTGCAAGTTTTACCAGGGGACCAAATCGCAACAGACGGTAAAATTCTCTCGGGAATCAGCAGCATCAACGAAGCCTCCATCAACGGTGAAAGTGTTCCCCGTGAAAAAACTGTAGGGGATGAAGTTTTCGGAAGTACGATCAACGGTAACGGCACTTTTATGATGGAAGTGACAAAAGACAGCAGTGAGACAGTTTTTGCTAAAATACTCTCTGTTGTGGAATCGGCACAAAACAATCAATCAAAAACAGAAACCCGCATCAAAAAAATCGAGCCGCTTTATGTGACAACGGTCTTGATTTTGGTACCCTTATTTATTTTGACAGCACCCTTTCTTTTGGGTTGGGATTGGTCAACCAGTTTTTACCGGGGGCTAGTGATGATGATCTCTGCTTCGCCCTGTGCATTAGCCGCTAGTGCAGTACCTGCTAGCTTGTCTGCTATCTCAAACTTAGCAAAACGGGGCATCTTATTTAAAGGCAGTTCTTATCTTGCAAATATGGGACAAACAAAAGTAGCCGCCTTTGACAAAACTGGCACATTAACGATTGGTCAACCACAAGTGACCGATGTTTTCTTTGCTGAAGAAACAACTGAAGCGCACCGTCAAGAGTGGGTATCGCTGATCTTGGCCATGGAAAAGCAAGCAAATCACCCATTAGCGGCTGCCATCGTAGAGCATTTTGAGAAACAAGAAAAGGCACAACCATTAGAACTTTCCGTTAACAACCAAATTGGTTCCGGTCTGACGGCTGTAGTTGAGGGAAAAACCTATCGAATTGGCAAGCCAGCGGCGACGTTTGCGCATTCATCATTTGCTGAGCAACGAGAAACCCTGGAACAATCAGGCAAAACGGTGGTTGTTTTTTCGGTGGATGATCAGCCAGTTGGACTGATCGCATTGATGGACTTACCGAATCCTCAATCTAAAGCGGTCATAGATGAACTGCAGCAATCTGGTATTCGAACAGTCATGATCACAGGAGACAGTCAAGCAGCTGGACAAGCGATTGGTGATCAGCTTGGAGTAGATCAAGTTGCTGCAAATGTTCTGCCAGAAAATAAGGCTCAGATTATCCAGCAGTTGCAAAATGAATACGGTCAGACAGTCATGGTTGGAGATGGTATCAATGATGCGCCTGCATTGGTACAGGCCGATATCGGTTTTGCTATGGGGGAAGGATCGGATGTTGCAATTGAAGTGGGGGATGCGGTGATCATGAAAAATGATCTAACACGCTTTACCTACGCACTAAAGACCGCAAAAAAACTAGATCGGATTATTTGGCAAAATATTTTCTTCTCTATGTTTATTGTGGCATTACTGATCGTATTAAATTTGCTAGGCAAAATGAATATTGGGTTAGGCGTCTTTGCTCATGAAGGCAGTACATTACTCGTTTTATTCAACAGCTTGCGCATGCTTGCACCAATGAGTGAGACAGTCGCCCATACATCAAAAAAATAATCAAAAAACGCTTATGCTGATTTAATGGCCATCCAGCATAAGCGTTCGCTTTTTTATTAAACAATGTCATTGATTGTACGCTGCAGAAGAGCGAGGAAATTGGTCGATTTTTGCTAAGCGCTGATCGATTCGTTTGATGATGCCTTCTGAAAACTCGAGGTTCCTGATAGAAGAACGAGCCGCTAGCAACAATTGTTTTTCTTGCATCAAGTCCTTTTGGATTCGATAGATATTGGCTAAGCGTTCCACATATTCATAATGGGTGTAGTCCGTCTGGCTGATCAAAAACTTCAATAGATCTGCTGCCTGCATATACGCTTCTTGCGTATAATAAGTGATCGCTTCACGGTATAACTTGATTTCAAATTCTTCGATTTTTTGGGAATTTGCTTTTAAATCCCGCCATTCGTTGATTGAAATTTTTTTTTGGATATTTCCCAAATCGTCATACAAAAAAATCACAGGGACGTCATTGGGATGTTTTGTTTCTTGTTTGATTTTTTTCATGTCGTACCTCCTGCGTTTTTTGCTCCGTTTTTACTGATCATTTCTCGTTGATACAGTCTATTGTAAAAGCAAAGCAACAAAAAGTCTACATGAAGATGTCAAAAGAATTGTTCTTTTAGCGCATTCTCATCTTAATAACTACGTTTTCTTTGAAAATGATTGATTAAATCCGAGATCCCCATAAAAATCAAGACTCCGCCAAAAATTTGGAAGAACAAAAGCCACGTTTGAAACGGATTGAAAACAAGAATGATACCTGCCACAATCACGAATAAACTGAAAAGCAAACCAGTGATAAATGGTAAGCCATTGCGTTTTTGATTAAAGCTTGCCATCAAACGCGTACAGCCACTGATCGTGATCATGATTCCCAAAAAGAATGGTACGATCGATAATAGTCCCTTTGCAAAAACGAGAATAGCTGCGGCGGCAATCAAAAGCAGGATCCCCGTTGTCATCTGCATATTCACATAGCCGGTTTGCCGTTTTTCTTTGTAACTGGAATAGAGGTTGATCACCCCAAGGCAGGCAACATATCCGGCAACTAAATAGACAATCGTATTAAAGACACTGCGAGGAGCAATCAAAATAATCAATCCAGCAATCAAAAATAAAATCGCTCGTAATAAATCGTATCGATGGATTTTCTCGAAAAAAGTATTCATAAGTTCAGTTCCTCCTTTTTTTTACTATTGTAGCGGATTTCTTTCAAAATAGAAAATAGAAACGCGTTGTAGGATAATTCTGCTTTTGAAGCAGCAAATTATTTGGTAAGATAGATGAAACAACAAAGAATGGAGAAAACTATGAGTGTATTAACGCTTTTAATGTGTCTGTTCACGGTCGTCTTGTATTTGTTTCTCGCTGTCGTCCGCAAAGACATTCAAATTGTTGCAGCCAGCCGTAAAGGCGGAAAAGCAGCAATTGCTTTCTTTTCATTGGTGGTCATTATAGCAATGTTTTTTATGGAAGAAACCTTTGAGAACCGCTTGCGAGGGGTCGTATCTGGATTGCTTTTCTTAAGTTTTGTTTTTGATAGCAGAGGGTTAGCTGAAGATCGATTCATTATTCATCCACTAAATATTCGCGGGATCTTGTATCAGGAAGTGGATCGGGTGGTACTGTATCAGGAGAGCAAGGACCAATGGATCAAAATGAATTTCTTCCGAAGAGGGATGCGAGGACCACTGTTGAAATTCGAGCGTCCAATGGAAGAATTGGTCCTGTTTTTGACGGAGCATCTAAATGAAGGAACACCGATCGATATTCTAGTTGATCAAGAGCCAAAAGGCCATTAAATTTCTTTAAGCGATCATATAAATTGAGAGAATCAATTGGCCGGGCCCCTTTGACTGCAAAAGCAAAGAGACCCGGTCAATTTTTTAATTTAAGGGACTATCCAGTTGATTTTTTTGGCAAAATTCGAGTACGCCGAATACAGGAAGCAAGCTAGGTTTTTGACCGAACGTTTTGCTATTTTTTGTTTAAGAAGAACAGGGTCTTACCCTTAAATAAAGGGAATATGGTAGAATTGAGTATCAACTTTATTGTTTTAATTGAATAGGTTTACATACAAAGGAGGACGATGCTGTTGGTACAAATAAAAGAGGTCCTCAAAACCGTTTTGTTCGTTGCTCTGTTTGGGCTGTTACTGTTTTCGTTGCGACAATACGTCTTCACCCCTGTGATCGTTAAAGGAGATTCTATGGATCCAACATTGCATGATGGGGAGCGTGTGATCGCTATGAAAAACACCCAAATCAGCCGGTTTGATATCATCACATTTGAAGCCCCTGATGAGGTGGGAAAAAACTACATTAAGCGTGTGATCGGATTACCTGGTGATGTGGTGGAATACCGTGAAGACACTTTATTCATCAATGGGGCAGCATATGAAGAGCCTTATCTTTCTGCTTTTCGTTCAAAATTAACCGATGGTTATCCACTGACTTCTGACTTTACGATGGCTGATTTCGGTGTTGAACAAATTCCAGAAGGAAAATTGTTGGTGTTAGGGGACAATCGCCGAATCTCTAAAGACAGCCGGACCATTGGTTTGATTGATCAGTCAGCCGTATTAGGAGATGTCAAATTTATTTTTTGGCCCCTTAAAGATTTCGGAAGCATTCCGAATCAACACTCTGAGTAAGCGGAAGTCCGACTCGCTCAGAGCTTTTTTTTAAAAGAAAATTTGTTATACTATTTGTTATGAAGACAATGAAAGAAAAATTGTCAACGGATCAATAGAGAGCATCAAAACTGTTATTTTTCATGCGCAGGTTTGGTAGATGCAGGAGTTGATCTTTACTTACGATAGAAGCGACGATAAAAGTAAAGGAGTCTTCGTATGAGTTTACGATTTATACTAGGCGATGGACGCTGCGATCACGAACAAGCGATTTTGGACGCAGCTAACGCTTGGTTGGAAAAGCCACAAACAGAAGTCTTTTTTCTTGTCCCTAACTACAATAAGTTTGAACGAGAAAGAGAGATTCTGCAGGCGCTAAAACAAGGCACTGGAGATTTTGCCTCGATTCGAGCTCAAGTCTATAGTTTTCACCGTCTGGCCTGGTTCTATCTTCAACAAACTGGCTGGTTGTCAAAAACGGCCATTACAGATACCGGTGCAACCATGATCCTTCGCAAAATACTTCTCGATTTGGAAGAGGAGTTGATTCTTTTTCGAGGAGAAATCAATAAACCTGGGTTTATTCAACAACTGTTGTCTCTTTATCAAGAAATGCAGACAAGTAATATCGCAACCGAAGATCTGCATCTCGGTGGAACGATGAATAGGAGCAACGGAGAGGATGCGTTAAAGTTTTCCGAACTCGCATTGATCTTTCAGCGTTTCGAATTAGAAATGGTGACCCGGGAACTGCAAGTGGAACAACCGCTGGCACTACTAACACGTTATCTGCAGCAAGGGTCTAAACCCAATGAATTAATGAACGATCGGCCTGATCTTTCGGAATCATTATTTATCATCAGTGGTTTTTCAGCATTTTCAACTCAAGAACAGAGTGTATTAAAAGAATTGATGAAACAAGGGCACGTCGTTGTCGATTTGCTTTTAGATCATGGATATCCCCAAGAATTACCTTCACCATTAGATTTGTTCTATGAATCGGGCCGCAGTTACCATCAATTATTTCTTGACGCTAGAACGGAAAATGTCGCCATTTATTTGGATCAAAAGCTTTCACCTTCTGAAGCACAGCAAGTGACACTAGAGAAAGCTGCCGCATACAATGAAGTGGAATCCTTTTGGCGTAAAACCCAGAATCAGCTCCATTATCAGCAGCAGCAACCAGTTTCACCGTATCTAGAAATGTGGAAAGTTGGCAATCCTGAAGAAGAAGTCCGGCAGATGGCTGCGAAAATCCGCGCATTGATCAGCGAGCAAAAAGGAGCAAAACTGCGTTATCGAGACATTCAAGTCTTGACACTGCAACCAGAGATCTACCATCAATATATTCCAACGATTTTTAAAGAATATGAGATTCCGTTTTATATTGACGAAGAGCAACTCATGGCTCAGCATCCGCTCGTTGAATTCTTGAATGCCTTCTTTGCTTGTGCAGATTATGGCTTTCGTTTAAATGACATTTTTCGACTGTTGCGTACGGAACTTTATTTGCCACCAGCATTCCAACAACAAGAAGACTGGCTGGCTGCCCGGGATGCATTTCGACAATTAGTAGACATTACAGAAAACCAAGCACTGGCTCATAACTTCCAAGGAAAAGATTGGACCCGTGAGAGAGACTGGCTCTTAGTAGACTATACATTGACAGGAGAAAACGCATCTGGCATCGCTGAATTGACAGATTATACGAATCAATTGCGCCGCTATTTCCGTCAAGATATTTTTGGCTCCTTGAAAAACATTCAAGAGACAAAGACAAACCGGGAAGCTGCAGGTGCTTTATACCAATTTTTACTTTCAGCAGGTGTTGAACAGCAATTGATTCATTGGCGAGATCAAGCAATCTCACAAGGAAAACTAGAGCAAGCTCGCAACCATGAACAAACATGGCAAGCTTTGATCGATCTTTTAGATGAATTTGTGGCTATTTATGGCGATGATCCTTTCGAACAGTCACTCTTTGAAGAAGTATTGATGACGGGTTTGGAGAATCTGACTTTCGGGAAAATTCCGACAGCAATCGATCAAGTCAATATTAATCGTTTTGATCTAGTACGACCTCGGCAAGCAAAAATCACTTTCGTACCAGGATTGAATGAGACGGTGTTGCCAAGAAGGATCGAAAATAAAACATTGTTGACTAACGAAGAAAGACAACATCTCAATCAATTGTTTGCGGGAGAAAAATATCTACGCGATACGATTATCGAAAGTAGCGCCAAAGAGCCGTTTCTTTTTTATGCGATCTTATTGTCTTCCACGGATAAACTCTATTTGTCTTATGCATGCAATTTTGATACCCAGCAAAATATCAAATTGTCCCCATATCTGGCTCGTCTGCTTGAATGGTTAGATGTTTCTTTACAAGACCGGGGCATCTTATCTTTAACCAGTGATCCAGAAGCCTACGTCGGCACGTATCGGGGATTAATCTATCAGTTGAATAATCTAAGTCAGCAGGCAAGAAAAGAACGACAGAATTTGCCGGCACAGTGGCAACGGTTCAAACAGGCTTTATTGCATTCGCCTGAAAAGCAATTAGCCCTTAGAGTATTTGAAAGCCAGACCCATCAAAACATTCCAGTCCCGTTGTCTCAAGATAAAGCCGTTGCTTTATATGGGCCATCCATCTACAGTTCGATCTCGCAACTGGAGACATTCTACCAGTGTGAATACAAATATTTTGTCAGTTATGGACTACGCTTGAAAGAGCGGGAAATCTATGGACTTAACTCAGCGATGACTGGTGAATTTTTCCATGATGCACTCGATCGCTTTGTCAAAGTATTGATCAGTGAGAACATCTCATTGACGCAGCTGACCATGGATCAACGGCTCCAATTTGTTGAAAAAGTGTTGCAAGAGATTTTTGGAGAAGTCCGCTATACATTATTGTCCAGTTCGGCCAGAATGAATTTTATTCGTTATCAACTAGGTAAGACGATTCAGCGAGTAGCTTGGGCATTAACGAAGCAAGGACAAAAAATGCACTTCTCACCTCAAAAAACCGAAGTACTGTTTGGACAGATCGCTGGCGCTCAAGGGATCAATGGCATCGGGCTGCCTTTAAGCAGTGGGGGCAAACTGCATGTGCGAGGAAAAATCGATCGGGTAGATGCAGCAAAAACCGAAGAAGAGCAGTGGCTTTCAGTCGTAGATTACAAATCAAGCAGTCGTGAATTTGATTTGACAGAAGCTTACTATGGCTTAGCAATGCAGTTGATCACTTATTTAGACGTTGCGCTGAATGATGCTGTGCAGCTAGTTGGTACAGAAAATGTGCGCCCGGCTGGGGCTTATTATTTACATGTCCATGATCCAGTCTTAGATGGTCAAAAATCCTCTGAAGAGGAACGGTTGAAGCAATTCAAATATGATGGGTTGTTTCTGGATGAACCCTCATTGTTTCCACTTTTGGATCATGAATTGTCAGACAGCAGCAATTCGGCAGTTTTTCCGATTCGCAAAGACAAAAGCGGGACGTACCAAAAGACACCACAAGCCAAAAACAAGTTTTACACTGAAGAAGAGATTCGCTTGTTGAGGCAGCACAACCGCAAAAATATGCAGCAAGGTGCGGAGAAACTTCTCAGTGGCGAAATTGCCTTGAATCCGTCTTATAAGCTGAAAGACAAAAAGCGCGCCTGTGAGTTTTGCCCATTTCGCAGTATTTGCGATTTCGATGTGATGCTGCAAGAAAATAATTATCATCGTCTAGAGAATTTATCGAAAGAAGAGGTTTTACAGCGATTAAAGGAGGAAGAGAATGACTAAGATCCCTCTAAAACCACAAAATGAAACATTTACTGATACTCAGTGGCAAGCGATCTTTGATAAAGGAGACAATCTCCTTGTTTCTGCCTCAGCTGGATCAGGAAAGACCACCGTCCTTGTGCGACGTGTGATCGAGAAATTAAAAGCAGGAAGTCAGATCGACGAATTGCTGATCGTGACCTTTACCGAAGCAGCAGCAAGAGAAATGAAAGAACGGATCCAAGTAGCTCTGCAAACGGCCATTAATCAAGAAAGCCAAGAGCAAAAAAGACAACATTTCGTTCGGCAGTTGCAATTATTACCTACCGCAAGTATCTCAACACTACATGCCTTTTGTTTAACGGTCATTCGGCGTTTTTATTATCTGATCGATTTGGATCCTGGATTTCGGATGCTGACAGATGAAACGGAGATTTTGCTGCTGAAAGAGGAAATCTGGACACAATTACGAGATGCACACTACGAAGCAAATGATGAAGCCTTCTTTCGATTAACCGAAAACTTCGCCAGTGATCGTTCCGATGAGACGGTTGGTGATTTGATTTTGTCACTCTATGATTTTGCCCGCGCCAACCCTGATCCAGAAAAGTGGCTGGACGGCTTAGCGGTAAATTATGAAGCCGCGGACAATTTAGGGGAGAATCACCTCTATCAGGCTCAAATCAAACCGACGTTGGTAGAAATTGCCGCAACGGCAGAGCATTTGCTGGCAGCGGCCAAACAATTTGCAGATCAGTCACCATTAATGGAAAAAGCAGCAGCACTCGTTCATGCAGAGATTTCTCAAGTCCAAGAAATTCAACGAGTTCTGGCAACAGACGATCTATCCGTCTTATATGATCGCTTGACTCATTTGACCTTTGATCGCTACCCAAGCTATCGGAAAGAAGAACAAAAAGAACTTTCACAGGAAATCAAACCGTTGCGGGATGATGCCAAAAAACTATTAGAACAACTCAAGGGATATTTTCCTTATCCACCAGCAGACATGCTGCAAATGCTGCAACTATCTGAACCGATCGTTGCGACTATGGCAGAGATGACCAAAGAGTTTTTGACTGCTTTTCAAGCCCGCAAGCTAGCAAAAGGGTTGTTGGATTTCAATGATTTAGAACATTTCACGTTGAAAATCTTATTGGGTGATGGCACAGGCAGCGATGCTTCTGTTTATTACCGCGATAAATTTGAAGAAGTGCTCGTGGATGAGTATCAGGATATCAATCGACTGCAAGAAGCGATTCTGTATTGGGTTCGGCAAGTTTCAGGAGACCATGGAAACATGTTCATGGTAGGGGATGTCAAACAATCGATCTATTCATTTCGCTTAGCAGACCCCACTTTGTTTATAGAAAAATATTTGGCATTTGAACATCAAAACGGGGGACGAAGAATCGTTTTAGCAGAAAATTTCCGTTCGCGCCGCGAAGTGCTTGATTTTACGAACTTGGTTTTTCAACAATTGATGGACGAACAAGTTGGACAGATCCCTTATGATGACGCAGCGGCTTTAGTTCCGGGATTTCCGAGTTTTCCTGAAAGCGACGCATTCATTCCGGAACTTTTGCTCTATGAAAAAGAAGCTGAAAGTACTACGAATTTGATTGAAGACAAAACGGAAGGAGAACTTCACGTCACCGCAATCAAAATTCAAGAACTGATCCAATCCCAATTTATGATCTATGATAAAAAAAGACGGGAAGAACGTCCAGTCACTTATCAGGATATCGTTTTACTGACTCCTACCCGCAAAAATAATTTGGTCATCTTAGATGTTTTCAAAAAATTCGGGATTCCTCTGGAAGTCAATGATGCACAGAACTATTTTCAAGCAACAGAGATCCAAACAATGATCGCATTGTTGCAAATCATTGATAATCCTTATCAGGACATTCCATTAGTGGCTGTTCTCCGTTCACCCATGGTAGGGCTAACGGAAGACGAACTAGCAGAGATTCGGCTAGCGGATCGTACCAGTGAGTTTTACAAAGCGGTCTTGACTTATCAAGACAACCAAAAGGGGACTGTTTCCGCTTTAAGCAAACGAGTGGATGATTTTTTAAGCGAATTGAATCGTTGGCGGGAAGCAGCTCGCAGACTGCCGATCCCAGATTTATTATGGGATATTTATGATACAACGGCTTACTTGGATTACGTGGTTGGCTTGCCAGCAGGGCAACAGCGCTATGCCAATTTGATTGCATTGATCCACCGAGCAGAGAAATATGAGAAAAGCAGTTTCCGAGGATTGTATCAATTCATCCGGTTTATTGAAAAAATGCAAGAAAAAGATAAAGATTTGGCAGAACCGTTGGCGACGCCAGCTGAAAATGCTGTGCGGGTCATGACTGTCCATGCTAGTAAAGGATTGGAGTTTCCCGTTGTTTTCTTATTGGATACAACGAAATTCTTCAATTACCAAGACTTTCAAAAGCGTTATATTTTTGAAGAACAACTTGGCGCAGGTATCCAATATATCGATGCTTCGGAAAATATCAAATATGAAACGATTCCTTTTCAAGCCATCAAACAAGTTCGTTTGAAAAAAGCCCTCTCTGAAGAAATGCGTAAACTATACGTAGCATTGACACGGGCCGAGCAGAAACTGTATTTAGTTGGTTCTTATAAGGATCGGCAGGCAGCCTTTAAAGCTTGGCAAGCGGGGTTGACACAAAGTCAGACAGTCCTTGACCCGGCTTTACGTTTAGTTGCAAGAGGCAGTCTAATGGATTGGGTCGGTTTGACATTGATTCGTCATCCAGAGATGGAGCAGGTTTTTACTGATGCCAGTGAACGAAAAATGACGATCCATCATCCTGCAAGATTCCAGATCCATTGGTGGAATCAGGATCAGATTGATCAGCAATTGCAGGTGCAGCCGCCAACAGAGGCAGTTGTGGCTCCGACACCAAGTACTACAGCCCCAGAAAGATTGCTGAACCGTTTAGACTATCAGTATCCTTACAGCAAAGCGACTCAAACCACTAGCTATCAGTCGGTCTCAGAGTTAAAACGTCTATATAATGATCCGGACGATCAAGATATTACTTTACTGGAATGGCATTCCGCGGATCAAAAATTGGCACCTCAGCGCTTTCGTTATGTTGAGACTGAATTAGCTAAACCGCGTTTTTTACAAGAACAAAAACCGCAAGCTGCTTCGATCGGGAGTGCTACGCATCTAGTTATGCAAATGCTGCCGCTGACTGAAGTACCGACGGAAGCATCCTTAGCAGCTTTTATCGATGAATTGGTTGAACGTCAGCTCTTTACAAAAGATGTTGCCGACAAAATTGATCAAGGGAGCATCGTGTGGTTCTATCAAACAGCCGTGGGGCAAACTTTGATCAAGTATGCAACACAGGTAAAACGGGAGCAGCCATTTTCAATGCTAAAAGAAGCTGCCACTATTTTTGAAGGATTTGATGAACCAGATGCCGAATTATTGATCCACGGGATTATTGATGGCTATGTGGAGTTGCCAGATCGAATCATTTTGTATGATTTTAAGACGGATGCTGTATTTGGCAGTGAAGCACAGATTGAAAAGCGCATGCGGGATCGGTATTATGGACAGCTAAAACTGTATTGCCAAGCGTTAGAACAAGCTTTGCAGAAACCTGTGACTGAGACATATCTGGTTTTACTAGCCGCTAAGAAAATAATCGAATGGTAGGCCCTCGAACGGGATTCCTTACAATTCGTAAGCGATGTGCTATAATGATGCAAAGAGGTGATAGAAAATGATAAAAGTGGAAACAGATTACGCCCTTTGTCCTAAATTTGAAAAAGCTTTTTCGATTCTAGGGAAAAAGTGGAATGGCTTGATCATTGATGTGCTTCTTGAAGATGGCAAACAACGGTTTGTGGATCTTGCCAAAAAAATCCCCCAAGTGAGCGATCGGGTATTGGTGGAGCGCTTGAAAGAATTAGAACGTGAAGAAATCGTCTGCAAAGAAGACAATCTTTACTGTTTAACACCAAGAGGGGTCGCACTTGAAAAAAGTATGATGAGTGTGAAGCGCTGGGCAGAAACTTGGGTCAGAGAAGAAGAATGCAGTTGATTTCTGGCAAATAATTAGGTACACTAAGGTCAATCGAATAGTTAAAAAGCGTTGATGGAAACTAGTAGTTTGGCTGAAACAGGAAAGGGAGACTTGTCATAGACTGAAAGCAAGTTCTGTATTCGAAAAATGAATTTCATTTCTGGAGCTTACTGAACAAGAATCAGTCGGCAGTCCTACTGTCGTTAGTAGAAGTGAGTGCGTGGACTTTGTCCACGAATGAGGATGGTAACACGAGACGTCGTTCCTTTTTTAGGAACGGGGTCTTTTTTTCGTCTTGACTTATCAGCTATTCACAAAGAATAAGGAGGAAAAACATGTCTTTACAAGAGAAACTAGAGTCATTGAAAGAAGTAACGCTTTCAAAGATCAAAGAAAGCCGTTCAATCAATGAATTGAATCAAATTCGTGTGGATGTCCTTGGTAAAAAGGGACCCATCACGGAAGTTTTGCGGGGAATGAAAGAGTTGTCAGCAGAAGAGCGTCCAAAAGTCGGCAGCTATGCCAATGAGATCCGGGATGCGATTACACAAGCGATTGAGGAAGCAAAAACTTCATTAGAAGCAGCCGCACTAGAAAAGGCATTGGCTGAAGAATCGATTGATGTGACGTTGCCTGGCAAGCAGATGCCACAAGGAACCCGTCATGTCTTGACGCAAATCATGGAAGAAATCGAAGATATTTTTGTGGGGATGGGCTATCAAGTGGTTGAAGGATTCGAAGTCGAAAAAGATCACTACAATTTTGAACGAATGAACTTGCCAAAAGACCATCCAGCAAGAGACATGCAAGATACTTTTTATATTTCAGATGAAGTCTTGATTCGGACACACACCTCACCGGTGCAAGCTCGTACCATGGAAAAACATGATTTCAGCAAAGGGCCATTGCGAATGATTTCACCAGGAAAAGTATTCCGGAGAGACACCGACGACGCGACTCACAGTCACCAGTTCCATCAGATCGAAGGACTGGTAATCGATAAGAATGTGACGATGGGTGATCTTAAAGGGACACTAGAAGTCATGATGCAAAAAATGTTCGGGGCTGATCGCAGCATTCGTTTGCGTCCAAGCTACTTCCCATTTACAGAGCCTTCAGTAGAAGTAGATGTCAGCTGTTTCAAATGTGGGGGAGCCGGCTGTAATGTCTGCAAACACACCGGTTGGATCGAGATTTTAGGCGCTGGAATGGTACATCCGAATGTATTGGAAATGTCCGGGATCGATCCCAAAGAATACTCAGGTTTTGCATTTGGTTTAGGACCTGACCGGGTTGCGATGTTGCGCTATGGCGTCAACGACATTCGGAATTTCTATCAAAATGATGTACGTTTCATCAGTCAGTTCAAGGGGGAATAAATATGTTAGTATCTTACAAATGGTTAAATGACTATCTTGACCTTTCTGAGATCTCACCAAACGAGCTGGCAGATAAAATGTCAGTCACAGGGATCGAAGTCGAAGGAATCGAAGTGCCAGCAGCGGGATTGAAGAAAATCGTTGTTGGGGAAGTCAAAGAATGTGTGCCACATCCAGATTCAGATCACTTATCGATCTGCCAAGTAGATATCGGTGAATCTGAATTATCACAAATCGTTTGCGGTGCGCCGAATATCAAAAGCGGCATCAAAGTGATTGTGGCACTCCCAGGTTCACGGATCGCGGGCAATGTCAAAATCAAGAAAGGCAAGATGCGCGGACAACAATCCAATGGGATGATCTGTTCGCTGCAGGAATTAGGCTATTCTGATAGTGTGATCCCTAAAGAATATGCGGAGGGTATTTATTACTTGCCTACCGATGCCGAAGTGGGGAAGGAAGTCTTTCTCTATCTCGATATGGATGATGCCATCATCGAGTTGTCGATCACTCCAAACCGGGCCGATGCCTTAAGTATGCGGGGGGTCGCTTACGAGGTAGGAGCTATTTATCGACAAACACCAAAATTTGAGACCATTCAACTGAATGAAAGTGCTGTGAAAGCCGCAGACAAGATCAAAGTCAGCGTAGAAAATCAAAAGGATGCGCCAGCCTATCAAATTCGGATCATTGAAAACGTAACGATTGCACCAAGTCCGCAATGGTTGCAAAACCGTTTGATGAATGAAGGCATTCGACCAATCAACAATGTCGTTGATATTACCAACTATATTTTGCTGCTGTTTGGACAACCCCTTCATGCATTCGATTATCAAAAATTGGGCAGCCAAGAAATCGTCGTTCGCCGTGGCAAACCGCAAGAAACGTTGGTCACTTTGGACGGAGAGACACGAACGCTAGATGATAAGAACATTGTGATCACTAATGGAAAAGAACCAGTCGCTTTAGCTGGTGTCATGGGTGGGTTAGATTCAGAAATCACACAAGATACCACAACTGTTGCTTTAGAAGCCGCCTTGTTTGACCCACTAGCGATTCGTTTGACGTCTAAAAAATTCAATTTGCGCAGTGAGTCATCTTCCCGTTTCGAAAAAGGCATCAATCAGGCTGCGATCGCGGAGGCTTGTGATGCAGCCGCTGCTATGATTGCGGAGCTAGCTGGCGGTACAGTTCTACAAGGTGCTGTCAAAGGCGCTGAAGTGACCCCTAAGGATGTTCAAGTCACGATCACATTAGATCGGATCAATCGCTACTTAGGAACACAAATCACGATTGGCGAAGCCAATGAGATTTTTGACGCCTTAGGTTTTGGCTACCAAGAAAATGAAGGTACCTATCAAGTTGTGGTCCCACCTAGACGTTGGGATATTCAGATCGAAGCTGACATCATTGAAGAAGTCGCCCGTATCTATGGCTATGACCGTCTGCCATCGACACTTCCAAGTGGTGAGACAGTTGCGGGGAGCTTAACCAAAGAACAACGCTTGACTCGCAAAGTACGAACACTCCTAGAAGGAAATGGTGTGAGTGAAGCTATCAGCTATGCATTGACAACCGAAGAAAAAGCCCGTCAATTTTGTTGGTTAGAGAGTCAGGTTACCCGTCTGGATTGGCCAATGACAGAAGAGCGTGGTGTCTTAAGAATGAATCTACTTTCAGGACTGCTGGACGACATTGCCTATAACTTGGCCCGCAAAAATGCCAATGTTGCGTTGTACGAAGTGGGGCGCGTCTTTTACAAAACAAGTGATGACCCTCGGGAGCTACCAACAGAAAATAATCATCTAGGACTAGCCATCACTGGCGCCATCACCGAAAAAGATTGGCAAGAAGCTGAACAAAAAGTCGATTTCTATCATATTAAAGGGATCTTGGAAAACTTGTTTGCAAGTCTTTCTCTTACGGATCAGATTACTTATGAAAAGACAACAGCAATCAAAGAACTTCATCCAGGCAGAGCCGCTGCTATCCTCTTACAGGATGAAGTGATCGGTTACCTAGGGCAAGTCCATCCAAGTACAGCAAAAGCTTATGATCTGACTGAGACATATGTTGCTGAATTGGACTTGGATCGTTTGTTAGCAACTGAAAATGCAGCGCTCATTTATCAAGCAGTTTCGAAATTCCCATCAGTTAACCGGGATATTGCACTGTTGGTGGATGAGAAGACGTCGAACCAAACAATCCTGCAAACCATTGAACAAGCAGCAGGCCGTTTCTTGACGGACATTCATCTATTTGATGTGTACCAAGGAAAGAACATCGATAGCAATAAAAAATCAATGGCCTATCGATTGACTTTTGCTAATCCTGAAGCGACATTGACAGATGAAGAAATCAATCAAGCAATGTCGAAGATCACACGTGTGCTAGAAGAATCACTACAAGTAGAAATTCGTTAGTCCCATTGCTGTGATAGGAAACAGTGACATAAAAAAAGAGTGATCTTGAGGAATCAGCAAGATTGTAGCATTTGCAGGGGAAGGTGTTCTCCCTTGCTATGCTACAATTTTTTTTCATAATGGATAGAGTAAATATTCTCATGGATAACCACAGCTCGAAGAGTTGCTTTTCCAGTTTTATTTTATGGAAGAAAGGATCGATTGATGGAACAACTGACGGTTTACGATGCACAAAAGCAGCCAACAGCTGCGACGATGTTGCGGGATACGCCAGTCCCTAATGACGGCTACCGAGTTGTGGTGTCTGTTTTATTGTTTAATGAAGCCGGAGAATTACTGATTCAAAAACGACAATCCACAAAAAAAGGCTGGCCTAGTTATTGGGATTATCCTGCTGGCGGGACCGTCAAAGCTGGTGAAAGCTGTTATCAAGCGGCAGAAAGGGAACTATTAGAAGAGTTAGGGATGACACTTTCTTCAGAGAAAATCCCTAGTCGTTTAACAGTGAAATTTGAAGAAGGCTGGAATGAACTCTATTTTGTTCAATGGACCGGCGCTAACCCTGAACTTTGTTTGCAGTAAGAAGAAGTTGCTGCAGCAAAGTGGGTCAATGAAAAAGAGTATCGCGCATTGATCAATGGGTATAAATTTATTCCTTACTTATATGCACCGATCGTTTTCTCGCTTCAAAGTCATCCTGGGGAATATTTTCCGGTCTAAGTTCTTACTCGTGATGGTAGCTTCTTTTTGATAGAAAGCGATTCTGTCGTGATTGAGAAAAATGTTCTCGAATGGTGTTTGCTCACATGTCAATGGTAGTTGAGCAGTTCGCTTTTTTATTTAGGGATCTTTAAATAAAAGATAGTAATTAAAAACAAACCCACCAAGCATACTGGTGGGTTTGTTGGTTGTTCATATTTATGCAAAGTAGTTGATCCCCATTGCTTCTTTCACTTCTGCCAAGGTTTGTGCTGCGACTTGTTCTGCTTTTTCGCTGCCTTTTTTTAAGAGGTTCATGACTTCAGCCGGGTCCTTAGCAAATTCTTCTCGTCGCTGACGGATCGGAGCAAATTCTTCTTCTAAGACATCGATCAGATAGCGTTTGATTTTTACATCGCCTAGACCGCCTTGACGATAGTGCTCTTTCAATGAGGCAATTTTTTCTAAATCTTTGCCAAAGACATCTAAATAAGTAAAGACCATATTGCCTTCGACTTGGCCAGGATCTGCTACATGGATATGATTTGGATCAGTGTACATGCTCATGACTTTCTTTTGAACGATATCCGCATTGTCTGCCAAATAGATTCCGTTGTTCAATGATTTGCTCATTTTACCATTTCCATCGATACCAGGTAAACGTCCCATTCCTTTAGGCGGAAGAACTGCTTTAGGTTCCACCAATACGTCACTATAGATGGAATTAAAGCTATGAACGATTTCTTGTGTTTGTTCTAGCATTGGTTTTTGATCTTCACCGACAGGAACTAAGTTGGCTTTGAAAGCAGTGATATCTGCTGCTTGTGAGACAGGGTAGATGAAGAATCCAGTTGGGACACCTTCCCCAAATTTCTTTTGTTCGATCTCGGCTTTGACGGTCGGATTGCGGCGAACCCGTGCCACACTGACTAAATTCAAGTAAAACATGGTTAGTTCCGATAACTGAGGGATTTGTGATTGAATAAATAAAGTCGAGCGGGTCGGATCGAGACCAATCGCTAAATAGTCAAGTGCCACTTGCAAGATATTTTCTGACACTTTCTGTGGATTTTTGGCATTGTCTGTCAATGCTTGCATATCAGCGATCATGATATAAAGTTGATTGTTAGGGTCGTCTTGCATCTCAACTCGTTTTTTTAATGAGCCGACATAATGCCCTAAATGAAGTTGCCCTGTAGGCCGGTCTCCGGTTAATATTGTGTTCACGTTTCATCCACCTCTAAATTCAATATATAGTTCATCTTACCTTGTTTTTCCAAAAGAAACAACTTGTTCTACTAAGGGTCGAAAAAAAAACGATGGACAAAAACCTAACATGAGGTTAAAATAATGAAGGTTTTTCTTTGGGGATGATGTGGAAATTAAAACTACCTTTACAAATAGAAAAATTTTGAGCTATAATATGAATCAAATCTTTTCAATTACTCATTTATTTTTAAATATAGACTTGGAGTGTGAATGAATGGCAATGATAGAATTTAAAGACGTGGAAAAGTACTACGGCAAATTCCATGCATTAAAAAACATAAATATTGAATTTGAAAAAGGTGAAGTCGTTGTTGTGATTGGTCCTTCAGGATCAGGAAAAAGCACGATGCTTCGCACAATCAATGGATTAGAAACGATTTCTTCTGGTCACTTACTGATCAATGGCAAAGATCTTTTCAGTAAAGATGTCAAATTGACAGAGATTAGAAAAAACATCGGAATGGTCTTCCAGCATTTCAATCTTTACCCCAATAAAACCGTGTTAGAAAACATCACTTTGGCTCCCATTAAAGTATTAAAACAAAATGAACAAGAAGCGATTGCCTTAGCCGAAAAACTGTTGAACCGTGTAGGCATGCTGGACAAAAAAGATTCTTATCCATCCATGTTGTCTGGCGGACAACAACAGCGGGTGGCTATTGCCCGAGGATTAGCCATGACACCAGAAATGTTGCTTTTCGATGAGCCAACTTCTGCACTGGATCCAGAAATGATCGGTGATGTTTTAGACGTGATGAAAAAAATCGCCAGTGAAGGCATGTCCATGATCGTGGTGACTCATGAGATGAGTTTTGCCCGTGAAGTAGCCGACCGGATCGTTTTCATGGCAGAAGGCCAAGTATTAGAAGATCGTCGCGACGTCGATGGCTTCTTTGAAAACCCAAGAGACGAACGGGCCAAACAATTCTTAAGCAAGGTAACCAATCATTAGGAGGAAAGTAGCTATGAGCAAAAAAATCAGTACAGTGCTGCTCCTTGTATTCGCGCTCATGACCTTTTCTGCTTGTAAAGGCCAAAGTGCTGCAGAACGTGATGTGTTAGCGAGCAGCAAAGAAAGCAACCAAATCATCTGGGGAGTCAAGAATGATACCCGATTATTTGGATTGATGGATATTGCGACAGCTGAAGTCCGCGGATTTGATATCGATATCGCTAAAGCAATCACTGAGCATATTTTAGGACGTGACGGAAGTGCTATTTTTGTCGAAGTCACATCAAAAACTCGAATTCCGCTATTAAAAAATGGCAATATCGATGCAATCATCGCTACGATGACCATCACGGATGAACGGAAGAAACAAGTAGATTTTTCTGATGTTTATTTCGATGCTGGACAATCTTTATTAGTAGCCAAAGATAGCCCGATTCAGGGAATCGAAGATTTAAATGCCAATACGACGGTTTTAGTCGTCAAAGGATCGACATCAGCGATCAATATCCGCAAGGCAGCGCCGGAAGCAAAAATCTTGGAGTTAGAAAATTATGCCGAAGCCTTTACTGCGTTACAGTCAGGACAAGGCGATGCGATGACGACAGATAATGCGATCTTATTGGGGATGGCCAGTGAAAATCCCAACTATCATTTAGTTGGCGGTACATTTACAAATGAACCTTACGGAATAGCTATCGATAAAGGACAAGAGCCTTTCTTGAAAGCCGTCAACCAGGCATTGAAAGAAATGCATGAAGACGGTACGTATGATGAAATTTATCAGAAATGGTTCCCTGATGATGCATCTGGGAAAGTTGATTAAAGGAGGAAATTTGCATGCTTGAATTGTTTCAAACTTACGGCGACCAGTTTTTTTCTGGTTTCAAATATACGATTTTCTCCAGTTTACTGGCTTTATTCTTTAGTTTAGTGATTGGTACATTGATGGCGATATTTCAGCTGTCTACCAATCGATGGGTCAAAGGGATCGCTAAAGCGTATGTCGAGTTTTTCCGAAATATTCCTTTGTTGATCATCGTGATGTTCTTTTATGTCGTGGTGCCGATGTATTGGGTGACTTTTGACGGATTTCAAGCGGGAACGATCGGCTTGACCATCTATACGTCTGCGTTTATTGCAGAAACGATTCGTTCTGGAATCCAGACAGTTCCTAAAGGGCAGATGGAGGCTTCTTTGTCCTCTGGATTCACGTACAGCCAGGCCATGCGCTACATTATTTTACCGCAGGCTTTTAAAATCGTTGTTCCGCCACTAGGAAATCAGTTTATCAACTTGGTCAAAAATTCATCGATTTTAGCAATGGTAGCTGGTCTTGACATTATGTATCAAGGTGACTTGATTGCCAGTGAAACCTTTAATACTTTCGACACCTATATTATTGTCGGAATCTTTTATTTGATTATCACATTACCATTATCCTATTTAATGGTTTATCTTGAAAGACGTTGGGCTGTACGCTCATAGAAAGGAGACACTAAATGGAATTTTTCGAAGCTTTTTCTGCCATCAATCTTCGGTTTTTGATCGACGGTCTCCGAGTAACGATCGAAGTCTCCGTCTTATCGATCATCTTTAGTTTTCTGATTGGCGGCCTTGCAGGAGTCTTGCGTTTCACTAACATTCCGTTCTTTTCAAAGATTTTAGGTGTAGTGATCGATGTGATTCGAAACCTGCCGTTGCTGCTGATTATTTTCTTCACGTACTTTGCATTGCCGCAGATCGGTATTCGTTTCAATATTTTCTGGTCTGCAGTTGTGGCATTGACGATTTTTGAATCTGCCATGCTCTCAGAGATTTTTCGAGCGGGGCTTAATGCCGTGCCAAAAGGGCAAATGGAGGCTGGTTTGTCTACCGGTTTGAGTTATGTCCAAGTGTTGCGAAGCATTGTGATGCCGCAAGCTTTTAAAGCCATGCTGCCTGCGATCGTTAGTCAATTGATCTCATTGATCAAAGATACGTCATTGGCAGTGATTATTTCACTTCCAGAACTGACTCACCATGCTCGAATTATTTATGGACAAAATACCAATTATGTATTGCCAATGTTTCTTGCGATGACTGTGCTGTACTTCATCGTCTGCTATGCCTTATCGCTGCTTTCTCGCTTCTTGGAAGCACGTCAGTATAATTACTGATTTCTTGAGGCTGCATAGAAACAGTGATTACTAGATCCGAATGACCTTTGATGTCATGCAGTTGCTTTCCTTGGACGAGAGTAGCCAGAGCATCGGAGGTTTTCGGATCTTTTTTTGACCGCAATAGGTTCATTGCTTTCTTGGATAAAGCAATACTTGAAAAATCAGTAAAAAAAGTCCAAAATGGAACTTAGACAAATTTCTTTCTTTCATTAAAAAGGATGGACAACTATGACAAATAAACAACCCATTGGCTTTATCGATTCTGGTGTTGGCGGATTGACCGTTGTTAAAGAAGCGATTAAGCAATTGCCCAATGAACATATTATTTATCTTGGTGATACTGCACGCTGTCCCTATGGGCCGCGTCCGGCAGAACAAGTCATCGAGTATACATGGCAGATGACCGAATTTTTATTGCAGCAAAACATCAAAATGTTGGTGATTGCTTGTAATACGGCTACGGCTGTCGCATTAGAAGAAATCAAAGAAAAATTATCGATTCCGGTAATCGGAGTCATACTGCCTGGCTCTCGAGCTGCTGTCAAAGCAACAAAAAACCAACAGATCGGTGTCATTGGAACTGCGGGTACTATTAAGAGCAATGCGTATGAAGAAGCAATCAAGCTTAAATCACCTCGTTCTGTGGTAGTTAGCTTGGCTTGTCCCAAATTCGCGCCTATCGTTGAAAGCAATCAAGCACAATCATCGGTTGCCAAAAAAATCGTTGCCGAAACACTGCGCCCCCTCAAAAATAAGAAATTAGATACGTTGATTTTGGGTTGTACTCATTATCCTTTGTTGCGGTCTTTGATCCAGAACGAGATGGGGAGCCAGATCCAGCTGATTGATTCCGGTGCAGAAACAGTGGGTGAAGTCAGCATGCTGTTGGACTACTTTGCTATTGCCAATACAAGCCAAATGACCCAAGAACCGGAATATTTTTTTTATACGACAGGTTCAACAAAATTATTTGATGAAATTGCGAACGAATGGTTGAATGTACCGGTCCATTCGCAACATATCACATTAGGAGGAAATTAAATGCGCCATGATGGCAGAAAAGCGGGAAGTATCCGTCCAGTAGAAATCAAAACAAATGTATTCAAACATCCAGAAGGATCCGTCGTGATCTCATTTGGTGATACCACAGTTATTTGTTCCGCAACGATCGAAGACCGAGTGCCGCCTTTTTTACGGGACTCAGGGAAAGGCTGGGTGACGGCAGAATACAGCATGCTGCCGCGAGCAACGAATACCCGTAATCGTCGAGAAAGTGCAAAAGGAAAGCTGTCTGGTCGGACAATGGAGATCCAGCGACTGATCGCCCGTTCGTTACGGGCAGTGGTAGACTTGGAAAAGTTAGGTGAACGTAGCATTGTAGTCGATTGTGATGTCATCCAAGCGGATGGGGGCACTCGAACAGCTAGTATCACCGGTGCTTTTGTGGCTTTGCGATTGGCGATCGATCAATTATTGACCAACCATGAGCTAACGGAAGATCCTATTAAAGAACATCTTGCTGCCATCAGCGTAGGAATTTTACCTGATAACACTTGTGTCACTGATTTAGACTACGAAGAAGATTCTGCGGCTGCTGTAGATATGAATCTCGTAATGACAGAGTCAGGCCGTTTCATTGAGATTCAAGGAACTGGGGAAGAAGCGACATTTGATGGTCAGCAATTGAACGAAATGCTGATTTATGGCAAGACAGCCATTGAAGAGCTGATTGCCTATCAAAAAGAAGCATTGCTGATCCAAGAACAGCCCCAATACGTTATTCCTGAGAAGACGATCGTGATTGCCACTGGTAATCCTGGCAAAGCACGAGAATTCACCGCAGTTTTTGGTGCTGCTGGCTATGACGTTCGGACATTGAAAGATTATCCCGCATTACCTGATGTTGAGGAAACAGGAACGACTTTCGAAGAAAATGCTCGGCTGAAGGCAGAAACGATTGCAAAAATTCTTGGGCGACCTGTTCTAGCGGACGATTCGGGCTTAAAAGTGGATGCATTAGGTGGTAGACCCGGTGTTTACTCGGCACGTTTTGCGGGTGAACAAAAAAGCGATGCTGCAAATAATGCTAAATTGTTGTACGAATTAACTGATATCCCAGATGAACAACGAACAGCACAATTCCATTGTACATTGGTCTTTGCAGCTCCTGACAAAGAAAGTCTCGTAGTCGCTGCCGATTGGCCAGGCAGAATTGGCCGCATTCCTCGGGGAGAGAACGGTTTTGGCTACGATCCATTGTTTATCCCTGTTGGTTCAGATAAAACGGCTGCTGAAATGAGTGGAGAAGAAAAGAATCAAGTGAGTCATCGTGGTCAAGCCATCGCGAAACTACGCAATGTATGGCAAGAGTGGTTGGAAGGAGAACAAGCATGAAATATTTAATCGTTAGCGATAACCATGGCGATCGTCAAATTCTCGTTGATTTGCTAGCAGAATTTTCTGGGAAAGTGGATACCTTTATCCATTGTGGAGATTCGGAACTGCAACCAAGCGATCCCCTTTGGCAAACCTATCAAGTGGTTGGCGGAAATTGTGATTACAGTCCGGAATACGAGGATGCAAAGATTATCAAAACGCCTCTCGACACGATTTATGTGACCCATGGTCATTTGGCAGATGTTCGTTTTGGCGTGACAACACTCGGACTTCAAGCACAACAAGCTGATGCATCAATTGCTGTATTTGGTCACACTCACCAGATTGCTTGTGAGAAGGTGGGGCATCGCCTATTCTTGAATCCGGGCAGTATTTCTCAACCGCGGGGACCTATTCAAATCAAAAGTTTTGCCATCATAGAAAGTACTGAAAAGCAGTGGATCGTTCAATATTATGATCGTACGTTTAATGAAATCGCTGATTTGCATTTTATTTTTGAGCGCTAAGAAAGCGAAATCAAAAGTAAAAAATTCATTATAAATAAGCAGTTTTACGATATCTTTTTGATTTTTCTAGTAAAATAGAAAAGTAGCTGTGAAATGGAGGCATTCAGATTGATTGGTCAAACAGTAGAAAAAATATTATTAGAAAATCAAGAAAGTTTTTTAGTACCTGCAGAAAACGTTGCAACGGTTCTTTACAATCATCCATTAAACCATGCGTTACTCGTTTTATCGAAAGTCGGCTATTCCAAGATTCCAGTCCTAGATAGTGAGGATCATCTTGTTGGATTGATCAGTTTATCGAACGTGGTCGAAAGAATGATGGACCTGACTGGGTTTAGTATGGACAACTTAGAAGGCTTGACGGCCGCAGACGTGATGGAAGTCAATGTGGCTTGTATCAAAGAAGATGGCGAATTAGAAGACATGCTTCATCTTTTAGTGGATCAGGCATTTTTGCCCATCGTCAATGAGGAAAATGTCTTTGTAGGAATCATTACCCGAAAAGAAATCTTAAAATCTGTCAATCACCTAGCACATGAATTAGAGAAACGGTATATGCTGATCTCAAAAGAGGCCAGTCCTACAGACGAATTACAAGTCATCTAATAATGGATAAAAAAGCACCCCGAAAAAATCATCGGGGTGCTTTTAACGTTTAAGCGGTCAATTGACGCCAATGATTGGTGCACTAGGAATGGTGTAGCCTTTAGCAGTCAGTGCATCGATTGAAGCCGCTAAAAACTCTTCTTTTAGTTTCCACTGAGTTCCGTTGGTAACATACATCGTTGTCCGGATCGCAAAATTATTGTTGCCAAGGTCGACAACACCAAAAATTGCTGGTTTCGTTTGGATCTCTTCCTCGTGAGCAGCAGCCACTGTTTGATTGACTTCGTCAATGATCGACCGGATATCATCTAAGCCCTCTGATGGCAAGATACGCACATCTACAACGACTTGCATATTGGCTCGTGAAGTGTTGCTGATCGTAGTGATATTCCGATTCGGGATATAATGGACAGTCCCATCCACGGATTTTAACTGAACCGTTCGAATACCGACAGCTGTAACTGTTCCTTCTAATGACAAATTCGTCAAACGGATATAATCGCCGACATTGATTTGTTGCTCAGTAATGATAAAAAAACCAGTGATCAGATCATTCATAAAGCCTTGAGCACCTAGTCCCAGTGCCACCCCAGCAATCCCAGCCCCCGCTAAGAGTGAACCAACAGGCACGCCAATCGTTGACAATAACGCATATACAAAGAAGAAACCTAATGTATAGTGGACGATATTGCGGATCAGCGCATGGATCGTGTTGATTCGACTGGCATTATAGGTTCCTTTTTTCTCGTAGGAACGATAAATTCGTTCGATGACATAATTGCTGATTTTCAGCAAAATACCAAATAAAATAATCAAAAAAAGCAGCATCAGAACTTTTTGGATCAAGATACCAACAATAGCCTCCCAATCAATGTTTTGCCACCATTTCTGCAAGGCATTCAATTGTTTTGCGGCAGGCTCCGTCAAGCTGGATCCTGTCGAATCCGTTGTAGCATCTGTCAAAAGTCGTAACATAAAATCCCTCCATCTATCAATAGGTCTATTTTATAGGAGAAGAAACAGAAATGCAAAATTCACTTGTTAAATTTTTGTAAAAAGATGAACAAATAAGGGGATATCATTAGTTAGCAAAGAAACAGCAAAAACTCGTCTCTTGGCATAGACCAGTCAAGAGACGAGCACGAGTACATGTGATCATAGAATTACGATAAGTGAACACCTTTATCGACAAAAATCACTTCTCCGATGATACCGCTAGACAATGGACTAATCAGAAAGGCACATGTGTTGCCGACTTCTTCGATGGTCACACCAACATGATCAGGAGTGCGATCTTCAGATAATTGGATCAGCTTTTGATAATCTTTTACACCTGTCACAGCCAGTGTTTTGATTGCTCCTGCAGAGATGGCGTTGACCCGGATTTTTTGCGGGGATAATTCTGCAGCTAAATAGCGAACGCTTGATTCGAGAGCAGCCTTAGCAATCCCCATCATGTTATAGTTGGGTACAGCACGTTCTGAACCTAAATAGGTCAAGGTAACGATTCCGGCATTTTCTGCCAAGAGGGGTTTGGCATATTTAGTAACAGCGATCAATGAATAGCTGCTGATATCTTGTGCTAGTGCATAGCCATCTCTTGATATATTTAAAATATCACCTGAAAGATCATCTTTGTTGGCGTAAGCGACAGCATGGACGACGCCATGGATTTCGCCTGCATAGTCTTTGATGGTTTCAAAAGCTTTCGCGATACTCTCATCATTTGCAACATCACATTCAACCGTATACTCATTTTCCTCTAGTAGCCGTTCAAGAGGTTTTTTCATGCGTTCGTTTTGATACGTATAGATGACTTCAGCGCCTTGTTCTTTTAGCGCTTGCGCACAGCCCCAAGCGATACTGCGTTTGTTGGCTACGCCCATCACGACAACTTTTTTTCCAGTTAAGAAACTCATAATTCCACTCCTTAATAGTTTGCATAATAATCAATAATGACGATCGATAGTGGGTCCCACTATCATGATTTCTAATTATTATTCATAATTGTTTGATTGTCAAACTATTTTTTTCTTAATAAATATTTAGTTGCGAAAAAATCAGAACTATGATACTTTGATAATCAAACTATAATATTTTTTTAAGCAAGGAAGGGAACCCCATGAAAAAACTATTGACAGAAACAGAAGTCATGGACTTGATTCCAAATCGCTATCCGATCATTTATATCGATTACGTTGATGAGATTGAGTCAGGGAAGAAGATCATTGCCACGAAAAATGTGACGATCAATGAAGATTTTTTCCAAGGACATTTTCCAGGAAATCCAGTGATGCCAGGAGCGTTGATTTTAGAAACATTGGCACAAGCAGGTTCGATCTTGATTTTGAAATCGGATGAATTTCAGGGAAGAACTGCTTATATTGGCGGGATCAACAAAGCAAAATTCCGTCAAAAAGTTGTTCCCGGCGATACCTTGAAACTTGTTTTTGAGATTACAAAAATCAAAGGTTCTGTAGGGACAGCCAATGCTGTGGCAACTGTGGAAGGAAAAAAAGCAGCGGAGTGTGAATTTACCTTTATTGTTGGAGAACAAAAATAAAATAAAGACCAGTGCCTTTAAGGGAAATTTTCAAAGGCATTGGTCTTTTTTGCTTACTTAGCTTCTTGTAAAATCTTGATGGATTTGATTTTGACAGGATCTTTTGGCGTAGAGTCTTCTCCGTTGCTATTCGCCTCACCGGTCGTTTCGGCTTTGGCAATTTTGTCTACGACCTCCATTCCT
Organism: Enterococcus sp. 125944; assembly: GCF_051909435.1. Lineage (NCBI taxonomy): Bacteria > Bacillati > Bacillota > Bacilli > Lactobacillales > Enterococcaceae > Enterococcus > Enterococcus sp. 125944. The sequence continues at coordinate 160,514 of NZ_JBQASY010000003.1, read as the reverse complement.
TCAATGACCTGACCAAAGACTGTGTACTTACCATCTAGTGTCGGAGCACCACCATCTTTGTAGGCGTCAATGATTTTTTGAGGATAAAATTGGATTGCTCGTCCATCAGAGACATCATCATGGTTTTGAACAATAAAGAATTGACTTCCTTGGCTGTTGGGAGCGCTGGATTTTGCCATCGATAACGCGCCGCGGATATGGTAAAGCTGTTTGGATATTTCCTCGCCAAACCCTTTGCCCCAAATGCTTTCTCCACCAGTTCCGTCACCGTTAGGGTCGCCGCCTTGGATCATAAAATCTTCGACGATTCGATGGAAAGTCAAGCCATCGTAGTAGCCATTTTTGGCATGAGTCATAAAGTTTTCGACAGCTTTTGGTGCAATTTCTGGGAATAATTTGATTTTGATCGTGCCTTCTGTGGTCTCAAGTGCAACAAGATCTTCATTTTCTTTTACTTCATTGGACAACTGCGGCAGTTCCAGAGAATTTAAGTCTACAGATTCTGATGTGGTTGTTTTATCCGAAGAACTAGAAGTAGTTGTTGTATCATTGCAGGCAGTTAATAGAAAGAGGCTAGTTGCTGCCGCCAACGTTAGTATCATTTTTTTCATTTGAGTAAGATCCTTTCATTACTAGACTGTCTTTATCATATCAAAATTTATCTGGAGTGAAAAGCAGGTATCTATTAAAACCAATAGGAAAGGTGTAGACCACTTATCGGTTGTTTGCTATAATGAAAGAGGATTCATGAACAAAAAACGGATAGAATTTTTAGGAGGTTTGACGGATGGGAAAATTAGGTATTTCAGTTTATCCAGAACGATCAACGTTTGAGAAAGACAAGGCTTATCTTGATTTAGCACACAAATACGGCTTTAAGCGTGTGTTTACAAGTTTGCTGCAAATCGAAGATGATAAAGAAAAAGTATTGGCAGATTTCAAGCAGGTAGTGGATTATGCCAATCAATTAGGAATGGAAGTCATGGTGGACATCAATCCTGGTCTCTTTGATCAATTAGAGATCTCGTATGATGATCTTTCATTCTTTGATGAAATGGGTGCTTATGGTGTCCGTTTGGATATCGGTTTTACCGGTGCCGAAGAAGCGCGTATGACGCGTAATCCTTATGGCATCAAAATTGAGATCAATATGAGCAGTGGGACAAACTACGTAGACAATATCATGAGTTATTCGCCAAATACGAATAATTTATTAGGCTCTCACAATTTTTACCCTCATCGATATTCAGGTTTGGGTTATGACCATTTTGTGTATTGCTCAGAAAAATTCCGTCGTTACAACTTGAACACAATGGCTTTTGTGAATTCTCACGAGGCAACATTTGGTCCTTGGCCAACACAAGATGGGCTTTGTTCGTTGGAAGATCATCGTGATCTGCCAATCGCTACTCAAGTTAAACATTTGGTTTTGACAGGATTAATCGATGATATTTCAGTGGGAAATGCCTATGCATCAGAAAAAGAGTTAGCTGCAATGGCAGAAGCCTTCAATGCGGACTATCCTACCTTAAAAGTAGATGTTGCTGAAGGAATCACGGAAGATGAACGCATCTGTTTGTTTGATAATCTTCATGGTTATCGCGGGGATCGCTCAGAATATATTTTGCGGTCGACGATGACTCGAATTTACTACAAAGATAAGCCATTCCCAGCACATGATACCCATGATATGACTCGCGGTGATATTTTGATCGATAACGTCGGTTATGGGCAATACAAAGGTGAAACTCAGATCGCATTGAAAGAAATGAAGAATGATGGCCGTGTCAATGTCGTAGGAAAAATTGCTGCAGATGAACTGTTTCTACTGGATTTCTTGAAACCATGGTCAAGCTTTAAACTAAAAGACAACAAAGACGAATAAGACGCTTTGTTTTTCCAAAGAACTGCTCTTTTTGAGCGGTTCTTTTTGTTTAATGGCTTTCGTCCGTGCAGTGTTGGGAAAAAAGGCACGTTTCTACATGTGGATGAGATTAATGGTAAGAAGGTGAGGACTGTTGAAAGGAGCCGCCTGCTAGCAAAAATTTCTTTACTCTTTACTTCTCTGCTCTTTACATAGCAGCACTTGGTAGCGCTTGTTGAAGTGTTAGTTTGACTGTTTTTCGTTTTGGTCCTATTGACAAATCAAAAGTAAAAGGGGTATTTTGTACTAGAATGTTTTTTAGGAGGGAGCAACCAGAACGGTGTTTTTTATTATTGAAACGTTATTGTTATTTATCGTTACCATTCGTCTGGCTGGTTTTTTGTCGATTTTCTTACTGATTGCTATTTTCCAGCAAAAGCGGAAACGACAACACATGACCAGTGAAGAATGGGAGACATATTTTACCAAATTAGGGACTGATGGCTTTCTTTGGCGCTTATATGGCTGTTTTTTTGCCGTTTTAGGGGTCTTTGCGGTCATCAATACATTTTATTTTTGGCATCAGATGTGGGTGTATGGGATCACGTTGATGTTGGCGGGCGGATTTCATCTTTATTTCAAATATCGCCTGAATAAGGAGCAGATTCAAGCGCGCTTCTTGAAATAATCAACCAATAATTATATTATGTAAACTTGTTGTCGAGGAGGAACAAAATGAAACTACGCTGGAAGATCGCCATCTTAGTAGGGGTGTTTTTGATAGTAGGCTTGGGCTATGCCGGAAATTATTTTTATAATTACGCAGTTGTCCCATCAGAAAAAGATTTTTTAAAAGGTGATACCTCTGGAACGGACAAAAGCAATGCGAATCCTGAAGCGGAGGAGTGGTTTACCGCTCCGGAAAATCGTCAAATGTGGCAACTTGAATCCTCAGATGGATTGATGTTGTCCGGAATTTACTTGCCTGCCCAAAAATCACAGCACAAAACAGTGATTGTCGCCCATGGTTATATGGGAAACGCAGAGACGATGGGAGTTTATGCGAAGATGTTCCATGATCTAGGATATAACGTATTGGTTCCTGATGCCCGCGGTCATGGAGAAAGCCAAGGCGATTATATAGGATTTGGATGGCCAGAACGGAAAGATTATGTCCAATGGATCGATCAAATCTTAAAAGAAAGCGGCAAGGAAGAATCCATTGTTTTATACGGTGTAAGTATGGGAGCTGCTACCGTGATGATGACCAGTGGCGAAAAGTTGCCTGCCAACGTAACAGCGATCATTGAGGACTGCGGTTATGCTTCTGTAAATGAGGAATTGAGCTATCAATTGGATCAATTATTTGGTTTGCCAGCATTTCCTTTGATCAATGTCACTAGTCTGGTTACCAAGCTAAGAGCTGGTTACTTCTTTGGCGAAGCAGATGCCGTGAAACAGTTGCACAAGAACACTCGTCCAATGCTCTTCATCCATGGTGATTCGGATACTTTCGTTCCTTATTCAATGTTGGCAGAAGTTTATGCTGCTACAGATGCGCCAAAAGAAAAATGGGTAGTCAAAGGGGCGGAACATGCCCAAAGCTACACGAAAGATCCAAAACGTTACCAGGAAAAAATTGCGGCATTCCTTGAAAAGTATGATCACTTGCCAGAATAGCAAAAAAAGAGCGAAGATCTACGGATCTTCGCTCTTTTTGTAATGAGTAGCTTATAAATTAGCAAATTTTTCTAACAAACGAATCATTTGGCAAGTAAAACCATATTCATTGTCATACCATGCAACAGTTTTGACCAATTGGAAGTCTCCTGCAGTAGTTACTTCTGTTTGTGTCGGGTCAAAGATTGATCCTTGCGTCGTACCGATAACATCGCCAGAGACGATTTCACGGTCATCGTAGCCAAAAGAAGGATTGTCGATCGTGTGTTTCTTGATGGCTTCATTGACTTCTTCTGCGGTTACTTTTTGTTTCAGAATCGATACCAATTCTGTTAAAGATCCATCGACAACAGGTACCCGTTGTGCGTGTCCTTGAAGTTTGCCATTTAGTTCTGGAATGACCAAACCAATCGCTTTCGCTGCTCCTGTTGAATGAGGGATCGTATTATCAGCGGCTGAACGCGCAGCTCGCAGGTTGCCTCCCCGTACCGGGCCATCCAAAAGCATTTGAGTAGAAGTGTAGGCATGGACAGTCGTCATAGTTCCTACTTCGATCCCAAATTCTTCATTTAGGAAATAAGCCATTGGAGCTAAACAATTGGTTGTACAAGAACCAGCTGAAATGATTTTGTCCTCTGCAGTAAGTGTATCACTATTGACATTGTAAACGATCGTTTTCATTTTTCCTGCTGGTGCAGAGATAACGACACGTTTTACACCGGCATCTAAGTGTGCTTGTGCTTTTTCTTCAGATGTATAAAAGCCTGTACATTCTAAAACGATATCCACGCCATTTTCTTTCACCCAAGGAATTTTGCTGGCATCAGGTTCTGCGTAGACTTTTGTTTCTTCTCCATCAACGACGATCGCATCATCTGTGGCAGTGACTGTGCCTGGATAGGTACCATGAGTTGAATCAAACTGGAGTAACTGGGCTAGCATGACTGGGCTCGTCAAATCATTGATCGCCACGACTTCGATATCATCTGATACTTCTTTGATTCGACGGAAGGCCAAGCGACCGATACGTCCGAATCCATTTATTCCCACTTTTACTGTCATAATCTATTGTTCCTCCTCTTTTTTTGATCTTACAATTAAAATTCTGCTACGAAACCAAGATTCTGTCAAAGAAAAACCCTTAATTTTTTATCTAGTTCTTTGGGAAAAGAGGCAGAAAAGATAGACAAATGGCCTTGCGGTCGTTACAATTAAATAGACTTTCTTAAAGGTGAACTTTGGCCTGCAAATGGCATGAATTGTATTCAAATTGGTTTATTAGAAGGTAAGAAGAGAGAATGGAGGGCACATAACATGTCCATGTTTTTAGATCAGGTAACAATCGATGTCAAAGCTGGTAAAGGCGGAGACGGGATGGTTGCATTTAGAAGAGAAAAATACGTTCCCGATGGCGGACCAGCCGGTGGGGATGGTGGCCGCGGCGGTGATGTGATTTTAGTTGTCGACGAAGGCTTGCGTACGTTAATGGATTTCCGTTTCAATCGTCATTTTAAAGCACAACCAGGTGAAAACGGAATGAGTAAAGGGATGCATGGCCGCGGAGCAGAAGATACGTATATCAAAGTTCCCCAAGGAACCACTGTCCGCGATGCAGACACAGGTGCTTTGCTAGGAGATCTGTTGGAGCAAGGACAGACGTTGACGATTGCCAAAGGCGGCCGTGGCGGTCGTGGCAATATCCGTTTTGCTTCTCCAAAGAATCCGGCGCCAGAACTAGCTGAAAATGGCGAACCTGGCCAAGAAAGAAAAATTGAATTGGAATTGAAAGTACTAGCTGATGTCGGCTTGGTTGGTTTCCCATCCGTAGGAAAATCTACATTACTTTCTGTCATTTCTTCTGCAAGACCGAAGATTGGTGCCTATCACTTTACAACGCTAGTCCCTAATCTAGGGATGGTAACGACTTCAGATGGTCGTAGTTTTGCCGTGGCCGATCTTCCTGGATTGATTGAAGGGGCATCGCAAGGTGTTGGATTAGGTACACAGTTTTTACGACACATTGAACGGACACGAGTGATTTTGCACGTGATCGATATGAGTGGGATGGAAGGGCGCGATCCGTATGAAGACTATCAAGCAATCAATCAAGAATTAGCAACCCATAACTTACGCTTGCTTGAACGTCCGCAAATTATCGTAGCGAATAAAATGGATATGCCAGAATCAGAAGAAAATCTGGTGAAATTCAAAGAGCAATTAGCAAAAGAACAAACCGATGAATTCGCAGATCCTTTGCCGATTTTCCCAATTTCAGGTGTCACTCGTAAGGGAATTGATGCTTTACTGAGTGCAACTGCAGACTTATTAGAAGTCACACCAGAATTCTTATTGTATGATGAGGAAATCGAAGAAGAAGTTGTTCAATATGGGTTCCATTCGGATGAACCAGAATTTACCATTGATCGTGATCCAGATGCTACTTGGATCTTGAGTGGTGAAAAGATTGAGAAACTCTTCCAAATGACTAACTTTGATCATGATGAAACAGTCATGCGTTTTGCCCGTCAATTACGCGGGTTAGGAGTAGACGAAGCGTTACGTGCGCGAGGAGCCAAAGATGGCGATATCGTGCGCATCGGTAATTTTGAGTTTGAATTTGTTGAATAAGATTAGTTGAGTAAGCTTAGTTGCTGCTTTAGATACAGTTAAAGCGTTAGCGCCTAATCCTATCAATAGGAACAACTCTTGATACAACTAGGGAATCTTTATAAAAAAGCGGAGTTATGAGATGACTTCGTTTTTTTATTTGTTTTCTTTTTCAAATAGACAAGATACTGGTAAAATAAAGAAAAGAAAGGGAGCGAAAATTATGGCAAAACGTGTGATTGTAATGAATTTCAACGCAAACTCGGAAGCATTCCAAGCATTTTCTGAAGTAAAACGCATGCATATGGAACGAAAAATCAAAGGAGAACAAATGGCTGTGATCACTCATACAGAATCCGGTGCGCACCAGTTCAAGATCGAAGATTTTCTAGACTTTACCGGTAATAACAAAGCATCGACTGGTGGAATGATTGGGATGCTAGTAGGAATTCTGGGAGGACCATTAGGAATCATGTTAGGCTGGTTCGGTGGTAGTATGATTGGCGCGACACGAGACGCCAAAGAGATCCAAAATGCACAATTGCTGTTTGAACATGTCAGCACCCAAATTGGGGTAGGCGACACTGGCTTATTGTTGATTGCAGATGAGGAAGACAATCGTCCACTAAATCAGTTGATCATGAATCAATTAGGTGGGGAAATTACTCGCTTTGACTATGATGAAGTAGAAGCAGAAATTGAAACGGCTAAAAAAGTCGAAGAAAAAACGAAAGCACAAGCGCAAGAAGATTGGAAAAAGTCTCATTCCCAATCTGAAGAAGAACAGGAATAAACTATAAATTGCATCTGACCTTCGTTTCCGCTAAAATTGGGGGAAGATGAAAGGAAAGAAGTATATGGAATTAGAATTTTTAGGTACCGGTGCAGGCGTACCAGCGAAACATCGGAATGTAACAAGCACAGCACTGCGGTTACTTGATGAACGCAATGCTGTTTGGTTGTTTGACTGTGGTGAAGGCACACAAATGCAGATTTTGCATTCTACGATTCGCCCACGGAAAATCGAAAAGATATTCATTACTCACTTACATGGAGATCATATTTATGGATTGCCTGGATTGATCAGCAGTCGCTCCTTTCAAGGGGGCGCTTCACCGTTAGAGATTTATGGGCCCATAGGTATTGAAGAATTTGTGCGGACCGTGTTAAGAATTTCTCAAACAAAATTGAGCTACCCGTTAGTTTTTCATGAGATCACAAAAGAAGGCATTCTCTTCAAGGACAAACAGTTTACCGTTTCTTGCCGTCGGTTGGATCACGGAATTGAAAGCTTTGGGTATCGAGTCGAAGAAGCGAGTCACCAAGGAGAGCTTCAGGTAGAAGCTTTGACTGCCTTAGGAATCAAACCGGGTCCAGTTTTTGGTCGACTGAAAAAAGGCGAAATTGTCACGTTGGAAGATGGACGACAAATCAACGGAGGCGACTATGTAGGTGAAGCGAAAAAGGGACGTATCGTCACGATTTTAGGAGATACTCGCCTTTGTGCCAATTCGATCTTATTGGCTGAAAATGCAGATGTACTGGTTCACGAAAGTACCTTCAATAAAGATGAAGCTAAAATGGCTCGCGCCTATTTTCATTCTACAACGGTGCAGGCGGCTGAAGTAGCCAAACAAGCACAGGTAAAACGATTGCTTTTGACGCACATTAGTGCACGCTATGTTGGGAAAGATATTACAAATCTGGCAAATGAAGCAAAAGCTGTATTTCCTAATACGGTGATCGTGAAAGACTTCGATATCATCGATGTCCCATTTGCAGAAAAAGGAGATCAAGATGTTGTTAGAAAATAAAGTAATTGTCGTAACTGGCGGATCTGCTGGCTTAGGGGAACAAATCTGTTATGAGGCAGCGCGTCGCGGCGCGATCGTGGTGATTTGTGCCCGTAGGAGTCAGTTGATCAACAAAGTCAAAGAACATTGTATGACATTAAGTGGCAAACCAGCTTATGCCTTTCAATTGGATATTGCAGACCCTGAAAGTGTCGAAAATGTCATTGCTTCGATTCGTGAAAAGGTCGGAAAAGTAGACATTCTTGTCAACAATGCTGGTTTTGGTATTTTTCAAGAATTTACAGAAATGAAACCAGAAACGATCCGCAATATGTTTGAAGTGAACGTATTAGGGATGATGGTCTTAACACAGCAAATTGCTTTAGAAATGGTCGATCAGCGCTCTGGTCATATCATCAATGTGGCATCGATGGCTGGGAAAATTGCTACACCAAAAACTGCAGTGTATTCGGCAACCAAATTTGCTGTATTAGGTTTTTCAAATGCGTTGCGTTTGGAGTTGAAACCTTTCGGCATTCATGTGACAACTGTCAATCCGGGTCCTATCGAAACAGCCTTCTTTGACCAAGCAGACCCTAGTGGCAATTATTTAGCTTCTTTAGGGACATTTGTTCTTGAACCAACAAAACTGGCAAAGACCATCGTTAAAGCGATGATTCATCCAAAACGAGAGATCAACCGCCCACAAGTGATGGGAGTAGCTGCAAAATTCTACACACTATTCCCAGCTATTGGGGACTACTTGGCTGGAAGTCTATTCAATAAAAAATAGGAGTTGTTTTTGATGAAAAATCAATGGCGAGTAATCGTAGGTATTTTGTTGGTTTTAGTGATCGTCCTTTTTGCGGTCGCCAATAATATGACTGTTCCAATCAATTTTGGCTTTACTAGCATCAAAGCGCCTCTGATCTTGATTATCATTGGGGCGGCTTTGTTGGGGGCACTGATTATCTTACTAGTGTCAACTAGTACGATGTTCCAACAAAAGAAAGAATTAAAAAGATTACGGAAAGAATTGGCTGACTTTCAACAAAATAATGAAGAAAAATTACAAGAACAGCGTGAGGTATTAGAACGGGAATATGCAAACAAGCAAGCAGACCTCGCCTTGAGGGAACAACAAATTGCTGAAGCAGAAGCAAAAACTGCGTCAGTTGTGCCTGGTGAATCACCAATTATAGAAAATCGTCAAGATACGTTTCCAGAGTAATGGTAAGCTTGCACTCTTGTTCTTCAAAAGAGGGTTTTGGGACTCCAACCAGAACGGTAAATCTCTGAAGTGAGGCGCAAGATTGGCTCACCACTCTTTTGCAACAAATGAGCGAAATAATAACGACATCCTTCGATGGTCTTTCGATAAACGACCGAAGGATGTCGTTTTTATTGTACTAGAAATAGGACAGAAAAAGGAGAGAAGCTGGTAGTGCTTTTTTGGTCAACGCTTTTCTTTTCTCCAAAATATTTGCTATAATTACCAAGTTAGGAGTGATTGTGTGAAACGCGCGAACTTTCATTGGCTGAGACCACAAAAAAGTGAATTATCAGCTGATTTCGAGGAAATGATTCAAGCAAGAGGTTTGTCACCATTAATAGGTCAATTATTATGGCAGCGGAATATTCGAACAGCAGCAGACTTGCAAAGTTTTTTAGAACCGGATTTGCAGGGACTTCATGATCCATTTTTGTTTTATGATATGGAAAAAGCCGTCGATAGAATTCAGACAGCGATCATGAATGAAGAGCGTATTCTGATTTATGGAGACTACGATGCTGATGGTATTACGAGCACGACTGTCTTAAAAGAAGCGCTGGAATTATTGGGTGCGGATGTTGAATTTTATCTGCCCAATCGCTTTACCGATGGCTACGGGCCCAATCTTTCCGTTTATCAAGATAAAATCGCAGCTGGTGTGCAATTGATTATAACTGTTGATAATGGTGTATCTGGTCATGAGGCATTGGCTTATGCCAAAGAAGCACAGGTAGATGTTATCGTTACAGATCACCATGAGTTGCCACCAGAATTACCCGATGCGTATGCCATCATTCATCCTCGCCATCCATTAGGAAATTATCCTTTTCCAGATTTGGCGGGGGTCGGAGTCGCATTCAAAGTCGCTACTGCGTTATTAGAAGAAGTGCCAGTCGAATTATTAGATCTCGTGGCAATTGGTACGATCGCCGACATGGTGTCGCTCACTGGTGAGAATCGCATTCTGGTCACTAACGGATTAAAAATGATCCAGCAAACCGAACGTGCGGGGCTCTCGGCACTGATCGAAGTGAGTGGTCTGAAGAAACGGGCAATCAATGAAACGGATATTGGTTTTGCCATCGGACCTCGTTTGAATGCGATTGGACGCTTGGAAGATGCCAATCCTGCGGTAACACTTATGTCGACATTTGATCCAGAAGAAGCCCAATCGTTAGCCAATCAATTAGATACGATCAATCTTCAAAGAAAGCAATATGTGGAAACGATTTTGAAAGAAGCTCAGAATATGCTCTCCGATTCAAATCAAGTCCATTTAATTGTGGGAGATGATTGGCATGAAGGTGTCTTAGGGATCGTTGCTGGACGATTGATGCAACAGACTGGCAGACCGGTCCTTGTTTTAACCAAAAAAAGCAACGGTATTGCTAAAGGTTCTGGGCGCAGTGTTGCAGCATTAAATCTATTTGACATGCTCTCTAGAATGCGTGAAATGTTTACCAGCTTTGGTGGACACCATGCGGCAGTAGGGCTCAGTGTGCCCATTGATCACCTTTCGATGCTCCAAGAACGTATGAATCAATACGTGGTCGATAATCGGATCGACCTTTCTAGCGGGATTCCGTTACCGATTGATGAAGAATTGTCTTTAGCAGAAATTACGACAAATTTTATCGAGTCGCTGAAAATTTTAGCTCCCTTTGGTACAGACAACCCAATCCCAAAGTTTTTGATTACGAATATTTCTGCTGATAATGGCCGACAAATTGGTACAGAGAATCAGCATTTAAAAGTCAGTCTTACAGATGGAGAAAATGGTCAATTAGATGTGATCGGTTTTGGTTTTGGATCACAGCTAGTAGAATTTGAGAGTGAAGGATTGGCCGTTGTGGGGCAATTATCTGTCAATGAATGGAACGGCAAGAAGAAACCACAGCTGATGTTGGAAGATTTTGAAGTCAACGGCATACAGCTGTTCGACTTGCGTTCAAAGAAAAATCGGCAAGGGTTGATCCTTGATGCCCAAACATTAGGGATTGCTTTTTCGGATAAATTGCCTTCAGAGATAGAACGATTTTGTCCGAACGTTCATGTTTATCAAACGTTAGACGATTTGACAGCTTTTTTTGGTTCAGGAAATTATACGCAACTCGCTTTTCTAGACTGTCCTAGCGAGAAAGAGCTTTTGAGAAAAATCATTCAAGAAATACCTGTCAATCGTATCTATTTGATTTTAGTATCTACAGAGGATGCTTATCTGGATGGTGTCGGGACTAGGGAACAATACGGCCGTTTGTTTCAACTGATCAATCAGCAGAATGGGATTGATATTCGCTATAAACTGCCAATGGTAGCTAACTACTTGCAGATTCCAGAAAAATTATTAATTTTTATGATTCAAGTGTTTTTTGATTTGAAATTTGTTACAATAAAAGATGGCGTTTTGAAAAAAGTCCCTGATCCAGAGAATAAGCCGCTTACTGAGAGTGTGTTGTATCAACAGCGACTTGCAAAAATCAAAACAGAAGAAGACTTACTAATGAGTGATTTATCAACGATTCGCAAATGGTTGATATCTTAGGAGGAAAAAACATGAATTTAAAAGACTATATTGCCAGCATTCCGGATTATCCGCAAGAAGGAATTGTCTTTCGCGACATCTCTCCATTGATGGCTGATGGAGAAGCTTATCGTTATGCAACACAGCAAATCGTCGAGTACGCTCAGGAAAAAGGGATCGACATGGTGGTTGGACCTGAAGCTCGTGGGTTTATTGTTGGTTGTCCCGTGGCGTATCAACTGGGTGTTGGTTTTGCGCCAGTACGTAAAAAAGGCAAGCTACCTCGAAAAACGATTGAAGCAACATACCAGAAAGAATATGGCGTGGATATTTTGACGTTACACGAAGATGCGATTAAACCTGGCCAACGGGTATTGATTTGTGATGATTTACTTGCAACCGGCGGCACGATTAAAGCAACGATCGAACTTGTGGAAAAATTAGGCGGCATCGTAGTTGGCTGTGCTTTTCTGATCGAGTTGATGGACTTGCAAGGCAGAGACAAAATCACTGGATACGAAATTAAAACATTGATGGAATATTAATCGAAAAAAGCCAGATCAAAAGTGATCTGGCTTTTTTGTTTGTTTGGCAGCAACACCGAAATAATCGACCTACTGTTCGTAATGATAAAAATCATGGTCGTGGTAATAAGTTTGGTTTCTCTTTCGTTCTGCTTGGCGGAATTTCTTTTCATCCCATAGCATGAACCACAGCATCATCAAAGGGCAAAAAATCAGAACTGCACTGAGTACGCCAAAATAACCAATAATGATCCCTGTTAACAACACCCACAAAATAAAACCAAATCGACGAACTGCTTTCATTATTTTCACTCCTTATAAAAATGCGAACTTATGTTTGTAAAACTATTATACGAATGTTTGTTCGGTTTGTAAAGAGGAAATAAAAAAAATCTTCGAAGGTTCGAAGATTTAAGGAATCGATTAAAGTAAGTGACGGTAGAGACCAACGACTAAGCCTAAAATCGTTACATCTGGCAAGATGATAGGTTCTAGGTAATCATTTTCCGGTTGCAAACGGATGTGATCCTGTTCTTTGAAAAATCTCTTACAGGTGGCTTCATCTTCATCCGTCATTGCAATGACAATGTCCCCGTTTTGAGCACTTTGCTGTTTGCGAACGATGACTTGATCACCGTCTAAGATTCCAGCGTTGATCATACTTTCACCGCGAATCGTCAACATGAACAAACTGCCGGTGCTATTTGCTAAATCAGGCGGTATCGGGAAAAAATCGGAGGCGTCTTCTACAGCTAAGATCGGTTCACCAGCCGTAACGACTCCTAGCATTGGGATCGAGTTTGGCTGCACATCGATTTTTTCTAATCCGGAGGAAGTCAATTCAATCGCTCTTGGTTTTGTTGGGTCGCGTAAAATCAAGCCTTTTTTTTCAAGCCTGGATAAATGTCCGTGGACGGTAGAAGTAGAGGATAGCTGAACGGCTTCGCCAATTTCGCGAACAGTCGGCGGATAGCCTTTTTCAGTGACTCGTGTATGAATAAACTTAAGAATCTCGATTTGTCGATTTTCTGTTCGTTTTGCCAAAACTGACACCTTCTTTCATTTGATAGTCTTAGTGTACCATAGGAGAAACGACAATTCAAACAAATGTTCGCTTTTTGTTACTATTGTTTTTTTGTCAGGTTTTGTATAAGATAAAGTAGTGAAAAGGAGGTGTCGAAATGTTATCCAAAGAAAAATTAGCCCGCATTAATGAGCTAGCCAAAAAGAAAAAAGTGCAAGGTCTATCTGCTGATGAAACGATCGAACAGCAAAAGCTTCGCGAAGAATATTTACAAGCTTTTCGTGGAGGAATGCGACACCACATTGAAGGAATGAAAATCGTCGATCCTGAAGGACAAGATGTCACTCCAGACAAATTAAAAGAAATTCAAAAGAAAAAAGGATTGCATGGCAGATAAAGATGAATTCCTTTTCATTCCTATTGAAATCCTGAAAGAAATCCCGTATAATATGAGATGTAATAAAGGTAAAAAAAACCTAAATTAGGAGGAATTACCATTGTTTGATAAAATCGATCAATTAGGTGTCAACACCCTTCGTACATTGAGTATCGAAGCCGTACAAAAAGCAAATTCAGGTCATCCCGGTCTGCCAATGGGGGCAGCGCCAATGGCGTATGCCTTGTGGACCAAGCATTTGAAAGTTAATCCGACCACTTCTAGAAACTGGATCGACCGCGACCGGTTCGTCTTGTCTGCTGGACATGGTTCTGCTTTGCTTTACAGCTTACTGCATGTTTCAGGGTATCAAGTAACCACGGAAGACTTGAAAAATTTCCGTCAGTGGGGCAGCCGCACACCAGGACACCCAGAAGTTGGGCATACGGATGGTGTGGAAGCAACGACTGGTCCATTAGGACAAGGAATCGCAATGGCCGTCGGGATGGCGATGGCGGAAAAACATCTAGCGGCGACATACAACAGGGATGAATACAATGTGATCGACCACTATACGTATGCATTATGTGGCGACGGCGACTTGATGGAAGGTGTGTCTCAAGAGGCAGCTTCAATGGCTGGTCATATGAAGCTGGACAAATTGATCGTTTTATATGATTCCAATGATATCTCATTAGATGGCCCTACTTCAAAAGCATTCACAGAAAATGTTGGTGCCCGTTTTGAAGCTTACGGTTGGCAACATTTGTTGGTCAAAGACGGCAATGACTTAGAGGCAATCTCACAAGCCATTGAAGCAGCTAAAGCTGAAACAGAGAAACCAACATTGATCGAAATCAAAACAGTCATCGGTTACGGTGCCCCAAATCAAGGAACCTCTGCTGTCCATGGTGCTCCATTAGGTGCGGAAGGTATTTCAGCCGCTAAAGCAATCTATGGCTGGGAGTATCCTGAATTCACCGTGCCAGAAGAAGTAGCGGCTCGTTTCAAAGAAACGATGATCGATGAAGGCCAAAAAGCCGAAGCGGAGTGGAACGAGAAATTCGCTGCTTACAAAGCGGCTTATCCAGAATTAGCTGCACAGTTCGAACAAGCAGTGGCTGGCGAACTACCAGCAGATTGGGATGCAGAACTGCCAACTTATGAAGTAGGCAGCTCACAAGCGAGTCGTGTTTCCAGTAAAGAAATGATCCAAGCCCTTTCAAAAGCTATCCCAAGCCTATGGGGAGGATCGGCCGATCTATCCGGATCCAATAATACGATGGTCGCAGCGGAAAAAGATTTTGAACCTGGTCAATATGAAGGCCGCAACATTTGGTTCGGTGTGCGGGAGTTTGCGATGGCCGCAGCCATGAACGGGATCCAACTTCATGGCGGTACACGCGTGTATGGCGGGACATTCTTCGTCTTTGTGGATTACTTGCGTCCAGCAGTTCGCTTGTCGGCTCTCCAACATGCGCCAGTTATCTATGTTCTGACCCATGATTCTGTGGCTGTTGGTGAAGACGGACCGACCCACGAACCAATTGAACAATTGGCGAGTGTACGCTGCATGCCAAACGTGCAAGTGATCCGACCAGCAGATGGTAACGAAACTCGGGCAGCTTGGAAGATCGCCTTGCAAACGACGAATAAACCAACGGTCTTAGTGTTGAGCCGTCAAAACCTGCCAGTGTTAGCAGGGACGCTAAGTGGTGTCGAAGAAAACGTGGCTAAAGGTGGCTATGTTCTTTCAAAACAAACCGGTGAGACACCAGAAGGCATCTTGATCGCTACTGGTTCAGAAGTGAATCTAGCGGTAGAAGCGCAAGCCAAACTAGCAGAAGCTGGGGTGGATGTGTCTGTCGTATCGCTGCCAAGCTTTGATTTGTTTGAAGCACAGTCGGAAGAGTACAAGGAGAGTGTCTTGCCGAAAGCCGTGAAAAAACGGGTTGCCATCGAAGCAGCTTCCCCATTTGGTTGGGATCGTTACCTAGGCTGCAAAGGCAAAGTCATCGCCATTGATCATTTTGGCGCTTCTGCTCCAGGAAACAAAGTATTGGAAGAGTTCGGCTTTACAGTCGAAAATGTGGTTGCCACTTTCCAATCGATCAAATAAGCGTAAGAAACAAGCGAAATCGCAGCTGATTTCGCTTGTTTTTTTTAAAGTCTTTTCGTTTTTAGGTAGAACAAGATGTTTTTGCGAAAAGACTTTTAAAAAACTATTGAGTTGCTTAAGTTGCACAGAAAAAATTTTTTCCGTATAATGTCTATATTGTTGAATAGTATTGGGACGATGGAGGAAAAGAATGAAAAATTATCAAACCCGCAGTGAAAGACATATCCGCCAACAAAAAGCAGTGATGCCACGACCAAGTAAACGAGCAGTGGTTTCTTTTATTGGGGCTGGATTAGCATTGTCACCAGCGGTGGTCACGCTACTTCCGGAACAGGTCCAAGCAAGTGAATATCAGGCCACTAGTCAAGGAATCGCTAGTTTTATCGAACAGATTGGTTGGTCAGCACAAGACGTTGCGGCCAATAATGATCTTTATGCATCGGTGATGATCGCGCAAGCCATTTTGGAAAGTGGCTATGGCTCATCTACATTATCCAATGCGCCTTACTACAATCTTTTTGGGGTCAAAGGATCATATAACGGGCAATCTGTCTATTTGCCTACAGATGAGTATATCAATGGACAATGGGTCGTAATGAATGAACCATTCCGCCAATATAATTCCTACTGGGAGTCTTTTCAAGATCACGCCAACGTTTTAAGAAGTACAAGCTTCACTTCAGGTAAAGCACATTATAGTGGGGTCTGGAAAAGTCAAACGACTTCTTTTTACGATGCGACCAGCTATCTGACAGGACGCTATGCCACTGATCCAGGTTACGCACAAAAATTAAACTGGCTGATTGAAACGTATCAACTAACTCGTTTTGATACACCAAGTACTGGTGCCACAACGACTTCTGTAACGACAACGACAACGCAATCCACATCGACGACAACAACGACACAAAGTACGGGACAAAGTTATGTCGTAGCATCTGGCGACAGTCTTTGGGATATTGCTTCACGTTTTGGAACAACGGTGGATCAAATCATGGCTGCCAATGGATTAAGCAGTGACTTGATCGTCGTAGGACAGGAATTGATCGTTTGATTTTCGCTATTTATTAGCTAAACGCCAAATGAAATTTCACAAAAACTTTTGTTTTTGTTCTCTTTTAGTAACTAAAAGAAGCAAAGCAAAAGTTTTTTTCTTTGTGAAAAAAACATAAATATTTGGAAAACGCTAACTTTTTGTTCGCAAGTCTGCCGTTTTTTGGGTAGAATAGGAATATGAACTGGAGGGATTGCAAATGACAAAGATTTATCAATCTGTTACCGAGCTAGTTGGGCATACGCCCATCGTCAAATTAAACAAGGTGGTGGGAGAGGATTCCGCTGATGTCTACGTAAAACTTGAGTTTTATAATCCAGGGAGCAGCGTGAAGGACCGAATCGCTTTGGCCATGATCGAAAAAGCCGAAAAAGACGGCTCTTTGAAAGCAGGCAATACGATCGTGGAACCAACTTCCGGTAATACTGGGATCGGCTTGGCGATGATCGGTGCAGCGAAAGGGTACCGAGTGGTCATCGTGATGCCTGAGACCATGAGTATCGAACGGCGCAAGCTGATGCAAGCCTATGGTGCTGAATTGATTTTGACACCAGGCTCAGAAGGAATCACAGGTTCAATCAATAAAGCCAAAGAATTGGCTGAACAAGAGGGCTATTTTATGCCGCTGCAATTTGAAAATCCGGCAAATCCCGAGATTCACGAGAAAACAACTGGGAAAGAAATAGAGAATGCCTTTGAATCAAAAGGATTAGATGCCTTTGTCGCTGGTATCGGTACAGGCGGCACGATCACTGGTGCGGGTCGAGAATTAAAACGAGTGTATCCAGACTTAAAAATCTATGGCGTTGAACCGGCAGAATCGGCTATCTTAGAAGGCGGACAACCTGGTCCTCACAAAATCCAAGGAATTGGAACCGGCTTTGTACCTAAAGTTCTTGATACAGAGATCTTTGATCAAGCAATTGCCGTATCAAGTGAAGATGCGATGGCAACAGCAAGAGAAGTGGGCCGTAAAGAGGGCTTGCTCGTAGGTATTTCTTCTGGAGCAGCGATCCATGCAGCACTCAAAGTTGCCAAAGAACTGGGAAAAGGCAAAAAAGTCTTAGCGATCGTCCCGGACAATGGAGAACGCTATCTATCGACTGCTTTATATCAAGTGGAAGAATAACAAGGAAAGCGGGCATTGGCAGAATGCCTGCTTTTTCTCCCCTTTTCTTAAGGACTGTGGAATTTTTCGTGTTTGTTTTGTGGTTGATTAAGAATTTTTAGAGAAAGCTGTTTGAATTTTTACCATCTACATAGTATGATATTACAGATAAGAGAATTGGAGGAACTCCTGTGAACACGATATATGATGAGGCAATCAAACAATTAAAACAAGAAAATATCCGTATCACTCCACAAAGGGTTGCGATACTTGAGTTTTTGGCTAGCCACGCATCACATCCTACCGCAGAAGAAATTTACCGAGCGATCGAAGTCCACTTTCCCGGTATTAGTGTAGCGACAGTCTACAATAATCTGCGACTGTTTACGGAGATCGGTTTTGTGAAAGAAATGAACTACGGCGATGCATCCAGTCGCTTTGACTTTACGACAGAGCCGCATTATCATGCAATTTGTCAACGTTGCGGCAAGATTTCTGATTTTTACTATCCTGGATTGGAAGATGTCGAAATGGCCGCTTCCCAACTGACCGGATATAAAATCCAAAGCCATCGCTTAGAAGTATATGGATTGTGTCCAGAGTGTAAAGGAGAAGAGGAATGAAAATTATTTCAACGGATAAAGCACCGCAAGCAATTGGTCCTTATGTACAAGCAAGGATTGCTAATGGTTTCTTGTTTGCTTCCGGACAAGTGCCGTTAGATCCTGTTACAGGAGAAGTTGTGGGAGCAACTATCGAAGTTCAGACGCAGCAAGTTCTCAAAAATATCGAGGCAATTTTAACTGCCGCCGGTATTACACCAGATGAAATCGTCAAAACAACATGTTTCTTAAAAAACATGGATGATTTTGTTCCATTCAATAATACATACAGCACACTTTTTCATGAACATTTGCCTGCACGTTCAGCAGTTGAAGTGGCCCGTTTACCAAAGGATGTATTGGTGGAAGTAGAGATCATTGCTGTGGTGGCACAATAAAGGAGTCAATGGGACGGTCGTATATATGCGCAGTCCCATTTTTGTTGAGAATGGATTTTATTCTTGATGATGCCAAAATAAAATTGAAAATGGTTTTTATGTAACGATGGGAAAAGAGGACAATAAGATGATTTCTTTACAAGAATATTTAGCCCAGGGGCAAACAACTGTCTCCAATCTGCTTTTGGAAAACTATCATAGCCTTGGTTTAACCAATGATGAATTTGTATTATGGCTTCAGTTGTATCGTTATCACGAACAAGGCAATGATTTTCCTGATTTAGCGATGATTGCTAAAGGGATGGGAAGTGAGCAAAAAGAAATCTATAAATGGTTGAATGAGCTATTGAATAAACAGATCATCGCGATCGAATCCAAGAAAGATTCAGCAGGGAAGATGGTGGATTACTATGAGTTTTCTGGAATCTATGAACGACTGGAAGTTTGTTTGCGGCAAAAAAATCAGCAGGAGGAAAAGCAGAGCTATGATTCAAAAGTACGTTCGCTTTATCAAATGTTTGAGTCCGAATTTGGCCGTCCGCTTTCAGCAATCGAATACCAGCGAATTTCACAATGGCTGGAAGAAGATAAATACCAGCCGGATTTGATTCAATTTGCGTTACGTGAGGCGGTTTTGAATCAAGCTTACAGTTTGAATTATATTGATCGCATTTTACTTTCTTGGGAACGGAAAAATATTACCTCGAAAGAACAAGTAGAAGAAGAACAAAAACGCCGTAAAAAACAGTTTATGCAGAAAGAAAATTTGGAACAAACGAATGGACCCGTTCCTAAGATTCCTATGCATAATTGGTTAGAAGGGGAATAAAGGAGAGTTGTCATGATCAGTAAAGCAAAAACTATGATCGCATTGGAACAAATGTACCAAATGTTCCCCGACGCTCACGGAGAACTGATTTCCAAAAATCCGTTTGAACTGTTGATTGCTGTGATTTTAAGTGCTCAGGCTACGGATGTGTCAGTCAATAAAGTGACCCCCACACTATTTGCTGCCTATCCGACACCTGAGGCCTTGGCAGCAGCCCCTGTTGAGGAAATCATTGAGAAAATACGGACGATCGGTCTTTATCGCAACAAAGCAAAAAATATCAAGGCTTGTGCGTCCCAGCTTATCGAACGATTCAATGGCCAAGTACCTAGAACCCGCGAGGAATTAGTGTCATTACCGGGGGTCGGAAGAAAAACAGCCAACGTTGTTTTAGGTGATGCGTTTGGTATTCCGGCAATCGCTGTGGATACCCACGTCGAACGAGTAACCAAGCGCTTACGGATTTGCCGATTAGATGCGAATGTCTTAGAAGTAGAACAAACATTGATGAAAAAAGTGCCAGAAGATCTTTGGGTCAAAACACATCACACACTGATTTTCTTTGGACGATACCATTGCACAGCTAGAGCGCCAAAATGTGAAGTTTGCCCATTATTGACAATGTGCCAAGAAGGACAACTGCGGATGCGCGCAAAAAAAGTTCAGCTACCTCAATGAGAGGCGGCTGAACATTTTTTTATTCAGGATTTGTTTCATTTGTCCCTGGAGTAGTCGACGAAGATGATGGCGTCGAGCTTGACTCCGAAGAAGACGATGGTGTGCTTTCACTTTCTGACGGTGGCGGTGTAGATTGTGAGCTTTCAGAAGAAGATTCAACTGGTGGAATCGATTCTTCCGTTGAACTGCTAGATTCAACGATTTCAGAACTGCTTTCTGGTGTTGATTCAGGAAGCGAAGAAGAGCTGATCGTTGATCTTGTGCTAGAACTTGGTTGCTGGTAAGTCCCTTTGATGTAAAGCTCATTGCCGATCCGGGTCAAATCTGCGGGCATTTTCCAGTCGCGGTTCTCAACAGAGGCTGAGACAAATTGCATCAATTCCCGATAAACATCTGAGGCAACATGAGTACTGCTGTCTGTGATCGGCGTCATTTTATCATTATATCCTGTCCAAACAGCTAAAGAAAAGGATGGGGTATAACCTGCAAACGTGATATCCGGGTAAGCACCGTTTGACGTATCCAATTGAGCCAATTGATTGTCATCATAATTGGAAGTCCCAGTTTTCCCAGCTTGGTAAAGTCCATCGATTTGGGCATTGGTTCCTGTTCCGACAGAAATCACGTCTTTCAGAATATCGGTGACCATATAGGCTGTCGTATCATCCATCGCTTTTTGACCTTCCACTTTGAAGGAGTCTTCATCAACTGTTCCATCTTGCGAAACGATCTTATTGACATATTGCGGCTCGTAATAGGTTCCGCCATTTGAAAAGGCAGCATAAGCAGCAGCCATTTTCAAGCTAGAGATCCCATACTTGGTGCCATCGATTTCTGATGTGTTGCTGGAAATTGCATTGGACTGTTCAATGTTTTTGTATTCAATACCTAGGCCTTTCAAGAAGGAAGAAATATTGTCAGCACCTACTTCTTCAAAAAGCTTTGCTGCTGGAACATTTCTCGATTGAGCCAGTGCTGTCCGCAAAGTGATATTTCCCATATATTGTCGATCCCAGTTGTAGATTGGTGTGTTCGTCCCCACATAATTATAGGGTTCGTCCAAAATCATGCGGCCTGTTGAATTTTGTAAAAATTGGAAGGCTGGACCATAGTCTGTCAGGGGTTTAACGGTTGAGCCAAAGTCACGAGTGACGTTGACTGCTAAATTATTACCTAAGACAACATCGTCTTCCACATGACGAGCACCGATTTGCGCGACAACTTTACCACTATTAACATCTACCAGAGTAGCGGCTACTTGCATTTTATCATCTGGGAAATTGATGTATTCGTCACTATTAACGATGTCATACAATCGTTTTTGGGTATTGACATCAAGATTCGTATAGATGTCCAATCCATCCGTATAGACATCTTTGCCGGTTTTTGCTTTTACTTCATCAATCACTTCTTTAAAGTAATTGTCATAATATTTCCATTCGTTATTTCGTTGCGGATTTTTTTGCAATCCTTCTGAAATATCTTCGGCTTTGGCTGCTTCATATTCGTCTTTAGTGATTTTTTCATTCTCATACATGGTTAACAGAACAAGATCTCGTCGCTGTTTAGCTTTATCTGGGTGAGCATATGGATCATAAGCAGAAGGGGCGTTTGGCAATCCAGCGATTAATGCTGTTTGAGCCAAATCTAGTTGATCCAATGTCTTGTTATAGAACTTCATGGCAGCTGTCTGCATCCCATAGACACCGTTAGACATGTACACTTTATTGATATAGTAGGTCAAGATTTCTTGTTTGGATTTTGTTTGTTCCAGTCTGACGGCCATCCAAGCTTCTTGCGCTTTTCTTCGCAACGTCTGATCTTCTGCACTAGTAGAGAAGAAGGATAATTTGATCAATTGCTGTGTTAGGGTGCTCCCACCTTGCATGCCACCAGTCGTCACGTTCGACAATGCCGATCCAATGATACGGATAGGGTCTACTCCAATGTGTTGATAGAAACGACGATCCTCTACAGATACAATCGCATCTTCCAATTGCTGCGGAATTTCATTCGCAGTGATTTTTTCACGGGTCTCGCTACCAAAATCGAGGATCAGATCTCCATTGGAGGCGTAGAACCTGGAGGAAGCAGCAGAATCGAGCTGTTTCTCATCTAATGGTGGTGCATCTTTAGCGTACCACCAAAAAAGTCCCATCCCTGATAAGAGACCGAGACATCCTAAAAAGAAGAGCCCCATAAAGGTACGAAGTAAAATACTGCCAATCGTTCGTTTTCCTTTCGGCTTTTTTTGTTTGGGGCCTTTATATGCAGCCGCCGCTTTCTTAGAATCATGTCGAGAAGCTCTCGATTGCGATTCTTTCGCCATACTAATCATTCTCCTTCATTGACAAAAATTGATCTACTGCTTTTAAATAAGGAATACGCGGAGCGATTCCTGGGATGATCTCAATGCCGTTTTTCTCTATATAGGCAAGAGGCAGCGATTTTTTACCTGTTGTTTTTTGTTGATGCCACTCTGTGATCAAGTTGCTGCTCGTCAAAAAAAAGCAGCGTTGCAAGCTTGAGAACCATAACAAGACAAAGCAGACTCCTTGCTGCGTCAGACAGTTTTCCATATGCTGAATCTGATGCTCATGAAAATTTTTGAAGGGGAAAGAGGTTTTATTCTGTGTCTCTTTGGCTTCAAAATCCAAGTAATATCCGCGATAAACACCATTATAGTCCGTGGTAGAGGCTTCTCGGAAGTAAGCTTCTTTAATCACAGCTGCACTGCGGCGGGGATAATCCACCTTAACGATCTGAACAGGTGTAGGTTTTTTATGAATGACTGCTGCTTGACGATTCAAATAATAGGCATTGCTTTGATTGATTGCTTCTTCAAAACGCATTCCGCGGTTCGCGAAAGTTTTTGGCCGAGCTATTTTTTCTTGCAATTTTTGTTTTTTACCGCCATCATAAGCAGAAGACTGACCGTTAGGGTATCGAATGACCATGTTATTCACACTCCTAGGCATCATTATACCAAAAAGACGTTTGGAAAGAAAAGAGATGACTGCTTAAACAATGAAAACCTTATATTTTACTGGCTACCGCAGCTTTGAACTTGGTGTATTTCAAGAAAAAGATCCCAAAATCAAAATTATTAAGAAAGTAATAAAAATGTCTTTGCTTTCTTACATTGAACAAGGACTGGAATGGGTGCTGATCAGTGGCAATCTAGGAGCAGAAATGTGGTGTGCAGAAGTGGTGGAGCTTTTGCAAAAAGACTATCCAGAAATCAAACTAGGGATCATTTATCCGTTTCAAGGATTTGGTGAAAACTGGAATGAAGCGAACCAGCAAATGTTGCAACGAGTGCAAATGAGCGCTGATTATGTGAATGCCACTAGCCATCAACCCTACAAAGAACCAAGCCAATTAAGAAATCATACCCAGTTTCTATTGGAACACACAGATGGTGCGTTGCTGCTTTATGATGAAGAATTCCCTGGAAAAACCAGCTTTTTTTTGAAAGATGCGAAGAAATATCGGGAGGATCATCCTTACGAGATCGATCAAATTACAATGGATGATCTGCAAAACGCAACATTTGATAGTAATTTACTTTGATTTCTGAGAGTTTTTTGATAGAATGGTCTAGAAAGTGAAAATCATTTGGAAAAATCAATGAGGTGTAAATAATGGCAAATCTAATTTTTAGTCCCAAGGATATTCTTCAACAAGAATTTAAAACAAAAATGCGCGGCTATGATCCAGTGGAAGTCGATGAATTTTTAGACAATATCATCAAAGACTACGAGAGCTACAACAAAGAGATTTTAGCATTGCAAGAAGAAAACGATCGTTTGAATGCAAAAATCGATCAACTTTCTAAGAACCAAGCGATTGCATCACGGGTCCAACAAGAAGCGCCAAAAAGTCAAACAGTGACAAATTTTGATATTTTGAAACGTTTGTCTAATTTGGAAAAAGAAGTTTTTGGCAAAAAATTGGATCAAGAAGAACCAGTTACACGTTCCTCTTCATACAACAGCAACTACACAAATGCTGATTTTGAAGACGATAACGAAAAAACACGTCAATTCTAATCAATTTGATTGCTGTGGTTTTCGGGTAATTGCGGCATAACTTTGATTATGCTGAGGAAAGTCCATGCTCGCACAAGCTGAGATGCTTGTAGTGATCGTGCCTAGCGAAACAATAAGCTAGGGTACTTGAAAGAGTAACGGCAGGAAAAATGGCTAAGGCGCGAGCTATGCCAAAGTATCCTTGAAAGTGCCACAGTGACGAAGCAAGACGGGAAATCGTCTTGGTGGAACGCGGTAAACCCCTCGAGCGAGCAACCCAAACAATGGTAGGGGCGCTTTTTGCACGGAAATGAACGGAGCAAAAAGGCAAGTAATTGCAGATAGATAATTACCCAACGTTTTCTTCTCCCTGAGGAAGACGTGGACAGAACATGGCTTATAGAAAATCACAGCAGATCAGGGAATCCTTCCAGCAACGGAAGGTTTTTTTATATCAAGAAGGAGAAATCTATGACAGAAAAAGTATTTGATTGTGTCGCAACCGCTGCTAGTGGGTTAGAAGCGCTAGTTGGTAAGGAGTTGCGAGATTTAGGCATTGAATGCCAAGTAGAAAATGGACGGGCTCGTTTCAAAGGAACGTTGGAGACCATTGCAACCGCCAATCTCTGGTTACGCACAGCTGACCGCATTAAGATTGTGGTGGGGGAATTTGATGTATACACCTTTGATGAATTATTTGAGCAAGTCAAAGCATTACCTTGGGAAGACTTTCTGCCGCTAGACGCAGAGTTTCCTGTGGCAGGTAAATCGATCAAATCGAAGTTATTCAGTGTGCCTGATTGTCAGGCAATCACAAAAAAAGCGATCGTTAATCGATTACGGGAAGTTTATCATCGCCCTGCAAGTGTTCCTTTAACTGAAAGTGGTGCTTTCTTTCAGTTGGAAGTTGCTTTGTTGAAAGATCATGCCATGATCACACTCGATACGACAGGACCGAGTTTGTTCAAACGTGGCTATCGACTAGAAAAAGGGGGCGCACCCTTAAAAGAAAATATGGCTGCAGCATTAGTCATGTTGACCAACTGGCGCAAAGACCGACCGTTTGTTGATCCTGTATGCGGTTCCGGTACACTGTGCATCGAAGCAGCACTGATCGGACATAATATTGCCCCTGGATTCAATCGCTCCTTTGTCTGTGAGACATGGGATTGGGTTCCAGCTGAAGTATTTGAGACTGTAAGAGCTCAGGCAGACGAAGCAGCCGATTACGATAGCCAACTGGACATTATGGGCTCAGATATCAATGGACGGATGATCGAAATCGCCAAAGCAAACGCGGAAGAGATTGGTCTAGGTGATTCCATCACCTTCAAACAACAAGCAGTCAAAGATTTTAAAACAGACAAAGAATACGGCGTGATCGTTGCCAACCCACCATATGGGGAACGTTTAGGAGAAGAAGAGACGGTACAGCGCTTGTACCGTGAAATGGGCGAAGTCTTTCGGCCATTAAAAACTTGGAGCAAATACATTTTGACCAGTGACCTTACATTTGAGACCCACTATGGTGAAAAAGCAACCAAGAAACGCAAACTATATAATGGTGCGTTGCGTACGGATTTCTTCCAGTATTGGGGCAGTCGCCCACCGCGTAAAAAGGAGACGGTTGAATGAAAGAACAAGAATTTCTAAAAGAATTAAAAGAGCTCGATTTGCTGTCACAAGCAATGGGAATCCTTGGTTGGGATACTCAGACGGGAATGCCTGAAAAGGCCAGCGAATATCGCAGTGAAGTTGACAGCTACTTGTATGGCTTGTATTTCGAAAAGAAAGTCGGACCAACGATCCAAGAAGCCATTACTTATTTTGGTCAGCACCCTGATGAATTATCTGAAGTTGGTCAAGCAGCTTATCAGCTGGTGAAAGAAGAATATGAGCTCCAAAAAAATGTTCCTAATGAATTAGCGATCGCAGCTTCTGCTGCTACTTCTAGAGCTCATACTGCTTGGACGCAAGCCCGCAAAGCGAAAGATTTCTCTTTATTCAAGGAAGCATTAGCTGAGAATATCCGTTTGACAAAAGAGCTGATCCCTTATTGGAAAAAAGAGGAACGGACAAATTATGATGTTCTTTTGAATCAATATGAACCGAACATGACCGTTGAAATCTTGGATAATGTGTTTTCACAAGTTCGTGATGGAATCATGGATATTCGTCGCCAGTTAGAAAAAGGTACTCCACCAGATACAACGATCTTATCTCGTAAAATGACAGAGGCGCAACAGCGGAAATTCATCTCGAAAGTCATCACAGACTTAGGGTATGATTTTTCTCGCGGGCGGTTGGACAATACGGTGCATCCTTTTGCGACCGGCATTAACCACAATGATGTTCGCTTGACGACTCGTTGGAATGAAGAAGATTTTTCGATGGGAATATTCGGCGTGATTCATGAAGCAGGCCACGGCATGTATGAACAAAACATTGATGAAAAATTTGAAGGAACGCCGGTCCACGAAGGAGCATCCATGGGAATCCATGAATCGCAATCTTTATTCAATGAGATCATTATCGGTAGCAATCGTAATTTTTGGGAGAAACAATACCCTTATTTTCAAGAGTGTGCAGAAGGAACTTTCGATGATGTTTCCTTTGAGACTTTCTACAATGCATTAAAATTTACCCAAGCAAGTTTGATTCGGATCGAAGCAGATAGCCTGACGTATGTTTTGCATATCATTATCCGTTACGAGATTGAGAAGATGATTTTCAATGAAGAAGTGAATGTGGAAGATCTGCCAACTATTTGGAATGATAAATATGAAGAATACTTAGGCGTACGTCCGCAAAATGATTTAGAAGGTATCTTGCAAGACGTTCATTGGTCAGGGTCAAGTTTTGGCTATTTCCCATCATACGCGTTAGGATACATGTATGCGGCACAGCTTTTTCATGCAATGGAAAAAGAGATCGATGTCGATGCTGTATTGGCTTCTGATGATTATTCAGAGATCCGCCAATGGTTGACCACGCACATTCATCAATACGGGGCTTCTAAAAAACCAAATCAATTGATTCTGGATGCGACAGGAGAACTGTTAAATCCGCAATATTTATTGGATTATCTGCGGAAGGTTTATTTTTCTGTTTATCAAATCCGCTAATGAGCAAGCCTTTCGTTCACTCGAAAGGCTTCTTCTCATCTTTAAAAAAACGCACGGCAAACTAGGTAGCTAGACGATAGTCTTTATTGACTTTAGGTTCTGATACTTTGATGGAATCGGACGATTGAATCAGAATGCTAGCAATAGAAACAAGATAAAAAAGACAGGAGTTTCAAAAAATGGCTGATATAGCACCAATTTATGAATATGCCAAATTGATTTTGGGAACTGATCACACAGGGCATGGCTTTGATCATGTCAAGAGAGTAGCCGCAATGGCTAAACAGATCATTGCCGAAGATCAACTGCAAGTAGATGATTACGTTGTGGAAGCAGCGGCATTTTTGCACGATACCATTGATGATAAGGTGGTGAAAGATGTGGTGAAAGCCAAAGAAGAAGTGCAGCAATGCCTTCTCGCTGCTGGAGCCACAGCAGAACAAATCAGTCATATATTTACAATCATTGAGAATCTCTCTTTCTCAAAAGAGTTATTGGCAGGGGCACAAGTCTCCTCTTTAGAAGGACAAATCGTGAAAGATGCGGATCGCTTAGATGCATTGGGCGCAATTGGTATTTTGCGTACTAGTTACTTTGGCGGTGCACATCAGCATCCGATCCATGAATCAGAGCGAGCGCCGAAAACGTTCACAAACCACGCTGACTATCGAAAAGGGACCACCGTGATCAATCATTTCTATGAAAAGTTGTTTTTATTGCCTGAAAAAATGCACACACACTTTGGCAAACAAGAAGCGCTGCGGCGTAAAGACTTTATGACAACCTTTTTAACTGAATTTTATAGAGAATGGGATGTTTAGTAATTTTTAATCTTCAGTTCGATTCCTTTGTGTTTCCTCTGTATTTATCTATAATTATAAATAAGGGGAGGGATGGATATGTATTACAAACAAGCGCTGAAACCGAATGAATTATTACCTGCACTTTCTGATTCTGGGGAATGTTTTTTTATCATTCGAGCAGCATTACCCATCCGGAATTATCAAGTTGCCATTTACCGGTACGATGATGAGTATTTTTTATTGCAAGATGAACGTTTATTTAATCAGATCTCTAGTATTTCCAGGGAACGGCAAGGAGATGAAGAACAGATTCTGCCATTCATCGAAGAAGCATTAGAAGACAATCACTATTTTCTAGTGGAAAAAGAGTTTATCCGCTTGGATTTATTGACGCTACAAAAAATGACAACCATTCAATCGTTTGAAATATTGTTTTACGAATTCTTTGATTTTTGAGGTGATGGGTGATGAAAAAAACGGAATACCTAACCATTGAGGATGCAACACTCGCTGATTTATTTCTTGATCTGGGTGATAAGTACAGCAACCTCGAATTGATTGACGAAGAAAAAGATTTGGATGTGGTCGTTTTGTCAAATAGCGACTGGCAATATCTTTTGGAACAACTGGATGATGAAGTCAAGGAGCAATTTCTTGCACAGGCCGAGACTGATTTTCTAGACGAGGAGTAAGAATAGAGGGGCAAATGCCCAATGAATGTATGTAGGTTAAAGAAAAACAGAAGAACACAAAACAAAAAAATATCCGAACGATAGTCGATGAAGAATGCGATGCGCTTAACTTAAGTCCGCATGCATGTAAGTACGCTTGATCATTCAGCTATCGTTCGGATAATTGTTTTGTTTGACGGATTCATTTGTTTTTCAGAGCGCCTGTCAGTCAACATTTGAATAAAGTGAAACTGTATCTTTTTCATTTGGATTGGAGACGTACTTTTTTGATTTTAGCACAACCCCGAAAAATATTGCGGATCACTAACAAGAGACCGATCAGCAACGGAATAGCTAATAAGTAGAGGGAATAGCCATGGACCTGCTCTACCGCAGTAGCATTGGTTTTATTTACTTCTGTCAGCGCCTGTTGGATCACTTGGAAACTGAATACACTCATAAATCCAGCAATGATAAAGAGTACAAACCCTAAATAAGGAATATGAGAAGAACGGCGAAAAAGCGCAAAGCCGATATAGAGCAATAAAAGAAAAAATGGCACACCAAAAGCAAAATAAGGATTCAACATGTTTTTTAACCTCCTTTTATTTATCATACTCCAAAATTTACGTTTTGGGAATTACAGTGTAAGATTAAAAGGAAATAGATTTTTAGGAGGATGTTATGTCAGCTTATCTTATGCCAATCAAGGTTGCATTACTGTTATTTCCATTCTTGGCACTTGCAATCTCGTCGATATTTTTTGTGCGCCAATACCGTAAATTTGGCCGATTTATTTTTTCACGAGCAATTGTACTTTATTCATTTGTTTTTTATCTGCTTTGTGCCTATTTCTTGGTCATTTTGCCGTTGCCGAGTATTGAAGAAGTCGCTCAAATGACCGGTCCCAAAATGGAGTGGCAGTTAGGTGCTTCCTGGCAGCATTTTTTGCAGCAAACGGTGTTACAAATCAATGATCCCACTACGTATCTTCCGGCTTTGAAGCAAAACGTAGTCTTAGAGCCATTATTCAATCTTTTTTTGACACTGCCTTTTGGTGTCTATATGCGCTACTACTTTAAATTGTCTTTTCCGAAGACGATTGTGGCAACCTTTGGCTTATCACTGTTCTTTGAATTGACTCAGTTAACTGGATTATACTTTATTTATCCGCGCCCTTATCGGTTGTTTGACGTCAATGATTTATTTGTCAATACCCTTGGCGGGACCATTGGCTTTTTGGTGACGCCATTGTTTACCTTCCTGTTGCCTACCCGTGAAGAGATGGATGCCGAATCTTATGCCAAAGATAATCGAGTGACGTTTACTCGCCGATTTGTTGCTTGGCTGATCGATTGGGGAATATTGAATTTATTCGCTTGGATGCTTATGATTCTGTTAAGAGTGACTGTGAATAAAGAAATCGATGACTTTACGAATGATTATTGGTATTTTTTACTAGAAGTAGTTCTTTACTTTATTCTTTTGAATTATATTCTCAATGGACAAACGCTAGGAAAAAAACTTGTTCGCATTCGAGTGATGGAGGAAAACCATTCCCGTGTCAGTTTCAGAGCAATTTTTAAGCGTTATGGATTGCTCTATCTGATCTATGTTAGTGCGACACGCATCAATGTGTTGTTTACGCCTTTTATTCAATCTACTAATCAAATGCTCGTCCTAGTGAGTTTGTTGGTTGTGTTGATTTTTGGTTTGATCCAACTTGGATTTTATTGCAACATCCTTTGGGCAGCATTCAAAAAACAACCGCGATTCTTTTACGAAAAAAGAACGGCTACTTATGTAGTAAGCACGATCCAGCGAAACAAGGTTAGGAATTGAGCTGGAAATATGCTATAATCCAAAAGATGTCAATAGAAAGAAGGTGTTTGAATGTCTTTTGAGTCATTTAAATTTCAACCATTTATTTACGAAGCGTTAGCGGAGAAGAAATTTACTTCACCAACAGAAGTTCAAGAAAAATTAATTCCTGTGATCCAAAAAGGTCGCAGTGTCGTGGGACAATCCCAAACTGGAAGTGGGAAGACGCATACATTTTTGCTTCCTTTGATGGATCAAATCGATCCGCAAAAAGATGAAGTGCAAGTCGTGATCACTGCACCGAGTCGTGAATTAGCCACGCAGATTTATCAAGCGGCAAAACAACTAGCAGAATTTCAGCAACCAGAGATTCGTGTGACCAACTTTGTAGGCGGCACGGATAAACAACGACAAATGGACCGTTTGCAAAACCAGCAGCCGCAGCTTGTTATCGGGACACCGGGACGAATTCTAGATATGATCAATGAACAAGCACTGGCTGTGCATACGGCACAAGCCTTTGTCATTGATGAAGCAGATATGACATTAGATATGGGCTTTTTGGAAGAAGTGGACCAAATTGCTAGTCGATTGCCGGAAAAACTGCAAATGTTAGTTTTCTCTGCAACGATTCCAGAAAAGCTGCGTCCATTTTTGAAAAAATATCTCGAAAATCCATTGATCGAAGAAATTCGTCCGAAAGCAGTCATCTCTGAATCCATTGAAAATTGGTTGATCTCAACTAAAGGAAAAGATAAGAATCAATTGGTTTATCAACTACTAACGACGGGACATCCTTATTTGGCGATTGTTTTTGCCAATACCAAATCCCGAGTGGATGAATTAACCGACTATCTGAAAGAAAAAGGGCTGAAAGTAGCCAAGATCCATGGCGATATCACACCGCGAGAACGCAAACGTGTGATGCGTCAGGTTCAAAATTTAGAGTATCAATATGTAGTCGCAACTGATTTAGCTGCTCGCGGGATTGACATCGAGGGGGTTTCGCATGTAATCAATGCTGAGATTCCGGCGGATTTGGATTTCTTTATTCATCGTGTGGGACGTACTGGACGTAATCAGTTAGCTGGAACAGCGATCACTTTGTATGATCCTAGTGACGAACAAGCCATTCAAGCAATCGAAGATTTAGGTGTAAAATTCCAACCAAAAGAAATCAAAAACGGGGAGATCGTTGCAACATATGATCGGAATCGACGACAAAAACGTGAAAAATCAAGAGACGAATTAGACCCAACATTGATTGGGTTGGTCAAGAAGAAAAAGAAAAAAATCAAGCCTGGCTACAAGAAGAAAATTCAGTGGGCTGTTGATAAGAAAAACAAAGAGAAACGAAAGATCGAACGTCGTCAGTCGAATCGCTCTGCTCGCAAGAATAAAAAAAATTCCAGTATCTAATTTAGGGAACACCCATCGGCCAGGCAATGGCTATTGGGTGTTCCTTCGTTTTAGCAAAGATTTTTTCCCATTTTTACACAGAGGATTCCATCTTCTTCAAAAGGAGGAGAGAGGATCTCATAGCCGCATTTTTGATAAAAGCCGATTGCTGCAATTTCAGAAGACAAAACCGACCAGCAAAAGCCATCGGTGATCGCTTTTTGCTCATAGGCCGCTAACAACTGCCGTCCTATCCCTTGCTTTCGATAGTTTTTAGCCACGCAAAAGCGATCGGGCTGAATCGTTTGCGAATCCAACGATTGATAGCGAATAGTGGCAATTGGTACTTGGCCTTCTGCCAGTAGAAAATAATGGCAGAACTGATCTTTTTGATCAAATTCTAATTCAGGAGCGATTCCTTGTTCGTCGACAAAGACAAATCTTCTAAGTGCAAAAACAGCCTGCTGAATCCAGTCCTCCCGCCCAAAATAAAGCTGCATCATTTTTCCTCCCAATTCATGGTATACTCAATCTATATTGATTGTAGCAGATGAAAGGGGAAAGCTCGTGGATTTTTTCGAAGCATTGCAATGGACGAATTGGAAAAATTTGACTGCTGAAGTCAAAAGCCAAGTGTTTCAGCAAGTAGTCATGTACTTTGTCAGCCCATTGAAAGAAATTACAGATGTTCATTTTATTAAAACAAGCTATGCAGGAATCAAGTGTGAGACCTTTGAATTAACGATTGATGAGGAACCCTTCGTCTTTGTGCCTGGAAATTCTGAAACAATTCTAGGCTGGGACTTGGGCATTCAGGGATTGCTGATAACCTGCTGGTCCAAAATGTGGCAAGAAACTCTTAATCCATCGCTGAGCCGCTTGATCGAAGGCTATGGATTGTCAAACGCTGAGGAGTGGGGAGATTTTGTCAATGAGTCGACGAGCCCATTACGCAAAGCAGCCATTCCACCTATGTTGGTGCAAAAAATGGCGCTGCCGGCGGGTACTCGTTTGATTGGAGAACTAGATACAGTCACGGGAGAATTCCATGGTCATGTTGATCAATTTGAAACTTTTGGTTCCGAGATACGGCAGGCATTTCAGCAGCCGCGAAGTTTTGAAGAAAGTTTGCAGTGGGAAATGCCAAGAACAATCAGTGCCGAAAATCAGTACTTTGCGGAACTGCATCCAGTGTCTGGTAATTATCATGTATACACCCACCAACGAATGACCCAAAATGACTTGCAGCACTGGCTGGGACAGCAGGGATATGATTTGATGAATGAAGAACAGTGGGAATATGCAGTGGGCGCCGGGACCCGTCGTTTATTTCGTTGGGGCAATGAAAAACCCTGTGAGGATGGTGTCAAATTGACCAAAAAAGCATTGGCTGAGCCGAACATGTTTGGCTTGATTTATCCGTATGCCAATGGATGGGAGCTAACTGACAGTTCATTTCTAAAGATGGAAGATTGGCCAGAGTGCGGCAATCCATTACTGGATACATTGCCCTATGCTAGTTATTATCGGTCACGCAAAATGTTGCAAGCAAACCAGCAGTTGGACCCTGAAAAATACCGCTACCGAAAAGCAGTTATTATTGATCGAGAACGGATTTGAGGATTGACTTTTTGTGAACATTTCCTTATACTTTTAAAGACGAAGGACATGGTTGATTTGTTCATTCTTTACAGAAAGTTTTTCAAAGCTGAGAGAAAAACAAGAATCCTAATTGATCGCTCCCTTTGGTATCTGATTCAGTAGAAATGCTGACGCCTGCTCTGCGTTATCGAGTCTGAGAGGTAATGATCAACATCATTGCAAGTAAGGTGGTACCGCGTAGCTACGTCCTTGCTCTGCAGTGGTGTTTTTTTGTTTGACTGCCCAGAAGCGAGTTCGTCGAATGAACAGATATCAGAGAGAAAGGTCACCAAAGAACAAAAGCATTCCTTGCTCCCAAGCGATTTTATCATTAGAAAGTAGGAAAACTATATGAAACACTTATCAAGTGCCGAAGTTCGTCAAATGTTTCTCGATTTCTTTCAATCAAAAGGACATTCGATCGAGCCTAGTGCATCACTCGTCCCTGTAAATGACCCAACATTGTTGTGGATCAACTCAGGTGTAGCAACATTGAAAAAATATTTTGACGGTACCGTTGTTCCAGAAAATCCGCGAATCACCAATGCACAAAAATCGATTCGGACCAACGATATCGAAAATGTTGGTAAGACAGCACGTCACCACACCATGTTTGAAATGTTAGGAAATTTTTCGATTGGTGATTACTTCAAAAATGAAGCAATCCATTGGGCGTGGGAGTTTTTGACTTCTCCAGAATGGATGGCCTTTGATCCAGAAAAGCTTTATGTCACAGTGTATCCAAAAGACACAGAAGCAAAACGAATTTGGCGCGAAGAAATCGGGTTGACTCCAGAACACATCGTAGAGATCGAAGACAACTTCTGGGATATCGGTGCTGGACCTTGTGGACCAGATTCAGAGATTTTTTATGACCGGGGACCTGAGTTCAACGATGTCGCAGAAGATGATCCGGAGAATTATCCTGGCGGTGAAAATGAACGCTATTTGGAAATTTGGAATTTGGTCTTTTCAGAGTTCAATCATCAAGCAGATGGCACGTATGAACCATTACCACACAAAAACATTGATACGGGGATGGGGCTTGAACGGATGGTGTCGATCATCCAAAATGCACCAACCAACTTTGAAACAGATCTCTTTATGCCGATCATCGAAGCGGTTCAAGAATTGAGCGGCAATTTTGCATATGGCGAAAGCAAAGCAACAGATATTTCCTTCAAAGTGATCGCCGACCACATTCGCGCGCTTTCTTTTGCTATAGGCGATGGTGCACTACCGTCAAACGAAGGACGCGGATACGTGTTGCGCCGTTTGCTACGCCGCGCCGTCATGCATGGCAAGAAATTAGGTATCGATTCAGCCTTTTTATATAAACTTGTTCCGATCGTAGGAAAAATCATGGAGAGTTATTATCCGGAAGTATTGGCTCAACAAGCGTTTATCGAAAAAGTAATCCGTAATGAAGAAGAACGGTTCCATGAAACGATCAATGAAGGATTAGAGATCTTGAACCAAGTCATTGCTAAAGTGAAGGCAGATGGGCAAGAGACATTAGCAGGTGCCGATATCTTTAAGTTGTATGATACTTACGGATTCCCTGTTGAATTGACTGAAGAAGTCGCTCAAGATGAAGGGTTGAAAGTTGATCATGCCGGTTTTGAAAAAGAAATGGATGCACAGCGGGCACGGGCTCGTTCTGCTCGATCGACTGAGCTTTCTATGGGTGTTCAATCCGCTCTTTTGACTGATATCAAAGTCGAAAGCCGTTTTGTTGGCTACGAAAGCCTTGAAGTCAACAGCGAATTGTTAGTGATCATTCAAGAGGAACAATTGCTTGATACAGTAACCACTGGTGAAGCCAAACTGATCTTCAAAGAAACACCATTCTATGCAGAAATGGGTGGTCAAGTAGCGGACACTGGTACTGTTGTTGACCAATCTGGTGTTATCGTTGCGGAGATCACTGATGTAAAAAAAGCACCAAATGGCCAGTTTCTGCATACTGCGAAGGTAACTGGCAACTTGACGGAAGGGGCTTCTTATTTCTTGCAAGTTGATCAGCACCGTCGGAACAAAATCATCAAAAACCACACAGCCACTCATTTATTGCACAAAGCGTTGAAAGAAGTGCTAGGTAGCCATGCAAATCAAGCAGGTTCATTAGTTGCACCTGGACACTTGCGTTTTGACTTTAGTCATTTTGGCCAAGTGACTGCAGACGAATTAAGTCAGATGGAACAAATCGTCAATCAGAAAATTTGGGAAGCTTTGCCAGTCGTAACTATCGAAACCGACATCGATACAGCGAAGGGCATGGGGGCGATGGCTCTCTTTGGCGAAAAATACGGCCACGATGTGCGTGTAGTCAATGTCGCAGATTGGTCTATCGAGCTTTGCGGTGGCACACATGTCGCCAATACAGAAGATATCGGTATTTTCAAAATTGTTTCTGAATCCGGGATTGGTGCTGGCGTTCGTCGGATTGAAGCAGTGACGAGTCAAGAAGCTTACGCATTGCTGCATGAAGGAGAAGCACAGCTAAAAGCCATTGCAGGGATCGTCAAATCGGCACAAATCAAAGATGTAGTCAGCAAAACAGAACAATTACAGCAACAACTGCGGGATCTGCAAAAAGAAAATCAAGCACTGGCGAGCAAACTAGCCAATCAACAAGCTGGCGATGTTTTCAAAGATGTCAAAGAAGTGAATGGGATTCGTTTTATTGCTGCAAAAGTAACTGTCAAAGATATGAATCAGTTACGCCAATTGGCAGACCAATGGAAACAAAAAGAATTATCGGATGTTTTAGTTCTTGCTACAGCCAACGATGGCAAAGTTAATCTGTTGGCTGCAATGACGCCACAGGCAAATGAGAAAGGCTTGAAAGCTGGAGATTTGATCAAGCACATCGCACCGAAAGTCGGCGGCGGTGGCGGCGGACGTCCAGATATGGCACAAGCCGGTGGGAAGCAACCAGAAGGAATCGACGCTGCATTAACTGAAGTAGCCAATTGGTTAGCCGCAAACTGATTCTTTAACAGCAAATCATAAAAAAAATGTATAACATCAAGAAATATCCGAACTGGAATTGTGTGTCAGAGAGCTGCCGCGTCTTTTTATAAGACGTTCGGTAGAGGATCGAAACGCGATTCCTTCGGGTATTTTTTCTGTTTTTGCAGAAATTGGATTTTATTAAAGAGAAATTTTGGAATAGCTGAAGCATTCATTTTTAGAAAAATACGTTTTTTACATGCTTTTAGTTGTTTTACTGATTTCATTCGGGGTAAAATAAGAAAGACGAATTTACGCTTGGAGGGAATGTTATGCTGCGCTTCTTTTTAAAGCGAATGAAAGGAAACGCAACTGATCGCACCATGATCGGTAAACTTGCGGGCTATCTGGGATTGCTCTCAAATGCACTTC
Organism: Enterococcus sp. 125944; assembly: GCF_051909435.1. Classification (NCBI taxonomy): domain Bacteria; kingdom Bacillati; phylum Bacillota; class Bacilli; order Lactobacillales; family Enterococcaceae; genus Enterococcus; species Enterococcus sp. 125944. The sequence goes on along the minus strand of NZ_JBQASY010000003.1, from coordinate 123,187 downwards.
TTTTTGTCGCAAAGTTTCTGATTGGACTGTCGGCACAATCGGTCTCGATCATGGCAGATGCTATCAATAGTCTGTCTGACACCGCCTCCTCCTTTTTGACATTGATCGGTTTTCGGATTGCTGCCAAGCCGGCGGATAGGGAGCATCCCTACGGCCATGAACGGTTTGAATACATTAGCGGTTTTGTGGTTTCTTTACTGATCACATTTGTTGGTTTTCAGTTTCTAAAAAATGCCTTTGAAAAAATCATTGCTCCTGAACCGATCCGTTTATCACCATGGTTGTTTATTGTGCTGATCTTGTCAATCGGATTAAAGCTTTGGCAAGGTCTCATGTACCGTCAATTGGCGAAGAAAATTGACTCTGCAACCTTACAAGCTAGCGGACAAGATAGTTTTAATGATGTACTCACAACAGTTGCGGTCTTGCTCTCTGCATTGATTGAATGGGGAACCGGTTGGCGGGTGGATGGGTATATTGGCTTGCTGATCGCGCTATACATTTTATTTAGTGGTATCATGATGATCCGTACCTTTATCAATGAACTGCTAGGTGCACGTCCGACAGAAGCTGAAATCCGTGAGATGGAGGATCGACTAGATCGTTATCCAACAATATTGGGGTACCATGATCTGCTCGTTCATAACTATGGTCCCAAGAATCGTTTTGCTAGTGTTCATATTGAAGTCAATGAAAGCTGGAGTTTGTCACAAGCCCATGAAGTAATTGATGCGATCGAACATGATTTTCAAAGGAACCTTCAAGTTGAATTGGTTTGTCATCTTGATCCTGTCCCTATCCAAAATAAACAGTACCGGCAGTTGCGGGAAAAAGTCAGACAAATCGTTGAGACGATTGATCCAGAGTTAAGGATGCACGACTTTCGGATTCACGAAAAACAGTTTGCTTTTGATTTGGTGATCCCAAAGCAAAGAAATTACACAGATCGTGAACTGCAAGATAAAATTTATCAAAAGATTACGCATGAAATCGGCACGTATGAGGTGGCGATCACGTTTGATCATACTTATTTGTTGTAGGAGGAAAATATGATAAAAATGGATATGAGTGTGGTTTCGACCGTCTTTTTGGCGTTGCTGTTTGTCAATACAGTTGCGGCATTTATTACGGTCTTTCGTAAACCGCGATCAATTGCAAGTGTTTTTGCCTGGATGATGACATTAGTCTTTATCCCGGGTTTTGGGTTTTTGTTGTATTTGTTTTGTGGTCGAGGAATCGACGGAGAAATCATTTATAAATTCAGTGAGCACCATCAAAGCAGGATCAATGAATTAAATCAAATCATCAAAGTCCACAATTATTCCTTTCCAGAGCATCCATACTCAGATGACAACCATCTATTGGAACGGTATTTTAAAAATTTAGATGAATCCCCTTTGACAAAAGGCAATCAGGTACAATTTTATACGGACGGCAAGGAAAAATTTGCTGCCTTATTTTCAGATATGCAAAATGCTGAAGACAATATTCATGTGGAATACTATTCTTTTTTTAATGATGAAATTGGTGGGCAGTTTCTTGATGTCCTAATTGAAAAAGCCAAGCAAGGAGTAGAAGTTCGACTAATATTCGATCCATGGGGTTCTCCCAAAGCAAATCGTAAATTCTTTCAGCCATTAATGGACGCTGGCGGAAAGGTCGTGCCCTTTATTACTTCAAAAAATTTGATTCGCAATACACGTTTGAATTACCATTTGCATCGCAAAATCGTGGTGATTGATGGCCAAATTGGCTGGACCGGCGGGTTTAATGTAGGGGATCAATATTTAGGTAAAAAAGCAAAATTTGGTTATTGGCGGGATACACATGCGCGAATCGTTGGAACTGCTAGTTTTACCTTACAGGAAATCTTTATCCGCGATTGGAATGCCTCGATTCGAAATGAAGCAGATCAACTGGAATATGAAGATCGCTATTTCATTTTACCGCCTAAAGAAGAGGCAGGTCATGTCGATATGCAAATCGTGGCCGACGGACCTGAGACGGAAACGCAGATTCTTAAAGGCGGCTTCGTCAAGATGATTTTGGCGGCTGAAAAATCGATTTGGATCCAAACCCCTTATCTGATTCCTGACGACAGTATGATGAATGCCTTGGAGATCGCCATCCACTCAGGTGTAGATGTTCGAATCATGATTCCCTGCATGCCGGATCATCCATTTATCTATCGAGCGACCCAACACTATGCCAACTATTTACATCGCCGGGGAGCGAAAATCTATATCTATGAGAATGGATTTTTGCATGCCAAAACTGTTATGATGGATGATACCATCTGCTCGTTTGGAACGACAAATCAGGACATTCGCAGTTATGCGTTGAATTTTGAAGTCAATGCATTCGTTTATGATCAAGAAGTCACGGCGCAATTAAAAACGATTTTTGAAGAGGATATGCTGCAGTCCACTTTATTGACAGATGAAATGCTGGCTAAACAATCTTACTGGTTGCGTTTCAAGCAAAACTTTTCTCGTTTGTTATCGCCGATCCTGTAATTTTAAAGCCTTAGCTAACCCTTGACGGGCCAGATGGTCGGCACCTTTGTTTTGAGATTCGGGAATCCATTGGACAATCAGTAAAGTGAAATAGGGCAGCAACTCTTGGATTTCCTCTAAATACTTCCGAAAATCGGGGTTGTTCGTATAATTTTTGTCGATTGTTTGAGCGACGACTTTACTGTCTGTATAAAGCATGATCGTCTGGTCTTGCCATTCTTTCGTTAAAAGAAATTCAAGAGCATGATGCATCGCAGCAAATTCTGCTTGGTGATTTGTGAGCGTGGGTAGTACAAAGGCATGCTGTTCATGCAGGTCTTCCCCTACAATCAACAGACCGCCGCCACTAGGTCCAGGGTTTCCTTTGGTTGAAGCATCGAGATACACTTTTAGCATGAGTTGACTCCTTCTGTTATGATGGATATAAGTATACTAGAAATTGATCGCGTGAGGAAATTATTTATGAAACGTAACTATTTTTGGCAACCAGAACCAGCCACCGCAATTATCTATTGGTCCAGTTCACTGATCGTTTTGTTTTACAGCTTGATTTTGGCACTGGAAAATACTCGCCCTTATTGGAAAAGCAATCTTGTGTTGGGGATTTTTCTATTTCTTGTCTGGTTAGGATTGCAGCGCCGCCTTTATTTGACGGAGAAGACCATCAAAATCACCTATGCCCGCTTTTGGAAACGAGTAGTTATTCCTCTCGAGAAAATCCAAGCCATTGGGGTAGAGAATCATCATTTGAGAATCGTGACCAATGAAAGAAGCTATACGTTTGTAATGCGTAAAAAAGATCTTGAAGTATTACAGACACACTTTGTTAATCTAGTGCCTATTCTTGAAAGACAAGAGTCAGAAAAATAATTCTGGCTCTTTTTTTATTCCGGTGAAAAACAGGGTTTCAATCTTCATGAAAAACGGTATAATAGAAATAGGACAAACAAATATGAATGAATAAGGAATAATAGTTCGGGAATAGAGGGTTACTGATGAAAAAAGATATCGAAATTGCACAAGAAGCAACAATTAAACCGATTATTGATATTGCAGCAACTATCGGATTACAAGCAGAAGATCTAGAACAATATGGGAAGTATAAAGCAAAAATCGATTGGCCAGCAATCAAGGAAATCGCGGAACGCCCCACCGGCAAGTTGATCTTAGTCACAGCGATTAACCCAACCCCTGCGGGAGAAGGAAAGTCGACAGTCACGATTGGATTGGCAGATGGCTTAAACCGTATTGGAAAACAAACCGTGATTGCTTTACGAGAACCATCATTAGGTCCAGTCATGGGGATCAAGGGTGGTGCGACTGGCGGAGGCAGAGCGCAAGTCTTGCCGATGGAGGACATCAATCTTCATTTTACCGGGGACATGCACGCAATCACTGCTGCGAATAATGCATTATCTGCGTTGGTGGACAATCATATCCAACAAGGAAATGAATTAGGGATCGACCCGCGACGGATCATTTGGAAACGTGTCGTGGATTTGAATGATCGTGCATTAAGACAAGTGATCGTCGGACTAGGCGGACCACTGCAAGGAGTACCTAGAGAAGATGGCTTTGATATCACCGTTGCTAGTGAGATTATGGCTATTTTGTGTCTAGCAACGAATTTGGATAATTTGAAAGAGCGCTTGAGCAATATTTTGATTGGTTATACGTATGATAAACAACCTATCTACGTCAAGGATTTGCAGGTTCAGGGGGCATTAGCTTTATTGTTGAAAGATGCCTTGAAACCAAATTTGGTTCAAACCATCGAAGGAACGCCTGCGTTGATTCATGGGGGACCTTTTGCCAACATCGCCCATGGCTGTAATAGTGTCATTGCCACTGAAACAGCTCTCCATTTAGGAGAATACACGGTTACTGAAGCGGGGTTCGGCGCAGATCTCGGGGCAGAGAAGTTTTTGGATATTAAAACACCCAATCTCTCTAAAGCACCAGACGCTGTCGTAGTGGTCGCAACGATTCGCGCCTTAAAAATGCACGGCGGGATAGATAAAGAACATTTAAAAGAAGAAAATGTAGCGGCTTTAGTCGCGGGTTTTGCCAACTTGAAACGTCACGTGAGAAACATGCAAAACTATCAATTGCCAGTTGTTGTTGCAATCAATGAATTTGTCACTGATACCGAAGCTGAGATCCAAATGTTGGAGCAATGCTGCAAGGAAATTGGTGTACCAATCGCTCGGACGCAAGTTTGGGAGAAAGGTGGCGCAGGGGGGGAACTTTTGGCGCAGCAAGTCGTCACTGCCATTGATGAACAACCCGGCAATTATCGTAGGCTTTACCAAAATGAAGAGAGCCTTCCTGATAAGGCTGCCAAGATCGTCAAAGAGATTTATGGCGGATCAAATGTGGTCTTCTCAAGTGTGGCACAGCGCCAATTGAACGTCTTCAAAAAAAATGGCTGGGATCAATTGCCGATTTGTATGGCAAAAACACAGTACTCTTTTAGTGATGATCCGCAGCTTTTGGGCGCACCGGCTGATTTTTCGATTACGATCCGTGAATTTGTACCAAAACTAGGCGCTGGTTTTATTGTTGCATTGACCGGTACTGTTATGACAATGCCTGGACTGCCTAAGAAACCAGCAGCATTGAATATGGATGTCGATGCAGACGGCAATGTATCTGGCCTTTTTTAATCTTATTTTCTCTCCGCATCTGCGAATACTGGATGAAGAAATAGGTTCTCGAAGGCTCCAGTAATAGTTCAGTCAATTTCTTACAACACACCACACTTACAGATCACTATTGATTCTGTAAGTGTGGTGTGTTGTTTGCGAGCGATTTGTCGTCTTTCAGTAGGTTTTGTTTGGTTCGTTTTTTGTCGATGCTGTACATAGGCTGCGAGATTCGGAGGAGAATAAAACCTCTCTTTTTCTTCTGACTTTCAAAAATTGGAAGAAATAATTGAAGAGGCTGCGAGGATATTTGATTTTTTGCGAAGTTTTCTAAAAGTCTCCCATAGTTATCTCCAGCATTCCTATTTATCCGTTGCTCTTAGAAACATTAGAAACGAAAGTAGGAAACGGGAAGGAGAAAGTGTTATCAAGCTCTTTTAAACGAGAGACTATAAAAAGAATGGTTTTAAAAAGAGGGCTATAAAAGTCGCTCGTTTTTATCTTATGATTTGCCGCTTTTGGATTTTCAATCTATTAAAAGACTGAAAGTTAAATGTTAGCAAGAGGCAAGAGACGTGTCTTTTGTTATAATATAATCAGTAGTGCATTTAAAAGACTGTTTTCTTTCTAAGAAAATTAAAGTATACTGATAAAATTGGAGCGTATAAAACGATGAAACGTAAAATCATACGAAATACCGGCTTTTACGCGATGGGGAGTCCGCTGGATTTGCTAGTGGATGGGCAGAAAGTCGCCAGAATCAATCATCAAGAGACCGTCGAGCTGAATCTCAATTCTGACAACCGATTGTCTGTCCGATTTTCCATCCTAAAAAGCAAAGAAATTGCGTTGGCTGATTTACACGCAGAAACTCCATTAGAAATAAAAATGAATCCGCGACTGATTTCTTTTTATGTGCTGTTTTATATTGGTCTGTTTCTAATGATCGCGTTTTTAACTCGCAGCGGACAGTTGTCCATTATCCTTTCGGGTATCTTTCTTTATTTAGCAGGTTATCTATGTTTAGGTCTTTATTATAGCAAACAAGCGTATGTAATTGAGGAGGTAACAAATGGCTAGCGGAGCAGATATTTTTTTGAGTAGTTTCAATCGAATCGAAAAACAATTGAGAGACGATTTGGGTAATCCTCGTAACATGGGTTTTTCAGAGATGGTTCGCCGTCTTTCAAAACAGAAGCAAGGAGACATCAAAAAATACGAAGAAGATTTATTGCAGATGGCCCAATTGCGGAACGCCATCGTTCATGAAAAAATCGGTGAAAATTTTGTGATTGCCGAGCCAAATCAATGGGTAGTGACACGAATCCAACAAATCGAACAGGCCTTGTTGCAGCCTGAAACGGTCTTACCTAAGTTTGGTAAAAAAGTGACCGGTTTTGAAAAAACGTTGGCGCTGAAAGAAATCTTGAAGATCGTCGCTCAAAAGCGGTTTTCACAATTTCCACTCTATGACAAAGGACGTTTTGTTGGGTTGATCACTTTACGTATGTTAGGATACTGGTTTGCTCAAGAAAGTCTAAAAGGAGAGATCCGATTAGAAGGGCGTAAAGCAGTAGACTTGTTGATCAAAGACGGTAAAGAGTCCAATTATCAGTTTGTACCCGCGACAACAACGGTCACTGAAGTAGAAGACCTGTTCCATAAAAATGCTTTACTTGAAGCGGTATTAATCACAAAAAATGGCGATCCTAATGGAAATTTATTAGGCATCGTTCGTCCGCGGGATATTTTTAACGAAGAAAGTGTGGAAAAAAGATGATAGCTTTGTTTTTTTTACTAAGTGCCATAATTGTTGGACTTGATCAGTGGTTGAAGTTTTGGATCGTCAGCAATTTTGAATTAGGTGATGTTCAAACGTTGATCGACCATGTCTTTTCACTAACTTATATTCGGAATACCGGTGCCGCATGGAGTATCTTAGAAGGGAAGATGACCTTCTTTACGATCATCACGGTTGCCGCTGTTATTGTTGTAACTTATTTGTTGATCCGTCATCGTAAAAGCAGTATATGGTTTCGATTGGGACTATCCTTTATCTTAGCCGGAGCGATCGGAAATTTTATCGATCGCTTGCGTTTGGGGTACGTCGTGGATATGTTTCAGCTAGATTTTATCAATTTTCCGATTTTTAATATTGCAGACATGTCGTTAGTGATCGGCGTGTTATTGATTTTTATCTATGCGTTAGTTGATGATGAAGTGAAGGGAAAATAAATGAATAATCAAATTGAAGTAGTAATCCATGAAGAAAAAGGGCGTGTCGATAAAGTATTGGCAGATCGTCTAGAAGCGAGCCGTTCGCAAATTCAACAATGGTTGAAAGAAGGTGCGGTCACCTGTCAAGGGGATCCAATTCGTGCAAATTACAAAGTAAAAGCTGGTGACCAGTTAGTGATTCAAGTACCAGAACCGGAGTCCCTAGATCTGGAACCTGAAGATATTCCTTTGACGATTGTGTATCAAGACCAAGATGTTGCCGTGATCAATAAACCGCAAGGAATGGTCGTTCATCCTTCGGCAGGGCATCCTAATGGAACGCTGGTCAATGCATTGTTGTATCATATGACCGATTTATCTTCGATCAATGATGTTGTACGACCAGGAATTGTTCATCGTATCGACAAGGATACGTCAGGGCTATTGATGATTGCCAAAAATGATCATGCCCATGAAGCGTTAGCCAAACAGTTGAAAGACAAAACTTCTTTACGGAAGTATGTTGCGCTGGTCCATGGGAATATTTCTCACGAAAAAGGCACGATCAATGCACCGATTGGCCGTTCTAAAGTGAATCGCAAGATGCAAGCAGTGCAAGAAGATGGTAAGCCGGCTGTGACACATTTTACAGTTTTGGAACGTTTTGATCAATTTACTTTAGTCGAATTACAGTTGGAAACGGGTCGGACCCATCAAATTCGGGTCCACATGCAATACATTGGCTTTCCATTAGCCGGCGATCCTGTTTATGGCCCTAAAAAGACTTTGAAAGGCAATGGCCAATTCCTTCACGCCAAACTGTTAGGATTTACCCATCCGACAACTGGAGAATCAATGGTTTTTGAAGCGCCATTACCCGAACTTTTTGAGGAAACCTTAAAAAAATTGCGAAAAAATGATTGATTTTTTTTTCAAAGAACTGTATAGTGTGTGTAACAAATAAATAGCTCCTTTAAGTGTAGTCCCGTGAGGCTAAGAAGGAAATGAGCAAGCAGACGACTCCCGCGTTGGAGCATCGAAAACTTGCTGGATGATTGCGCATATTCTGGATCGCTGTATACAGCGCCAGAAAGTATGATCGGAAAACATAACTCCTGCCTCACTAGGCAGGAGTTTTTTTATGTTCAAAATTAGGAGGGAACGAAATGCCAACCAAAGAAGTAGTAGATGCAGTAACAATGAAACGAGCATTGACCAGAATCACTTATGAAATCATCGAACGCAACCGAGGGATTGATGACCTAGTCTTAGTAGGAATCAAGACTAGGGGAATCTATATCGCACAACGAATTGCTGAACGCTTGAAACAATTGGAAGGGGTAGAAGTCCCCGTTGGCGAACTGGATATCACATTGTATCGAGACGATAAAAAATCAGATGAAGATCCTGAGATCCATTCTTCTGACATTCCAACAGCAATCGATGGCAAAGAAGTCATCTTGATCGATGATGTGTTGTTTACAGGGCGCACCATCCGGGCAGCATTAGATGCCATCATGGATTTCGGTCGTCCTCGCCGGATTTCACTAGCCGTACTAGTCGATCGGGGGCATCGAGAATTACCGATTCGGGCAGATTTTGTAGGGAAAAATATTCCAACGGCATTAAGCGAACAAATCATTGTTGAAATGGAAGAATCTGACGGTTCTGATCGAATCATGATCAATAAAGAAAACGAGTAGGAAGAAGAGTGACAGACACATGGAAAAGCAAGAATTTCGCAATACCGATGTGGTATTAGATATCAATGATCGCCCAAAGGCATTGCCTTGGTTAGGCTTAAGTCTTCAACATTTATTCACGATGTTCGGAGCAACTGTTTTAGTACCGATCCTAGTTGGGATCAACCCAAGTATCGCTTTAGTAAGTTCTGGTTTGGGGACACTTGTTTACCTCGTTACGACGAAAGGAAAGATTCCCGCATACTTAGGGAGCAGCTTTGCTTTTATCGCTGCAATGCAAATGTTGATGAAATCAGACGGCTACCCGGCAATCGCCCAAGGAGCTGTTACAACAGGACTGGTTTACATCATCGTTTCTCTGATCATCAAAAAGATTGGTGCTGCATGGCTGGATAAAATTTTGCCGCCGATCGTCGTAGGGCCTGTGATCATGGTTATCGGGTTAGGACTAGCTGCTAATGCCGCTCAAAACGCAATGTACAATGGGGACATCTATGATTTTAAATTTATCTTAGTTGCATTGGTTACATTGGGATTGACGATTTTCTTCAACATGTTTTTGCGAGGGTTTCTTGGCTTGATCCCCATCTTACTAGGGATCATTGGTGGTTACTTAGTAGCTTTAGCTGCTGGGATCGTAGATGTGCAGCCAATCATTGATGCTGCTTGGTTCTCATTACCAAGCTTCGAAATTCCCTTTGTTCAATACAAGCCAACGCTACATTTGAATGCGATCACGACGATGGCGCCTATCGCTTTTGTCACGATGACAGAACATATTGGCCATTTGATGGTTTTGAATAAACTAACAAAGCGTAACTTTTTTGAAGAACCAGGATTAAACAAAACATTGATGGGAGACGGCTTTGCGCAAATCGTTGCCGGATTCGTTGGGGGACCCCCTGTGACAAGTTATGGTGAAAACATTGGTGTCTTGGCCATTACGAGAGTGCACAGTGTCTTTGTTATCGGTGGTGCGGCTGTCTTGGCTGTCTTGTTAGGCTTTGTCGGAAAATTGAGTGCCTTGATCTTGAGTATCCCAAATCCGGTCATTTCTGGAATCAGCTTCCTATTGTTCGGTGTCATTGCTGCAAGCGGGATGAAAATCTTGATCGACAATAAAATCAATTTTGACCGCAAAAAGAATTTGATCATTGCTTCTGTGATTCTGGTGATCGGAATCGGCGGCCTTGTCTTTACGGTCGGAACATTCACCTTATCAGCCATGGCATTAGCAACTGTCTTAGGAATCATTTTAAATCTAATTTTGCCAGAAACATCACGCAGTGAAGAACAATAGCTAGCAGTCAACTAAAAGGGAAAAACTAGGAGGTATTATTCATGATCATCCAATCAGAAAGAATCAGTTTAAAGCATCTTTTGACCGTTGAAGCATTAACAGATCGAGAAGTGATGGGGCTTATCCGCAGAGGGCAGGAATTTAAAAGAGGGGCCAAATGGATGCCGCAAAAAGAACAATACTTTGCTACGAACCTTTTCTTTGAAAATAGTACCAGAACCCACAAAAGTTTTGATGTAGCCGAAAAGAAATTAGGTCTTGAAGTGATTGAATTTGACTCCTCAACGAGTTCTGTGCAAAAGGGCGAAACCCTTTATGATACCGTGCTGACAATGTCAGCCCTTGGCGTGGATGTCGCTGTGATCCGCCACGGGGATGAAAATTATTATGACGAGTTGATCCAAAGTAAAACGATCCAATGCAGCATCATCAATGGAGGCGATGGCAGCGGACAGCATCCCACGCAATGCTTATTAGACTTGATGACGATCTATGAAGAATTTGGCCACTTTGATCAACTGAAAGTAGCGATCGTCGGAGACATCACCCATTCCCGTGTCGCCAAATCAAATATGCAAATGCTCAAACGATTAGGCGCCAAAGTGTATTTTTCTGGCCCGCCACAATGGTATGACAATGAATTTGAAGTGTATGGACACTGGTTGCCTCTAGATGAATTAGTGGATCAAGTCGATGTGATGATGATGCTTCGGGTCCAACACGAACGCCATGATGGCTCAGAAAGTTTCTCAAAAGAGGCTTACTTACGGGATTATGGATTGACAGTGGAACGTGCAGCAAAAATGCAAGACCATGCCATCATCATGCATCCGGCTCCAGTCAATCGTGATGTTGAGCTGGCAGATCCATTAGTTGAAGGGCTGCGTTCAAGAATTGTCACACAAATGACGAATGGCGTGTTTGTCCGGATGGCAATTTTAGAAGCGGTATTGAATGGCAAAGCTTAATTATAAGAAACGCGACCAATAGAGATAGAGGAGGAAGCAACATGAAAACACTCATTAAGAACGGAAAGATCATCGCTGACGGTGATCATTGTATCCCTGCAGAAATTTGGATCGAAGATGGTATCATCCAAGCGATCGGAAGGACTTTTTCAGAAACAGGGTTCGATCAAGTGATCGATGCAAAGCAACAACTGATCACTCCAGGATTAGTGGATGTTCATGTTCACTTCAGAGAGCCAGGATTTGAATACAAAGAAACGATCAAAACAGGAAGTATGGCAGCCGCTCGTGGCGGTTTCACTACGGTTTGTGCCATGCCAAATTTAAATCCTGTGCCAGATACCGCAGAAAAATTGCATCAAGTCTACCAACGTATCCAAGAAGACGCCGTGGTTCATGTTTTGCAGTATGCACCGATCACAGAAGAATTACGTAGTGAAGTTTTAACGGATCAAAAAGCATTGAAAGAAGCCGGCGCTTTTGCATTCACCAATGATGGCGTTGGCGTCCAAACTGCTGGTACGATGTACTTGGCGATGAAAGAAGCGGCCAAAAACCAGATGGCATTAGTGGCGCATACAGAAGATGACTCTCTGTTATTTGGCGGTGTGATGCATGCGGGTAAGAGAGCAGCAGAATTAGGCTTGCCGGGGATTCTTAGTGCCACAGAAGCATCACAAATTGCCCGGGATGTACTGCTGGCAGAAGAAACCGGGGCCCATTACCATGTCTGCCATGTTTCGACAAAAGAAAGTGTGCGGGTCATACGTGAAGCTAAACAAGCAGGAATCCATGTGACGGCAGAAGTTTCCCCCCATCACTTGCTTTTGATCGATGAAGATATCCCTGGCGATGAAGGATTTTGGAAAATGAATCCGCCGCTTAGAGGTAGAGCAGATCGCGAGGCATTGATCGAAGGATTACTGGATGGGACGATCGATTGTATCGCAACAGACCACGCGCCACATGGCTATGACGAAAAAATGCAAAGTTTTTTAAAAGCACCATTTGGAATCGTCGGTTCAGAATATGCTTTTCAATTGATTTATACGCATTTTGTCAAAACGGGCCGCTTTACACTCCAACAAGCGGTGGCTTGGATGAGCGAGAAGCCTGCTGAAATCTTTGGATTGAAAGCTGGTAGATTAATGGTGGGAGCTCCGGCAGATCTCGCGATTTTTGATCTAGAGACAGCTTATACTGTCGATTCGGATCAATTTCTTTCAAAAGGAAAAAACACACCATTTAATAACTGGCCATTATATGGGGATACCACCCATACATTGGTCAATGGAAAATTAGTTTGGCAAAAAGGTAGGGGGATTTTATGAAACGATGGTTGATTTTGGAAGATGGCACATTATTTGAAGGTGAGGGATTTGGCGCAGAGATCAATGTCTATGGCGAGATTGTCTTTACCACTAGTATGACAGGGTATCAAGAAACCATTACGGATCAAAGTTTCAACGGTCAGATCATCACCTTTACCTACCCAATGGTGGGAAATTACGGTGTTAATCGCGATGACTATGAATCAATCGCTCCCACTTGTAAAGGTGTTGTAGTGAAAGAACATGCTCGTGTAGCCAGCAACTGGCGGAAACAATTGACCTTAGACGAATTTCTAAAGCGCAAAAACATTCCGGGAATCGCAGGAATCGATACTCGGGCTTTGACTCGTAAAATCCGCCAATTTGGAACGATGAAAGCTAGTATTGTGGATGCCAATGATGAATTTGCTCATGCCTTTGATCAATTGAAAGCAGCCGTTTTGCCCACCAATCAAGTGGCACAAGTTTCAACTTCAAAGCCTTATCCAAGTCCAGGAACAGGACGGAATATCGTCGTGATCGATTTTGGCTTGAAACACAGCATTCTAAGAGAACTTTCTCAACGAAATTGTAATCTGACGATTTTACCCTACAATACCACCGCACAGGAAATTTTGGATCTCGCGCCAGATGGTGTCATGCTGACCAACGGACCTGGTGATCCGAAAAGCCTCCCTGAAGCCATCAAAATGATTCAAGAAATCCAAGGAAAAGTACCGATTTTCGGTATCTGTTTAGGACATCAGTTGTTTGCTTTAGCTAATGGCGCTGATACTTACAAAATGAAATTCGGTCACCGAGGATTGAACCATCCCGTTCGAGAAATCGCTACAGGAAGAATTGATTTCACCTCACAAAATCACGGTTTTGCAGTAGCAGAAGCATCGATTGATCAAGAGAAACTGATCATCACTCATGTGGAAGTCAATGATGGAACCATTGAAGGTGTCCGTCATCGTCGCTACCCAGCATTTAGTGTTCAGTATCATCCAGATGCTGCACCGGGACCTCATGATGGTGTACATTTGTTTGATGAATTTTTAGAAATGATCGATGCATGGAAGGAGCAGAACTAAATGCCAAAACGTACAGATATTAAGAAAATCATGGTTATCGGTTCTGGACCGATCATTATTGGCCAAGCAGCCGAATTTGACTATGCAGGAACGCAAGCCTGCTTAGCGTTGCGAGAAGAAGGCTATGAAGTTGTGCTGGTCAACTCGAACCCTGCAACGATCATGACCGATAAAGAAATTGCCGACAAAGTCTATATTGAACCAATCACTTTCGAATTTGTCTCCCGGATTTTAAGAAAAGAACGTCCGGATGCGATCTTGCCAACATTAGGCGGTCAAACCGGCTTGAATATGGCGATGGAATTAGCCAATTCCGGCATCTTGGATGAGTTGGAAATCGAGTTGTTAGGAACCAAATTAGCAGCGATTGATCAAGCAGAAGACCGTGATCTATTCAAACAATTAATGGAAGAGTTAAATCAACCGATTCCTGAATCGGAGATCGTTTCAACAGTGGAAGAAGCAGTTGCTTTTGCAACTAAGATTGGGTATCCAATCATCGTTCGTCCAGCCTTTACCCTTGGCGGTACTGGAGGCGGTATGTGTAACAATGAAGAGGAATTGCGAGTGATTGCTGAGAATGGTCTAAAACTGTCACCAGTGACGCAATGTCTGATCGAACGCAGTATTGCCGGTTATAAGGAAATCGAATATGAAGTCATGCGGGATTCAGCCGATAATGCGATCGTTGTCTGCAACATGGAAAACTTTGACCCTGTCGGGATCCATACAGGTGATTCGATCGTTTTTGCACCGAGTCAAACACTCTCCGATCATGAGTACCAAATGTTGCGTGATGCTTCTCTAAAAATCATTCGCGCATTGAAAATCGAGGGCGGTTGTAATGTTCAATTAGCGCTTGATCCCCACAGCTTTAATTACTATGTGATCGAAGTCAATCCCCGGGTTTCCCGTTCGTCTGCTTTAGCAAGTAAAGCAACTGGCTATCCGATTGCGAAGCTAGCAGCAAAGATTGCTGTTGGGTTGACATTAGATGAAATGAAAAACCCTGTCACAGAAACAACTTATGCCGAGTTTGAACCGGCATTGGATTACGTGGTAGCCAAAATCCCTCGTTGGCCCTTTGACAAATTTGAGTCCGGCGAACGCCGTTTAGGGACACAAATGAAAGCAACCGGTGAAGTGATGGCTATCGGTCGGAATATCGAGGAATCTTTGCTGAAGGCTGTGCGTTCATTGGAGATCGGCACACATCATATTGAAATGAAAGAATTAGAACAGCTTTCAGACAATGACTTGATCGATAAGGTGATCAAAGCGCAAGATGATCGCTTATTTTATGTCATGGAAGCCATTCGCCGCGGCTATGCTATTGAAGAATTGAATGAAATGACTAAAATCGATCTTTTCTTCTTGAATAAAATGCTGCACATCTATGAAATCGAACAAGAACTTGCTGCCAACAGCCAAGATTTTACAACATTAAAACGAGCGAAGCAAAACGGCTTTACCGATAAAAAAATTGCTGAGTTATGGCAGATGACAGAACAAGAGATTCGAGACATCCGTAAGGAAAATCAGTTGCTTCCCGTCTACAAAATGGTAGACACTTGTGCTGCCGAGTTTGAGTCGGCAACGCCTTACTTTTATAGTACGTATGAGTTTGAGAACGAGAGTGTTCGCAGTGAAAAAGAATCTGTTTTAGTCTTAGGTTCTGGGCCGATCCGCATCGGTCAAGGTGTGGAATTCGATTATGCAACAGTACACTCGGTCAAAGCAATTCAGGCTGCGGGCTATGAAGCCATTATTATGAACAGCAATCCGGAAACCGTTTCGACAGACTTCTCGATTTCCGATAAATTGTATTTTGAGCCATTGACACTAGAAGACGTCTTGCATGTGATCGAACTGGAACAACCAATTGGGGTCATTGTTCAATTTGGCGGTCAAACAGCGATCAATTTGGCGGAGCCATTAGTTGCCGCAGGAGTCAGCATCTTAGGTACGAGTATCGAAGACCTCGATCGTGCTGAAAACCGTGATCTCTTTGAACAAGCGTTACAGGCATTAGCTATTCCACAACCCCCAGGAGATACTGCTACAAATACCACGGAAGCAGTGGCGATCGCTAATCGCATCGGTTATCCGGTCCTTGTTCGTCCGAGTTATGTCTTAGGTGGTCGGGCAATGGAAATCGTTGAGAACCAAGCGGATCTGGAAGATTATATGAAGCATGCAGTAAAAGCTTCTCCCGAACATCCTGTTTTAGTCGATCGGTACTTAGTAGGGAAAGAATGTGAAGTTGACGCAATTTGTGATGGCACGACGGTTCTGATTCCGGGGATCATGGAACATATCGAACGAGCAGGGGTCCACTCAGGTGACTCGATGGCAGTCTATCCACCGCAAAACCTTTCTGACGCAACGATTGCCACCATCGAAGACTATACGAAACGGTTAGCATTGGGATTGAATTGTGTTGGAATGATGAATATTCAATTTGTTATCCACGAGGAAAAAGTTTACGTCATTGAAGTCAATCCTCGGGCCAGCCGAACCGTTCCATTTTTGAGCAAGGTCACAGAGATTCCTATGGCACAGATCGCGACAAAAGCGATTTTAGGAGAAAAATTGGCGGATCTGGGCTACCGTGATGGCCTTTATCCAACACCAAACGAAGTTCATATCAAAGCACCGGTCTTTTCTTTCACCAAGTTACAAAAAGTTGATACTTACTTAGGTCCGGAAATGAAATCAACCGGTGAAGTCATGGGTTCAGACAAAAACTTAGAAAAAGCTTTATATAAAGCTTTTGAAGCAGCTGGTTTGCATATTCCGGAATTCGGGAAAGTTCTCTTTACCGTAGCGGATGAAAGCAAAGCAGAGGCCGCCGTGTTGGCTGCGCGCTTTTTCGAAATCGGCTTCTCGATCTTAGCGACAAAAGGAACAGCCGATTACTTTGAAGGCTATGGCTTGCCAGTTACCCGGGTAGCGAAAATCTCGGAAACAGAAGATGAAACTGTCGTTGATCTCATCAGAAAAGGCGTGACACAAGTGGTGGTCAATACAATGGACAAAAATCGGCAAAAAGCCACTGAAGACGGATTTATTATTCGCCGGGAAGCAGTCGAGCATGGGGTGCCGCTCTTTACCTCGTTAGACACCGCTGATGCCATTCTTCAAGTAATGGAATCAAGAGGTTTTTCAACGAAAGCAATCTAGCAGTCAGAAAGGAAAACAGCTCATGAAACAAGAACGAATGACCATTACAAAACAGCGAATGCTCGCACCGCGAATCTACGAGATGACTCTCTCTGGTGCTCTCGTTCAAGAAATGACCACACCGGGACAATTTCTGCATATTCGAGTGCCGGATGATGCCTTTCTCTTAAGACGACCAATCAGTATTAGCTGGATCGATCAAGAAAGCCAAAGTTGTCGCATCATTTATCGGACAGAAGGGGAGGGGACCAAGCGGTTTGCCCATCTGCAAAGCGGGAATCAACTGGATGTTTTAGGCCCTCTAGGGAATGGCTTTCATATCGAAGATTTACAAAAAGATGAGACTGTTTTTATCGTAGGTGGTGGTATCGGAGTTCCGCCACTCTACGAACTTTCCAAACAATTAGTCGCAAAAGGTGTACGGACGATTCATTTTTTGGGATTTGCTAGTTCGGAAGTCATGTATTACGAAAAGGCGTTTCAAGCTCTAGGGGATACACGAATCGCAACGGATGATGGCACCTATGGCGTTCAAGGGAATGTCGGTAATCTATTGTTAGCAGCCGATAGCAAACCTGCGGCTGTTTTTGCCTGCGGCAACAATGGCTTGTTAAAAACGGTTGAACAACTTTTCCAAGACTGTCCGAATGTGCAACTTTCATTGGAATCTCGCATGGCTTGCGGGATCGGTGCTTGCTATGCTTGTGTTTGTCATAAAGCCGATGATCCAAAAGGGACCAAAAGTGTCAAAGTCTGTGACGAAGGCCCTGTTTTTCAAGCTGGAAAGGTGGTTATTTAAGTGGTTTTAGCTGTTGAATTACCGGGGTTGTCTCTCAAAAACCCCATAATGCCGGCTAGTGGCTGTTTTGGTTTTGGCGCAGAATACAACAAGTATTATGATATCAGTCAGCTCGGTGCCGTCATGATCAAAGCCACGACCCCAGAAGCACGCTTTGGCAATCCAACACCGCGAGTGGCTGAAACACCAAGCGGCATGTTGAATGCGATTGGCTTACAAAATCCTGGCCTTCGAGTAGTCATGGAAGACATTTTGCCAGAGTTAGCGCAAAAGCATCCAGATCTGCCGATCATCGCAAACGTGGCTGGTTCCACTCAAGAAGATTATGTCACTGTCTGTCAAAAAATCAGTCAAGCGCCGAATGTAAAAGCCATTGAATTAAATGTTTCCTGCCCAAACGTCAAACATGGTGGTATTACTTTTGGTACCGATCCTCAAGTGGCGAAAGAACTGACCCAAGCGGTCAAAGCAGTTTCGCAAGTGCCAATCTATGTCAAACTATCGCCAAATGTGACCGATATCGTACCCATTGCAAAAGCAATCGAGGCGGGGGGTGCCGATGGTTTCACGATGATCAATACGTTATTGGGTATGCGCATTGATTTGAAGACACGACGTCCTATTTTGGCCAACCAGACCGGGGGGCTCTCAGGCCCAGCCATCAAGCCAGTGGCGATTCGTTTGATCAAACAAGTGGCACAAGTTTCTTCGTTGCCAATCATTGGCATGGGCGGTGTGATGACGGTTGATGATGTGTTAGAAATGTATTTAGCTGGAGCGAGTGCGGTAGCAGTTGGTACCGCAAATTTTACCGATCCTTATATTTGTCCCAAGTTGATCGAAGAATTGCCTGTACGAATGGCAGAATTAGGTATCGAATCTTTGGCACAGTTGATCAAGGAAGTAAGAGAGGGGCATTAAGATGATTGAACGACCAATTATTGCTTTGGATTTTCCAAGCAAAAAAGAAATTGAGCTTTTTTTAGAGAAATTTCCTAAAACAGAAAAATTATTCGTCAAAGTCGGTATGGAAATCTTTTATCAAGAAGGACCAGAAATCGTCAGCTGGTTAAAAGATTTAGGCCATGATATTTTCTTAGACTTAAAACTTCACGACATTCCCAATACTGTCGAGCGGGCCATGACACGTTTGGCAAATCTTGGGGTCGCGATCACCAATGTTCATGCGGCGGGTGGTATTGAGATGATGATAGCAGCAAAGCGGGGACTGCAAAATGGAACCAAGGAAGGCCAAAATGTGCCGCTATTGATTGCTGTCACACAGCTGACTTCTACTAGCGAAGAACAAATGCAGCAAGAACAGCTAATTTCTGTTTCTTTAGAAGAAAGCGTGCGTCATTATGCTCAATGTGCAGAAAAAGCAGGATTAGCTGGCGTGGTTTGTTCCGCCCAAGAAGCTGCTGCCATCAAGGTAGCTACCAATCCTGAATTTATGTGCTTAACCCCAGGAATTCGTCCGGCTGGTAGTGATGCCGGAGATCAAAAACGAATCGTCACACCAGCAAAAGCAAGACAAATTGGTTCTTCTGCGATTGTTGTCGGTCGACCAATCACACAATCTGCAACACCTTTTGATACTTACCAGGAAATTAAACAAGCATGGAAGGAAGCTATTCAATGACAGAAATCAGTAAAGCAATTGCCAAAGACCTTTTAACGATTGAAGCAGTATTTTTACGTCCAAATGAACCCTTTACTTGGGCAAGCGGCATCAAAAGCCCGATTTATTGTGATAATCGTATGACAATGAGTTACCCTGCTGTACGTAAAGCGATTGCCAGTGGTTTGGCTGCGCAAATCAAAGAACACTTTCCAGACGTCGAAGTAATTGCGGGTACAGCTACTGCTGGGATCCCACATGCCGCTTGGGTGGCAGATATTCTTGATTTGCCAATGGTCTATATCCGCAGCAAAGCCAAAGATCATGGCAAAGGAAACCAAATCGAAGGACGTATCACAGAAGGTCAGAAAATGGTTGTGATCGAAGATTTGATCTCTACTGGCGGCAGTGTGTTAGAAGCTTGCGAAGCAGCCGCTCGCGAAGGGGCAAATGTTCTGGGGGTGGCAGCGATCTTTACCTATGAATTGCCGCAGGGATTAACCAACTTTGAAAAGGCCCAGTTGCCATTAGTGACGTTGACCAACTATTCAACAATGATCGATACTGCATTAGAGATGGACTATATCGGAAAAGAAGATATTGCATTGCTGCAGCAATGGAAACAGTCACCTCAAACTTGGACTGGTAAATAAGAACAACGAATATGCCTGGAGTGATCCAAGAGCATATTCGTTTTATTTTTATCTTTTTTCTGATACGATTTGAGACGATTCATCAAAAGTTATCTGGCAGTTGAAAGGCAGCCAGTTTCAATAGGGAGGCAGTTTTATTGAAAAGAAATATGGATGTTCCATGGAGTTATTCTGGGGAGAATGGTCCTGAGTATTGGCACACATTGTGTGACTGGTATGCTGAAGGAGCGAAGTTTCCATTGCAATCGCCCATTGCGCTTTACCATGACGATACAGAGGAACCTGTCGATGAGGATTTAAGCTTCCATTACCATCGGGAACGCTTTACTGAAAAAGAATTTAAAAATACGATTCATTTTGTTCCATACAATAAAGAAAGTTACGTGACCTTTCAAGGCATCAATTACTACCTAACGGATATTCATTTTCATATGCCTTCTGAGCATATCATCGATGATGAGCAGCAAGAACTTGAATTTCATTTGGTACATATGAATGAACAAGGAGAAAACTTAGTCGTCGGTATTTTGTTCCGGTTAACAGATAAATTAAACTGGATCTGTAATCAGCAAGATGATAGTATTTGGGATTTCAAAAACCATACCCAATGGTTTGACCCATCGATGTTTTTACCGGAAATGACCCACCATTTTCACTATGTAGGTTCTTTGACAACTCCTCCAACTAAAGGTCCAATCAACTGGTTTGTATTTGACTGGGTAGGCGAGATGAGTCGTCGCTTTATTCTGGAATTTCGTGAAGAAGTTTTGGAAAACAATAATCGTCCATTGCAGGATCGAAAAGACCGACCAATCTACTTTTACTGATGGTCTAGCGAACGAAAGGAAGGCTACGAAATGGATCAGTTTCAAGAGTACCTAACAAAAGAATTGTCAGAGGCACAGCGAAAAGTCCTGGAGCCATTATTTGAACATATATTAACTGAATTCCCGGATTTGCAGACCCGAATTGCTTGGAACCAGCCGATGTTTACGGATCATGGAACCTTCATCTTGGGGATTAGCAGTTCGAAGAAACATTTCTCAGTCTCGCCAGAAGTGAAAACGATGGCCTTGTTCAATACCCGCATTGAAGCAAGTGGCTATTCACAAACAAAAAACATTTTTCGTATTTTATGGGATCAGCCGGTTGACGAAAAGCTGATCTTCGACATTATCCGTTTTAATATGGAAGACAAAGCGGATTGTCAAACCTTTTGGCGCTAGATAGTCGTTCTGAAAATAAATTTTAATGGCCAACAAAAAAGACGATTTATTCGTCTTTTTTGTTGGTTTAAATCCGGGATCATCAGACAATAGCGACCGAATTATGCTAAAATAGTGGAAAATACACGAAAATCCTTTTAAAAATACCAACTATTGTGAACAAAAGCACAATCGAATCTTTTTTAGGAAAAAGAGCAGAGGCCGTTAAGCTTTTTTCTTTTAGTTGTTTTATAGTGTGAGAAAGGAGACTTCTATGCATGCATGGGAAGCCATACAGAAAACATTGGACCATATTGAAGCAAATTTAGCTGAGACAATCGAAATTGATGAGTTAGCCAAAGTTGCTGCTTTGTCGCCGTTTTATTATCAGCGTTTATTCACGCGATTAGTCAAATCCTCAGTCAGAGAGTATATCAAGTTACGCCGTTTGGCTGTAGCAGCCACCTATTTACAAGAACAGCAACGGCGAATCATTGATGTTGCGCTGGAGGTTGGATTCAATAATCCTATTTCTTTTTCGCGATCGTTTAAAGAAGTTTATGGCATTTCACCTTCACACTATCAGAAACAGTTGCTCCCATTACAAAATTTCGATAAACCAGATTTATCCCTGAGCCATATTGTGGTAGAGGAAGGGGAACCGTTGATCAGTGAAGGGGTCGTCTTAGCAATACAGCAGAAAACAATGGATCAGCCGCGGGTTTTCAATGGTATCGTTGGTTATTATCCTTTCAAGTACGGCAAAATGCTAGGAGAAAGAACCGGCGTAGATCCAGTTGAAAAGATTTGGCAAGACTTTTTTCACGCTTGCGCCAATCATCCATTTTTGCGAGCAGAGACGCTCATTGGTGTTTCCTATCCAGGAGAGGCACCAGCAGGTCATTCCAGTTATTTTGTCGGGGCAGAATCTGTCACTGGAAGATATGAGAAAGACCTGAGCCATCTGACAAGCTGGACATTACCGGCCCGTGACTATGTTGTTTGCAGCTTTGAGACGACTAAAGCACAAATGATCGTCGGGATGGGTAAGGCAATGAGGTATACTCGTTTTTGGCTAAAAAAACACGGTTTGATAGCGGATGGCTTTTTTCCTGAGCTTTATCGACAATCGCAAGCGGAGATCATGATTGTCGAATTATGGATTCCTTTTAAAACAAGAGAAAATTTTCAAGGAGGAAAAACAAATGATGAATTATGAAGAGGGCCTGACATTACTGGAAGAAAAGTTTGGTAACGACAAAGACAATTTGATCTCTTTAGCAACGATTGCGCGCAATTGCGGTGAAAATGGGCTGCCTCGTCCTATGGTGCGGGATGTCGATGCTTATTATGAGAATGGTGTCTTTTATGTATCGACCCATGAAAGCTCCAACAAAATCCAGCAAATCAAAGAAAATCCCGAAGTTTCTATCGCAGTCTGTGGCGAATGGTTTACCGCTAATGGCTTCGGAGAAAATCTAGGATGGGTCTTGGACCCAAAAAATGCGGAATTGAGAAAGAAAATTCGCAAGGCGTTTGTTTGGTACGATGAAGTTAATGATGAAGCGGATCAAGGCTGTTGTTTTCTTGCCATTCGGTTAACGAAAGGGACATTGAATATCAATCACTGGGAAAAGCTCTATCATTTTGATTTTGAAAATAAGCGCATGATTGATCAAAATGATACTTTTTAACCACCAACAATGCATCGATTCCATTGATCAGTCATCTGGACTAGCGTTGTTTCGATGAAATGGCTTGGCTGATGTGTCCGAGAGCTTCTTAGCGATTCCAAGTATTTTTCCATAAAAAATGAGCCGCTTACGGATTTGTTCTATCCACCCATTCTCAGCGATTGACGAGAAGGCTGTGTGTTAGAGACATGTAAGCGGGTCATTTTTTTGTTCTTCGCCCATTTTTTTGGAAAATCAGCAAAAGAACAGCGTTAGTTTTGTTTTAAATCCAAAATTGTTTCCTCAGGCGTTACATAATAAGTCGTCTGGTTCTCATAAATCACAAAGCCTGGTTTTGCACCATTTGGTTTGCGAATATGTTTGACTTGTACCAAATCCACAGGTACTTGTGCGGAGTGGCGGTATTTCGAGAAGTAGGCAGCTAATTCTGCGGCTTCCAAGATTGTTTCTTCGCTAGGTGAATCCGACCGAATGATCACATGAGACCCGGGGATATTTTTCGTATGGAGCCAATAATCTGTTTTACGTGCCGTTTTTAATGTTAACTGATCATTTTGCAGATTGTTTTTGCCTACCAGAATCTCCGTTCCATCAGAAGAGAGAAAACGTTCCGGTTGCGAGGGCGTTTGTTTTTTCCGTTGTTTCGTTCGATTTTTGACATATCCTTGGGCAGCAAGTTCTTCGCGAATCGTCAAAAGATCTTTCGGTGCGGCAATTTCCAACTGTGCTTCAACTGATTCCAAATAGGCGATCTCATCTTTTGTTTCAGCAATTTGCTGATGAATCAGTTTGACAGCATTTTTCAGCTTTTGATAACGCTGGAAATATTTTTGCGCGTTCTGGTTGGGTGTCAAGGCCGGATCTAAGGCAATTTTTATTGGTTTGTTCTCATCATAGTAATTGGCTAATTCCACTTCGCCTGCACCGCGAGGGACTTGCGCCATGAAAGTCGTTAAAAGCTCGCCTTTTTGACGGAATTCTTCCGCATTCTCAGATTCTCGCAAAGTTTGCTGTCTTTTTTCTAGCTTGTGCTTGTTTCGCTTCAGCTCATTGTCGATTTTTTTCAGTAATTCACTGCCTTGCTGTTTTACTCGGTCACGGTCAGCTTTTTCATGATAAAACGCATCAAGCAATTCGCTTAGACTCTGGTAAGTTTCCTGCCAGTCCGCTTGTTCCATCAGTGAATGAAAGGGGACCGGAGTAAAGAATTCTTTGTTCCCGGATTTTAAGTAGGTAGGAACAGGATCCGCTAGCTCGGCAAAAAATTCTTCCCAAACGGTTACTTTTTCATTTGGCCGTTCTTTCAGACGAGATACCAGCTCATCTGCCGTATCCCTGCCAAATCCTTGAAAAGTCTGCTGCAAGACTTTGGGCGACAATTCTTCTAGACGAGACAGCATTTCAAAGACTTTTGTTTGATTGAGTGTATACGGATCAACAGTGTCTTGTTTTGGCGGAGCAACATAAAGGGACCCTGGCAGCAAGGTACGATACGTATTTTGCGAATGGCCAATGTGCTTGATCGTATCAACGATTTTACCGGTTGCCCGATTCATTAAGAGAATCGTGCTGTGTCTGCCCATCAATTCAACGATCAAAACAAAGTTCTGTAAATCGCCTAATTCGTCACGACGAGTAAAATGGAAATGAACGACTCGATCATTCGCAACTTGTTCAATCGTTTCCAGGATTGCGCCTTCTAAATACTTCCGTAACATCATCAAAAATGTTGGAGGTGTTTCTGGGTTGGTATAGGTAGCTTGTGTACATTGAATCCGAGCATAGCTCGGATGGGCAGATAGCAATAATTTGTGATTTTTCCCTTGAGAACGGATCACGAAGATCACTTCGTTCTCATAAGGCTGGTGAATTTTATTCACTCGACCATTGACGAGTTCATTTTGTAATTCCTGAACCATCAAGTGGGTAAAGATGCCATCGAAGGACATTTGTTTCCCTCATTTCTGTTTTATCAAACTTTTTTCTCATTCAATTTTTGAGGTCAAGACATTTGACCGATAAAGGAAGGTAAGTAAAATTAACGAATCTAGATTGAATCGAGTAGTTCTATTATAACGAAAAGAAACCAGAAAGACCAATCCTGATCCAAGCAGGACATACCCCATCAGATTTAGGATATATTGAAGCATTCACTAAGAGTCCGTTTTATTGTTTTGTGCATCCTTTAGGGCTTTTTCAATCTCCATATTCAAGAAATAGGAAATGACTGTTCGAATGACTACGACTACTGCTAAGCGGACGATATCGGCAAATGTCGGATGGATGATGGTCTCAATGATATCTGCAGCAATCAAGATCTCCAAACCAAGCAAAACATAACTGCCGAGAAAATTTCGAATAAAATTGTTTTCTCTGGCCGCACTCATACGGTCTTTCGCTTTTATTTCAAAACGAATAAAATCAAAACCAGCTTTTACAACTCCCCACACAAGCACTAAAATTGAAAGCAGATTCAGACAAACGACGATTAAATCTAAAATGGGGATTGCATTATCCATTAAAAGTTCAGCAAGATCAGCCATGACTAACTCCTTTGGTTTTTTCTCTATCTTATCGAATTTTACTTAATATGGGAAGTTATATGGGAAGTTTCTTGACGCTCCCAAGACATCTTGCTAGTATAAAGATAAGGTTGATGGCAGATGAAAAGGGCGGGGTTTAGGATGGAGCTATTCGAGAATTTTTTTCAGTTGGTAAAAGAGCAGATGCGAGAAAGCTGGGAAGCTTTTGTCCAAAGTGTCTACCAAAATCAGCGTAAGACCATGTATTATTTAGGTACGGGTATTCTACTTGCTGTGCTATTTGCTGTAGTGATTATTACTTCTCAAACGAGGATCAAAACATCGCTGATCCACAAGATGGCTTTTGAAGAATTGCCTTCTGATAAGATTGAACCATTAGAATATGCAGAAGCAGATCAGACGATTCGGGACACAAAAGCCATTTCTGTGATGTTTAGTAAACCGAATGGCGAAGAGTTGGCAGAAGTGTTTCAATTGTTTAATGATAAAGAGAGTGAAATGAATCGATCTGTGTACTATTATCCGATCGTATATGATACACAGTCTTTTTTAGATACTTACGGTGTAAAAGCAAATGAAATCACCTTTGTTTTCTTTGAAAACGGACAAGAGAAAAATCGATTTACTTATCAATCACTTAAAGATCCTGCAGAAGAATTTATTCCTGAATTGAATCGGTTACCAATGTGGAATATTCGCAAATTAGCAGAGTAAGAAAAAATCTGACAATTTGAATAAAAGTTATTGACGTTCTTTTATCAATACGCTAAACTAAGTGAAACAAAGTTAAACAAATGGAAAAAGGAGGAGCTAATATGAGACTATTTTACGCATTGCAATCAAATTCATGGCAAAACTGGCGTAGATAGTTGTATTGGTGGACCTCATTCCATAGATACAACTTTTTAGAGAACCTTCTAAAGTGCTGTATCTATGCTGGTAAATGAATCTTTCACCGCATAGAACGATTAGTCTATGCGGTTTTTGCTTGAAGCAACTGCCGGATTGTCGGCAGTTGCTTTTTTTAGTTCTCAAGTATAAACAAAAAAATGAGAAAGAAGCGAGGAGAGTTAAAAATGAAAAACAAAGGATTAATTGCTGCAGTTATTGTTATTTTTGGATTTTTATTGGCGGCTTTTGGGTACCAAATGGGAGCAAAACAAACAGGAGAATCCGCTGAACAACCTACGGATCAAACAGCAAAAAAAGAACACAAAACGGTGGGTATTCTACAATTTGTCAGTCATGAAGCGCTCGACGAAATCACTCGAGGCGTCAAAGAAGGGTTAAAACAATCGGGTTATACCGAAGGGGATAATTTAACAATCGAATTTCAAAATGGCCAAGCGGATCAAAGTAAATTAGCGACCATGAGTCAGCAATTGCTGAACAAAGGCGCTGATGTACTAGTAGGGATAGCAACACCTGCTGCTCAAGCATTGGCTAATACTACTAAGGATGTGCCAATCGTTTTAGGCGCAGTGACCGATCCGGTTGGGGCCAATCTAGTAGCTGATATGGATAAACCTGGAGGAAATATCACTGGAGTATCAGATAAAACACCAGTAGCTGCTCAGTTTGAATTAGCCCAAGAATTGATGCCAGAGGCAAAATCAGTTGGTATCTTATATTCTTCAACAGAGGATAACTCCAAGTATCAAGCAGCAGAAGCAGAAGCGGCCGCAGAAAAATATGGCTTGACGTCAAAAAAATATGCAGTTCCTTCAAGCAATGAAATTGCTCAGACGGTACAGGTGATGGCAGAAACCGTCGATTTCATTTTTATCCCATTGGATAATACGATTGCCAATGCGATGCAGACGGTTGTCGGAGAAGCAAACAAAACGAAAACACCAATCATCACCTCAGCAGAAACCATGGTGCAACAAGGTGGCTTGGCGACTGTGGGTCAAAATCAGTTTAGCTTAGGTGTCCAATCAGGTAAAATGGCAGCTGCAATCTTAAAAGGGGAATCTGATCCAGCAACAACCCCCATCTATACTTTTAAAGATGGCGATACGGTTATTAATGAAAAGCAAGCTGAATTTCTTGGCATCACTATTCCAGAAGCACTCAAAGAAAAAGCCAGACTCATTTCTGACGAAGCGACCGAAACAACATCAAGCACAGACTAACCATTGAAACAGCTGCTCTTAAAAGGGTTATAGCAATGCTAACTAACGTTTCATAAAGAAACAAGAAAAAAATCTATTGCTTTTAAGGAGTATGTGTCCTGACAGAAACTTCTTGTTGTCAGGACAGGGGTTTGGAAGACAGATAGAAAAACAAGTAACGAGGAGGAAAAAAAATGATCGTTTCAGCGATTGGGCAAGGATTCCTTTGGGGGATTCTTGGGTTAGGTATTTTTATGACGTATCGAATTTTAAATTTTCCAGATATGACTACTGAGGGCTCTTTTCCTCTTGGCGGCGCGGTCTGTGTGACTGCTATCACGCAAGGTGTCTCACCGATAGTAGCTACTCTTTTAGGGGTAGGTGCGGGGATGTGTGCCGGATTAGTAACTGGTCTTTTATATACGAAAGGCAAGATCCCAGTAATTCTAGCTGGAATCCTTGTGATGTCGGGACTAAATTCAGTGATGCTGTTTGTGATGCGCTCGCCAAATCTTTCTCTATTGAATCAACCAAAAATCCAAGATTTCTTCACGAAGCTAAATTTGCCTAATTACTTTGATACTGTGTTGATCGGATTAGTGATGGTATTAGTGATCGGGGCTGTCTTGCTATTCTTTTTCCATACCAATCTTGGGCAAGCCTATATTGCTACAGGAGACAACGAGCATATGGCTAAATCACTAGGGATCAACACAGACACTATGAAGATCATTGGCTTAGTTGTTTCCAATGGAGTGATTGCATTATCTGGGGCATTGATCGCCCAAAATGATGGTTACGCAGATGTTAGTAAAGGAATCGGGGTCATTGTAATAGGGTTAGCATCGATTATCATCGGTGAAGTATTATTTGGCGAACTAACATTATTGGAGCGGCTCGTAGCGATTGTTGTGGGCAGTATCATTTATCAGCTGTTGATCCTATTTGTGATCAGAGCTGGCTTTGATACTACTTACTTAAAAATCTTTTCGGCGATCGTCTTGACGCTTTGTCTATTGATCCCGCAATTCAAAAATGCACTGCACTTGCGGACGGGTTTCGAAAAGGAGGATGAATGATGTTAACGATCAATAAAGCAACCAAAATCATTGGCAATGGTCCTCATGAAAAGAAGACGCTCTTACAGAAAGTAGATTTAAAACTGCAACCAGGGGAATTTGTGACTGTAGTCGGCGGCAATGGTGCTGGAAAAAGTACATTGTTTAATTGTATATCCGGTTCACTGCCACTTACTAGTGGTCAGATCTTGATCGATGACCAAGATGTTACGCAGTTGTCAGAAGAAAAAAGAGCTGCTTACTTGTCAAGAGTCTTTCAAGACCCTAAAATGGGCACTGCGCCGCGAATGACCGTCGCTGAAAATCTATTGTTGGCGCAACGTCGTGGACAGAAAAGGAATTTGCATTTGCGCCAATTACAAGCACAAAAAGATGTTTATTATCAATTATGTCAAGAAGTGGGCAACGGGCTCGAACAACATTTGGATACACCAACAGGAAATTTATCTGGTGGGCAACGCCAAGCATTGAGTCTCTTGATGGCAACGATCCAGACCCCAAAATTGCTGCTTTTAGACGAGCATACTGCGGCATTGGATCCGAAAACGTCTAAACAGTTGATGCAAATCACTGCAGATCGAGTGGAACAACAACAGTTGACTTGCTTGATGATCACTCATCGCATGGAAGATGCTCTAAAATATGGCAACCGATTGATCTTGCTTCGTAAAGGGCAGATCGTGAAAGATTTATCCGCAGCAGAAAAAGCGCAGCTTCGTTTGCAAGATCTATTACTATTCTTTGAAGACGACCTTTAGAAAACCGAATCTACCAGTGAAAATCGCAGAAAAAAAATAAATGAAAACCAGTGAAATGAAAAAAATAAGAAAAAATCATTGACAACTTTCAAAGTTCAACCTATACTTAGGACAATCTTACATCAGTTTGGAGCGAACAATCATGAAACAATTGCAAGCGAACCCCTCACAACTGAATAAATATTACTTTAGCTATTTTAGATAGGTTTGTATTCATGAAAGACATGGGTACAAACACTCGTTTGTATCTATGATGGCTAAGGCATTTCGTAATGACTTTAAAGCCACGTAGATCGTAAAATCTATAGTGGCTATTTTTTATATTCACATATCAGCTGATATGTAATGTTTGAAGGTGTTCACTGTAGATTCTATCAATTTACAGTGGACATCTTTTTTTGTTGAAAGGAATGAATAGGATGAACCAATTAATCACTGGACACACCCGTTTAGCAGCGTTGTTTGCGAAACCTGCCAAACACAGCATCTCGCCAGCCATGCATAATCTTTCTTTTGAAGATCAAAAAGTGGATGCTGTCTATCTAGCTTTTGATGTTGAACCAGAAAGTTTAGCAGCAAGTATCCAAAGTATTCGTCAGCTTGATTTGTTAGGAGTCAATTTATCGATGCCGCACAAAATGGCAGCTGTTCCTTTAGTCGATGAATTATCTCCTGCCGCAGAACTGATTGGTGCTATCAATACAATCGTCAACCACAAAGGTCATTTGATCGGTCACAATACGGATGGGATTGGATTTATGCGAGCGCTAGGAGACATCGAAGTCTCGATTATTGGCGGTACCATGACAGTTATCGGCGCTGGTGGAGCTGCTACAGCAATTATTAGTCAAGCTGCCTTAGATGGGGTAGAAACCATTCATGTTTTTAATCGAAACGATGAATTTTATCCAGTGATTGAAAGCAAGCTACAACAAATCGCGGCGGCTACTACCTGCAACATCACACTTGGTGATCTAGATGATCAGCAAGCATTGGGTCTGGCGATCAAAGAGAGCCAATTGCTAGTAAATGCGACTGGTGTTGGAATGAAGCCGCAGGAAGATGCCAGCCCATTAAAAGACCGCGGAATGTTACGAGAATCGTTGGCAGTTTATGATGTGATCTATAATCCGCGAGAAACACGGCTGTTGCGTGAAGCAAAAGCCGCGGGAGCAAAAACAGCCAATGGGTTAAGTATGTTGCTCTACCAAGGCGCGGCGGCTTTTGAGCTATGGACTGATAAAAAAATGCCGATTGAGAAAGTCAAAACACTGATTGAAAAAATGTAAAAAAACTAATAACTATGAAGGTAGGAAGAAAAAATGATCGTAATTATGAAACCAAATGCCACGGCAGAACAAGTAGAAGTTGTTGTGAAACGAATCAAAAAAGAAGGATTAGATGTACAGGTCAATCAAGGGAAGGAACAAATCGTCATTGGACTTAAAGGAGATACGCGTCTGATCCAAGATGTCGCTTTTCGCAGCTACGATGGTGTAGAAGACGCAATTCGTATTTCCAATACGTACAAATTGACTTCGCGGGAATTTCATCCGCAGGACACGGTAGTTGATGTTGATGGTGTCAAAATCGGAGATGGACATTTCGTAACAATGGCTGGCCCATGTTCGATCGAAGGATTAGAACAAATCCGTGAATGTGCACGGATCGCCAAAGCTGGCGGTGCTCAAATTTTACGAGGAGGTGCTTTCAAACCTCGGACCTCTCCTTACGCTTTCCAAGGTCTGGAAGAAGAAGGGCTGAAATACATCCGTCAAGCTGCTGATGAAACAGGGATGAAAGTCATCACTGAAGTAATGGACGAAGGACATATCGATATGGTTGCGGAATACAGCGATATTTTGCAAATCGGTGCTCGTAACATGCAGAATTTCAAACTATTAGCGGCTGTCGGTAAAACAGGAAAACCTATTGGATTGAAGCGGGGAATTTCAGGAACAATTGATGAATGGTTGAATGCTGCAGAATACATTGCTGTTCAAGATAAAAGTGAAGTGATCTTCATTGAGCGGGGAATTCGAACATACGAAACAGCAACGCGGAATACATTCGACCTTAGTGCTGTACCGATCATCAAAAAGTTGAGTCATTTCCCAATTATCGTTGATCCTAGTCATGGGACGGGTATCTGGGATCTAGTTCCGCCAATGGCTAGAGCTGGGGTTGCTGCGGGCGCAGACGGCATGATCGTTGAGATCCATCCAGATCCGGCAAATGCTTGGTCTGATGGTCCTCAATCATTGAACGAAAAAACCTACATGAATATGATGAATGAAGTCCATATCATGGAAAAAGCGATGAAAGAAATCAAAGCACTGCAAAAATAATCATCGTTTTTCAGCTGAGAGTGACAGCTATTTCAGAAGAAATCAAGTCATTGTGAAGTCTAAAAAAAGGAGTGTACCATTTGATGTTACACATAAATTTAGCAGAACATTCGTATGATATTGTCATTCAACGAGGTGCCTTTCAAGAAGTAGGGAAATGGGTCAAAGGACTTTGGCAACCTCAAAGGATCGCAGTGATTACGGATAGTAACGTTTCCCCAATCTATGGACAAGTCATTATTGATGCGCTTACTCATGAAGGATTTGCAGCAAAATTACTTGTTGTTCCAGCGGGAGAAAAGAGCAAGTCTCTTGAGCAAGCGACGATTCTTTATGATCGTTTAGCAGAACTTGGGTTGACCCGAAGCGATGGAATAATTGCGCTGGGCGGCGGAGTAATCGGTGATTTAGCAGGTTTCGTGGCTTCGACCTATATGCGAGGAGTCCATTTTCTTCAGATTCCCACGACTTTATTGGCGCAAGTAGATTCTAGTATTGGCGGCAAAACAGCTGTCAATACTGAAAATGCTAAAAATTTGGTTGGAACCTTTGCCCAACCCGCTGGTGTTTTGATCGATCCAGAACTTTTACGATCATTACCACTTTATCGCGTACAAGAAGGAATTGCGGAGATCATTAAGTCGGCAGCAATCGCTGATGACCAGCTATGGCAAAAACTAGCCGAATTGCAAGATGAGGCGGCATTATTGGACCATGCAGAACAAGTGATCACCGCGGCTTTAACGGTCAAACGAAAAGTTGTCGAGGAAGACCCTTTCGATCATGGCAGTCGCTTGATGTTGAATTTCGGCCATACCATCGGACATGGGCTAGAAAAAACAGCAGCGTTTGAAATCAGCCATGGTGCAGGAGTAGCAATCGGCATGGTGATGATCACCCAACACGCGGAGTCCATCGGATTATCTCCAAAAGGAACTACTGCCCAATTAATAGAAATGATCAGCAAGTTTCATTTGCCTACTCAGTCAGAATCGGTTGACAAAGATCAGTTGTATCAAGCGATCACTCATGATAAAAAGACCCGAGGAAACCAATTGAAGATTATTTTGTTAGAAAAAATCGGTCAAGCGAAGATCGTTACGATCCCTACAGAAGAAATCAAAAATTATTTATAAAAAAGAGAGGAAGCGGCGGATGATGCGTTATATTACAGCAGGTGAATCCCACGGACCTGAATTGACCGCAATTATTGAAGGTCTACCAGCGGGATTACCCTTAACAGCAGCAGATATCAATCACGAACTAGCGAGAAGACAAACGGGTTATGGCCGCGGCGGTCGCATGCTGATTGAAAAAGACCAAGTCCGTATTACTTCCGGCATCCGACATGGAAAAACATTAGGGTCGCCTGTGACATTGGTTGTGGAAAATAAAGACTGGAAAAATTGGACGAAAGTGATGGCAATCGAGGAAGTTCCTGAAAAAGATCGGAAATTACGACGAGTGGCTCGGCCTAGACCAGGACATGCAGACTTGGTCGGAGGCATGAAATACCGTCATCAGGATTTGCGAAACGTCTTAGAGCGTTCCTCTGCGCGGGAAACAACGATGCGAGTGGCCATTGGTGCAATTGCCAAAAAAATCTTAAAGGAATTAGGGATTGAAGTGGCTGGCCATGTGACAATGCTTGGCGGCATCAAAGCAGCTATTCCTGATGGTTTGACTGTTCAAGAAATTGCCGAGCGCTCCGAAGCATCTGAAGTTCGGGTGTTGGATCCTTCTGTCGAAGAAGAAATCAAGCAATTGATCGACCAAACCAAGAGAAATGGGGATACGATTGGTGGCGTCG
This sequence comes from Enterococcus sp. 125944, assembly GCF_051909435.1. NCBI lineage: Bacteria > Bacillati > Bacillota > Bacilli > Lactobacillales > Enterococcaceae > Enterococcus > Enterococcus sp. 125944. The sequence continues at coordinate 89,624 of NZ_JBQASY010000003.1, read as the reverse complement.
TAGAAGTTCTAATCGGGGGTGTCCCCGCTGGTCTAGGCAGTTATGTGCAGTGGGATAAAAAATTGGATGCCAAAATTGCGCAGGCCGTGGTTAGTATCAATGCATTTAAAGGTGCTGAATTTGGTGTCGGATTTGAAGCAGGAGTCTTACCCGGTTCGCAAGTGATGGATGAAATCCTCTGGGATCAGCAAAAAGGATACACGCGTCGCAGCAATAATTTGGGCGGATTTGAAGGAGGAATGACAAATGGAGAACCGATTGTCGTTCGTGGAGTGATGAAGCCCATTCCAACATTATACAAACCGTTGCAAAGCGTTGATATCGATAGCAAAGAGCCCTACAAAGCAAGTGTTGAACGTTCAGATAGTACGGCAGTTCCTGCAGCCAGTGTGGTTTGTGAAAATGTCGTTGCTACAGTAGTAGCCAATGAAATACTCGAAAAATTTCCGAGTGACTCCTTTGAAGAATTACAAACAGCTGTCCAAGAATACCGTGACTACTTGCTTCATTACTAAAATTCATTACTAAAAGTAGTGGAGTTTATCCCACTACTAAAAAAATATCTTGAGAAAAAGGAAACGAGGGACATTCCAATGTCACAAAAAATCATGATCGCTGGTCTAGGATTGATCGGTGCTTCGTTGGCAAAATGCATCAAAAAAGCTGTTGCTGACAGCTATCTGATTGGTTGGGATCATTGTGAATCGACCAATGAAATTGCCATACAGTCACAGATTGTTGACTTCGTGCCAGCTTCATTTACTGAAGGAGCGATCCAATCAGATATCATCATTTTGGCACTTCCAGTGGAGATCACGAAAGCTTATTTGGCTGAATTGGGAAGAGTAACTTTAAAGTCAAATGTCTTAGTAACGGATACTGGTAGTACAAAAGCAGAGATTGTTCAATTTGCGCAGCAATTCTCCTTTGATTTTATTGGCGGTCATCCTATGGCTGGCTCTCATAAATCGGGTATTTTAGCAGCAGATGAGAATTTATTCGAAAATGCCTACTACATTTTCACCCCGACTACTAGCAACCGCATGAATGAACTGCAGCGATTGTTTCAAGGGACCAGAGCAAAATACGTCGAATTGGCACCAAACGAGCATGATCAAATCACTGGAATGCTAAGTCATTTACCTCATGTTATTGCTTCTGGGTTAGTCAATCAGGCGAATACGTTTAATCAATCACAGCCTAGGGCTCAGCAACTAGCCGCAGGAGGGTTTCGGGACATCACTCGCATTGCTTCTTCCGATCCCCGCATGTGGACGGATATTTTATTAAGTAATCGACAGGAGCTTTTGCAGCTAATCGCAACCTGGCAAAAACAAATGGAGCAAGTATCACAGTGGTTGCTGACCAAAGATGAAAAAGCAATATTCCGTTTTTTTGAAGATGCTAAAGAAACAAGAGACCATTTACCTATCCACCAAACTGGAGCAATTCCAGCGTTCTATGATCTATTGATCGATGTTCCGGATCATCCGGGTGTGGTAGCAGAGGTCACCCAGCTGTTAAGCACGGGCAATCTCTCATTGATCAATTTAAAAATTTTAGAGACGCGTGAAGATATACTTGGTGTCTTGCAGATTTCTTTCAAAAGTCAAAAAGAGCTGCAGCAAGCCCAGCAGCTGATCACTGAAAATACGACCTATCAATGTCGGATAAAATAGGAGAACAATGATGAAACTACTTAAAGCTAACCACCTAAGAGGCACACTGACAGTCCCTTCAGATAAATCTATTTCTCACCGCAGCATCATGTTTGGTGCATTAGCAGAAGGGACGACGACGGTTCGTAATTTTTTAAGAGGGGAAGATTGTCTTAGTACCCTTCACGCTTTTCAAGAATTGGGAATCCCCATTCAAGATGACGGCGAGACGATCACGATCACTGGTCAAGGGTTTGGCGGTTTGAAAGCTGCTGACCGTCCGATTGATGTAGGAAATTCAGGCACAACGATTCGTTTAATGATGGGTATTTTAGCCGGTCAACCTTTCACGACTACTTTACTGGGGGATGATTCGTTGAATCAGCGACCAATGAATCGAGTGATGTTGCCATTGAATCAAATGGGTGCGAGACTTAACGGCAGCAATGAAAGTGAGTTTCCACCGATTACTATTCAAGGTACACGCGATTTAAGCACAATCGATTATTCAATCCCTGTTGCTAGTGCACAAGTCAAATCAGCGTTACTTTTTGCCGCATTGCAAGCACAGGGTACCTCCCGAATCGTCGAGAAAGAACCGAGCCGCAACCATACGGAAGAAATGATTCGTCAATTTGGCGGCGAGATCACGGTTAAAGGAAAGGAGATTCAAATTACAGGTCCTCAATCCTTTGTTGGACAAGAAGTGATTGTACCAGGTGATATTTCTTCAGCTGCTTTTTTCTTAACCGCAGGAGCTGTTTTACCCAATAGTGAAATCACGCTAGAAAATGTTGGGATTAATCCGACGCGAACAGGAATTTTAGATGTGCTGGAACAAATGGGTGCTCAGATTTCACTGACAGCGATCGATCAGAACAATCAATCAGCTACGATTACTATTCGTTCTTCTGTATTAAAAGGAATCGAGATCCAAGGCGCGATCATTCCTCGACTCATTGATGAATTACCAATCATCGCTTTGTTAGCTACACAAGCTGTCGGCCAAACGGTGATTCGTGATGCTGAAGAATTGAAAGTCAAAGAGACGAACCGAATCGATGCGACCGCAGAAGAATTAACGAAACTGGGAGCAGATATCACGCCAACGGAAGATGGACTGATTATTAATGGTCCGACGCCCCTTCATGGTGGTAACGTGTCCAGTCGCGGCGATCATCGAATTGGTATGATGCTGCAAGTAGCTGCTTTATTGACGCAAGAAGATGTGGAATTAGAACAGGCGGAAGCAGTAGCGGTCTCCTACCCCCACTTCTTTGAGGATCTCCGCCAATTAACTGGAGGTGATGTTGAATGAAAGGAATCGTTTTGATCGGTTTTATGGGTGCTGGTAAAACAACTATTGGCCGCTTGTTAGCAGAACGATTACAGTTGGCACATGTTGATTTTGACGATCTGATCGTTGAATCAATCGGCATGACGATCCAAGACTATTTTGATCGTTACGGGGAAGCCGCTTTTCGAGAAAAAGAAACGGAGATTTTGACTCATTCATTAACACTTGATCAAGTGATCTCTACTGGTGGCGGCATCATCCTAAAAGAAGAAAATCGGCAACTATTGCAGCAATTTCCGAAAGTCGTCTATTTAAAAACGGAGCCAGAAGAATTGCTCGATCGGTTGAAAAAGGATACGGTCAATATTCGTCCGCTTGTCGTTTCGAAATCGCCGGCAGAAATCATTGATATTTATCGTCCAAGAATGCCACTATACGAAGAAAGTGCGACAGTAGTGATCGATACCACCCGCAAATCTCCAGCAGAGATCGTGACTGAAATCATTCAAAAAGCAGGTGAATAAATGAAGATTGGTTATCTAGGCCCAAAAAACTCCTTCACTTATCGAGCCGCCTGTGAATCTTTTTTAAATGAAGAAATGGTTCCTTTTGGATCGATCCCATTATGTATTCAAGCATTAGTAGCAGGGGACATCCAACGAGCGGTAGTCCCCAATGAAAATTCATTAGAGGGTTCGGTTCATGCGACAATCGATACACTTTTCCGACAAAAGGAACTGATCATTGAACAAGAAGTGATTTTGCCTATCAACCATCAGCTGCTGACCATTCAGTCAGGACAGCCGATTTCCAAAATCATTTCTCATCCACAGGCTTTGGCCCAATGTGCGGAGTTTTTGCAACATAACTTCCCAGATGTTCCTATTGAAGCGGTGGCATCGACGACTGCTGCTGCCGTCTTTGTCGCAGAGCATCCAGCGGAGCCGGTAGCAGCCATTGCTTCCAAAGAAGCAGCCCATGCTTATGGTCTATTCATTCAGGAAAAAAATATCCAGGATACGACTAGCAACCAAACTCGTTTTTGGATCTTGCAAAAAGACACAAACGAATCGAGCGTTTTCCATGATAAGGCAACGAAAGCCACGATCTATGTGACCTTGCCTACCAATCGACCAGGTAGTCTGCATCAGATTTTGGCCGCTTTTGGCTGGCGCGGCATTGACTTGAGCAAAATCGAATCCCGACCATTAAAAACGAGTCTAGGGGAATATTTTTTTGTGATAGATTTAGTGCTAAATCAGCCTTGGGCCTTGGTTGAGAATGCCTTAGAAGAAATCAGGATGTTAAATTGTAATGTCCATCTTCTAGGTACGTATGCTGTGAAGAAAATAGGTGAAGGAAATGAAAGAGAGGAAAATCATTCCTTGCGAGGATGCTGATTTATTAGCTAAACTTTATCAAAGTGTTCAAGAGGTCCATCATCAATTGATACCTAACGTTTTCAAATCCTTTGACTACGAGGCATTCCGCGACTTGTTACAGGATTTGCTTGCCGCAGAAACGCATCATTTTTTTGTAGCCTGGCAAAAACAACCTTGCGGATTTATTCATCTAAAAGAGATTGAGTTATTGGATACACCGCTGATGGTCTCTCAACGTCGACTTGAGATCGAAGCGTTATCGGTTGAAAATGCGTACCAGAAGCAAGGGGTCGGTGAAGCCTTATTAACCCATGCCGCAGATTTTGCTCGAGAAAAGCAGTTTGCAACCCTCACTCTGAATTTCTGGGCCAAAAACCAAGTGGCAGATTTTTACCAACGAAATGGTTTTCAAGTTGAACGTTACAGAGCAAGCAAGATTTTATGAGCCGCTTTTCATCTTTCTATCAAAAAGTTGCTAGGAAAATCTTAAAATTTAAAAAAATAGCTTTCTTTCTTTTTTTCGTAAGGTATTCTTATAAGAAAGAAAAGCTTTTTTTATTTGGAGGAAACTGTCCTATGAGTCGAATGGACCGCAACAAAAAATTGCATGAACAATTAGCGAAAGAAGAGCAACGAGCTGCTCATAAAGAAACGATCTTTGCTCGTCGAGAAACAAAATCTGTGAGAAGACCTCAAAAGGAAGAAGAGTATTCAGCAGAAAACGATTTTGCACAACAAAGGGAGAACGACCAAAAAAGTCAGAAGCGGTCTTCTGGTAATCATTCGTCAAAAAAACAACCCTTCAGCGGCCGAATCTGTTAACTGGCAAAAAAAACAAGTCAAAATCCTTTGGTAAACAAAAGGATTTCGGCAACAATGGTCAGTCAGTTAACAAGAAGCCAGCGAAACAAGAGCAGAAAGTAAAATCAAAAGAAGCTAAACGTAAGAAACGGCCAATTTTGCGTTTCATCCTGTATGTGCTAGTGTTTGTACTTGCCTACTCGATCGTGGCTTTTGTGGCAGGGCAGCAGGTGGCCAAAAGCGATGCACAAGTCTCAGAGACGGAAACGTTTAATGGTGTAGCATCTGCGAACGGAGCAAAAAATATTTTGCTTTTAGGAAGCGACAGCCGTAAAGGCGAAACTGGTCGTGCAGACACGATCATGGTGCTGCAATTGGATGGCCCTTCAAAGAAACCGAAGCTGCTTTCTTTCATGCGGGATACGCTAGTCACGATTCCGGGATATGGAGAAAACAAGATCAATGCAGCTTATGCATTTGGCGGGGCAGAGTTAGTTCGGCAAACGTTAGCTGAAAATTTCGGAATCCAAACGAATTATTATGTCAAAGTAGACTTTCAATCTTTCGAAAAAGTGATTGACACCCTTTTTCCTAGTGGTGTACCGATCAACGCTGAGAAAGATATGAGTAAAAACCTTGAAGTCCCTATCAAGAAAGGGCAACAGAATATGAACGGTTTAGAATTATTGCAATATGCGCGGTTCCGTATGGATGAAGAAGGCGACTTTGGGCGTGTGCGTCGACAACAACAAGTGATGGATGCTGTGTTTAATGCCATGAAGAATCCTTTATCCATCGTTAAATTGCCATACGCAGCAGGGAAAGTCCTAGGGTATGCTTCTACTAATCTGCCAGTTAGCTTCTTGCTGAGAAACACATTTTCGATTGCCAAAGGCGCAGGGGGCATTGATCGCTTAACTGTTCCTGTCGATGATTCATGGCAGTATGGCTCAACCTATGAAGCAGGAAGTGTGCTGGTCATCAACTTTGATACCAATAAACAAGCCATCGAAAGTTTCTTAAATCAGTAAGTTTAACTGAAAACTTTTTGAAAAGAGTTTTGAAAGCTTACTGGTTTATGCTATATTATTAATGACGTTTGAAATATGTTGAAACGAGGAAAAGAAATGAAATTAGCCGTTGTTACTGACAGTACAGCTTACTTGCCTGAACGCATCCAAGATCACGCTGACTTGTTCGTTATCCCAATACCTGTTATTTTAGATGGAAAAAGCTATAACGAAGGGATCGACATTCAGCCAGATGAATATTACTCTTTGCTGAAAAACAGTAAAGAATTTCCTAAAACTTCTCAACCTGTCCTTGGTGAAGTGATTGCATTATACGAAACCCTTGCCCAGAAAGGTTATGATACGATCTTAAGTATTCACCTTTCTAGCGGCATTTCTGGCTTTATCAATACGTTATATGGTATCAAAGATGATATCAAAGGCGCGCGGGTTATTCCCTATGATTCTAAAATCACCAGCATGCCAATGGGACATATGGTAGAAGCTGCGTTGGATCTGAACCAACAAGGCAAAACCATTGAAGAGATCATGACCCACATCGATCGCATCCGCGATAATACGTATGCTTATTTGATCGTAGATGACTTAAACAATCTTGTGCGAGGTGGACGTTTAACAAATGGTGCTGCATTGATCGGCGGATTATTGAAAATCAAACCGATCTTGACTTTTGACGAAGGAAAAATCGTGCTTTATGAGAAGATTCGTTCCAGTAAAAAAGCTTTTAATCGCGCAGAAGACATTATTGGTCAAAGAGAATCAGAAATCGCTTACCCAGTGAAATTCTATGTGATCCATGCCAATAACTTGTCTGTGGCTTTAGAGGAAAAGGCAAAGCTGCAAAAGAAATACCCTGATGCCGAAATCGAAGTGGGTCATTTTGGTCCTGTGATTGGTTCTCATTTGGGTGAAAAAGCGATTGGGATTGCCATCGCAGCGCAATAATAAAAGTGAGTTATTTATTCCTATGCAATTATTTGATTTTTATAAAAATACCTATGTTACTTAGAAGCTTGTCAAGGGATTCCTTTTGCTAGTTTCTGGTCACATGGGTATTTTTTTTGCTTTAAAAGCATCTTGCTTGTTTATCTGATTCACACTGACTATACTTAATCCAATTACTACTTTAGTAAATTACTAAACAGGAGGATGGAAAATGAAAATACCAGAAAACTTAAAACACAAACCCGTCATCAAAGTTGAAGACTATGATACAGTAGATGGACGCTATGCGCTTCATACGGATGCGAAAGGCTTATCGTTGGGTCTGGCACAATGGAATGATCGAGGAAAAGTAGATATCTCAGGGAAAGTATGGCGGCACACGGGGGAAAAGTGGTCTCGTCAATCAGAAGAACTCCCATTATCACGGATTCTTGACTTAGCGATCCTTGTCGCGCAATCTAGCCTCTATTTTCAAGATGCCTATCGTCATGAAAAGTTTTATGATCCAGAAAACCCACTCATCGATATTATTGGACTGCAAGGAAATCGGATGACAGTAGAAGTTGATACAGACAATCCTAAAATTGATGAGGATATTCTATTATTCTATGATGCCTTGCAAAAAGATGGTGAATTGATCGGCGAACGTTTTCGAATTTTAAATCGGTTGTTAAACGAATTGGGCTATTAAGAAAGGAGGAATCTACATGGGGATCAATCGTACCCCTTTTACTTTGACAGAAGGTCGACAGTTCAGCAAGTTAGAACAGCAAATGATTTGGCAAAAACCAGCGAGTCATCAGACAAGTCAAGAAGAACTGCGGATCGCTCAAGAAATCAAGCTAAACTGGCAGGATCCAGAGATGAAGATTTTCAATGTTTTATTGGAAGGAGATGCTGGCTCTGGAAAAACGCAATTAGCCAAAGCTCTCTCCTATGATCTTCAATTGCCTTATACCAAAATCACCTGTTTTGCTGATATGGATAAATCAGATGTTTTTGGTGCATTGTTGCCGATCGTAGCAGCGGATCAAGAAGAAGACAGTGAATTGTTAGAAGCGATCTATTTGAGTGATAGCTTAGATCAGGTCATTCAAGTGATTGCGGATCACTATTCGCTCACCAGTGAAGGTGCCCGAGAAAAATTAGCAGACTTGATTCGACGAACTGAAGAAACAGATACGACCGATGTCGTTCATTATAAATTTTATCCTTCGGAAATCGTTCGTGCGATGGAAAAAGGGTATCTATTAGAAATCCAAGAACCAACAGTCATCCGGGATGCCTCGGTACTCGTCGCTCTCAACTCTGCATTGGAGCAAAATGGGCTGCTGAATCTGCCAACTGGCGTTGTCAGGCGCCATCCGGATTGTGTCGTCATTATCACGACAAATCGGAACTATCAGGGCAATCGTCCATTGAATGAATCTCTTAGAGATCGGATGCAACATGCGGAAAAAATGGACCTTCCTGAACTATCTGTGATGGTCGCACGGGGACTTGCTAAAACCGGCTTTCAAGATCAAGCGATCGCTAGCAAAATGGCAGAGATTATTCGACTTCTCGATACTTCTGCACGAGCAAATGCCATCAAGGGTGTGGCTGGTATGCGATCTTATTTTTATTGGCTGAATACGGTTAAAAATGGGCAATCACCTTTAAATACGTTAGCGGTCAAAGTCTTATACAAGTTAACGACAGATCCAGACGAATTGCGCCTGCTGCAAGAAGCCCTCGATCAATCAGAATTGCTCTTAGAGCTAAGACGTTTGTATCAAGGACAGAAAATGAGTCATCGACAACCAATACAAGGACGCATCGTATCTGCTGAAGAGGCGGATGCGCGAAATATTGAAGAAGCATCCTTGCAGATGGGGACAGCAGCTAGTACTGAAGAAACAGCAGAGACACTGGAGACACCTGAGGTACTAGATACACAGGAAACAAACCAAGATGATCAGGAAGCGGTGCCTCAAGACACTATAGATGGAGACTCTTTAGAGAGCCAACATTCGTCTGATGAGGGACACACAAAGGAAGGAAGTGAACAATCTGCTCAAGAACCTTCCAGTCAGCATCTTTCGATCGAAGAATTCAGGCAATTGGATAAAGAAGTAAGAAAACAAGCAAATCAAGAAGCGCGGCAAGCGCTAAAACAATCTATCCATGCGAAAGAAGGATTGATTGTGCATCGGCCAAAACTCCAAGAAAATGCTTCTCAGAAAGCCCAACAACTTCTAGCACCGTTGTTGCCGGTGGTTGAAACAATAACAAAACAGTTGCTTGAATTATTAGAAAATGAAGCAGCTTCTTCTTATGGCAAAGGAAAATATAGCGGGACACGCTTTGATGCAAGTCGTGTTGCTTATGGCGACTTTCGAACATTTGATAAGAAAAATCCTCCTCATGAACAGCCTTCATTAGCGATCGCTTTACGAATCGATGAATCAGGGTCCATGGTACGGGAGGGACGGATCACCGCTGCACAACAAGCTGCACTCGCAGTGAGTGCGTTTGCACAGCGCCTAGATCTCCCGCTGATGATTTATGGCGACACAGCCGATTTGTCTGTACGAGAGAAGACTTCTCTCTATTCTTATAAGGAATTTGCTGAACCTTTTGATTATGTGCCGGCAAAGCTGATGTCTCTTCAACCCCGACAAAACAATCGTGATGGGGCAGTGCTGCGGGTACTAGCTGAAAAACTTTCCCAACAATCTGCTACGACAAAATTACTATTGACGATTAGTGATGGTCAGCCAAAGGCGATGCCAGATTATACGGGCAATAAGGCGAAAGCGGATATTCAAGCAGTCATCAAAGAGTATGAACGCCAGGAAATCATCTTTTTGTCCGCTGCCATCGGACAAGACAAAGACGTCATCAAAGAAATCTATGGCGCGGAAAGATATATCGATATCAGCAATCTTAAAGAATTTCCCAAACAATTACTAACACTGATCAGCCGTTATTTCTAAATTACGATGCATTCGGCTGCTTTTTAAATAACATCCGTCTTGCATAGAAGTGGGAGGCGGATGTTATTTGTTTCTTATAAAAAGAATATGTAAACTAAATTAAACGAACGTTTTCAATTTCAGCTTCGTATGCTAAACTGATCACAAAGGAGGAACAACAATGACTTTGAATTGGCGTTATATCTATCCTTTCTCTACTGCAGGAGCTTATTTCATTCGAAGAAGAACATTCGAAGAAGAACATTGTGGATGAGTTATGAACTATTTACATTTGTGAGTTCGCTCTTATTTTTTTGTGAAAAGTGGACATTCTTTTTTTCGTTGGTATGCTCTTGAACGGCGTTTAAAACAGACTTCACAAGACAGTTCTTTTCAAAGTTGGCTCTTTTTACTCCTTATTTTCCTAGGGGTGGTCGGTATTCTATGGATCGGCATGGCAGTTATCTTTTTCCTATATAGTCGTTCATGTGACAAACAATTCCTTTTTTCCCAAGGGGAAAAATCCGTAACGATCCGATTTTTTAGTAGGACAATCGCTTCATTTGATGGTTATCGAGGAGACTCTTTTTTCCTTGAACGGGATTGGTTTGACTTTTTTGGTTGGCGATTCATTAGGTGGGATTGTTTTCGAACGAGCCTTTCATGATTTTAGCCAGTTTTATCAGTTGCCTGCTGGATTACTGAATAGCGGTTCTTCAGTGATACCTTGGGCAGGGCATTTACTAATTGGTTTGCAGTGGTCCTAGGCTGTTGGCTTGGCTACAGGAGCCGGTTGCCTGAAATCGTCAATCGCCATGAAGTAAGTTGATGTGAAAGGATAATGTTCTATCGATGAGAAAAAAATGAACGAGTCTCGTTTGCACTTGCTTGCTAAGATGATGACGGCTACCAACGTAAATCGTTTCACTTAGAAAACCTTGCAAGCGGGATCTCTAGTTAATAATCTTTGTTTTTAAAGAGAAGGGGTGTTTTTTTGTTTTTAGAGATCAATGCTATTTCCAAAAGCTTTGACAAGAAACAAATTTTTGATCAGGCAAGTTATCAATTTGAAACCGGAAAAATCTATGGTATTTTAGGGCGCAATGGGGCAGGGAAAACGACGTTATTCCAATGTATCGCTCGGAATATGACCGTTGATAGCGGGAGTATTTATTTAGTTGAAGACGACAATCAACGAACCTATGAAAATACAGATGTCGGATTTACATTCACGCAACCGCATCTGCCAGGTTTTATGACGGCGATTGAGTTTTTGCGCTTTTTTATGGATGTCAATCGTGAGCGCATCAAACAGTCGCTTTCTCCAGAAGAATTTTTAATGTCTGTAGGAATTTCTTCAGAAGAGCAGTATCGTTTAATGAAAGATTATTCCCATGGCATGAAAAACAAAGTACAAATGCTTCTTTCTTTGATGGTGCAGCCACCAATCATGTTGTTTGATGAACCATTGACCTCTTTCGATGTTGTAGCTGCCCATGAAATCAAACAAATGATCCGATCAGCAAAAGAGGATTCGATCATACTGTTTTCCACTCATATTTTACAGCTTGCACAAGATTTATGTGATGAAGTGGTCCTACTAAATAATCATCAATTGACCGGGATTGATCCTTCTCACATTCATGAACCAGATTTTGAGAAAGAAATCGTTACTTTGCTGACGGAGGGGGAGCCCGATGCTGCAATGGATTAAACTTTATTGGCTTTATGAAGAGACGATTTTTTCAACGAAAGCGAATGGATTTCTCTATTTTTTGACCAAAATTCCTTTGATTGGAAAACATCTGCCCCATGATCTTTATGGGCAATACGGTCTCAAAAAAATGCTTTTTACTGTATTATTTAGCTTGCGCTTGATCTTGCCATTTTTCACAAAAATTATTTGGCTGCTTTTTTATTATGCAATTGCCTTGGTTGCTTTTCATGGTTGGGAGAATTTATTTGGCTCTTTTGATCAGTTTGAAGAACAAATAATGATTGCTGGTTTTTATACTTGGCTAGTGGTCGTTGCACTAGCCAGCAATTTTTTTTCTTTGTTCTCATTTACATTAGATCAAAAAGCGATTGAATTCACGGATTACTTTATGGTGTCAAAACGACAGTATTTGCGAATGAATCTTTTCTTTAAGACGATCCAATCCATTATTTATTATCTACCAGCATTTTTGTTGTACAGCTTTTTTGCTGGCAATAGTTGGCTGACTCTCGTTGGTATCTTTGGTGCTGGCTTTGCTTGTGTGGCAGCTGCCAGTCTAATTCGCTGGGGATTCCAAAAGCAATGGGGCAGTGGCTGGCGCATCGGTTGGCGACTAGCCATATCTATGTTGACTTTAGCGTCGCTCTACGGCTTATTGCTTCAACAGATTATTCCAACTATGACATTCGGGTTGGGACTTTTGGCGTTCTTTCTGATTGCCGGCACTGGCTGTTTTTACTACCTAAAACACTTTACACAAGAAAATGATTTTTTCCTTTATTCTGTTGAAAAAAGCTATCAGCAATTTAGTGTGCTAGAAACCATCAGTTCAGATTCAAGTCAATATCTCAATGAAGGGATTGAAATGCAGAAAAAACTTTCTTTGGATCAGGAGAAGCCACTCACTCATTTGCAAGGATCAGAATACCTCAACGGATTGCTCTTTCAAAGATACCGTAAACTGTTGCGCAAAAAATTGCTGAACCGTGTCGGTATTGTGTCTATTCTATTTTTAGGATTGATTTTATTATCCTTTTTGAAGATTGTTCCATATCCTAATGAAGAGGATCTGACAGCACTACTGCCAGCGCTATTTTTAGTCATGTATTTTGGTTCATTGGGAAAAGCAATCGTCCAAATGGTTTTTGTTAACTGTGACATCTCCATGCTTTACTATCCTTTTTATCGGGAGAAAGAAACGATCCTCAGTGGGTTTAATTACCGTTTTATCAAATCAATGTTTTACAACGGAGTCTTTGCGGGAAGTATTTTTGGCGGCTTCTTATTATGGGACTTGCTAAATGGATTGCAAGCTAGCTGGTATTTCATTGGGGTCTTATTTTTATTATTGACGAGTTTGACAGCATTGTTCTCATTTCATGAATTATTTATCTATTACTTGCTACAACCTTTTACTGGGGACATGAGAGTGGTCAATCCGGTCTACAAATTTGTCAGTGGAGTATTGTATTGGATCAGCTATATCAACCTGCGCCTGCATGTTTCTGGATTTGCTTACTCGATCGTTGTCTCAATGGTCTTATTACTCTATGTTTTTGTCGGATATGTACTAATCATTCGCTTCGCGCCGAAGACCTTTAAAATCAAAGAATAGGAGAGAATCAGGACTGCATTATAAAACCTATTCACAAATGCGAACATATGTTTTATAATGAGAGAAAGTTGTGAATAGGAGGGTCTAGTCAGATGAAAACTACGTTGACTCTTGAAATGGAAGAAGCCCTTTATTATTACTGTCGCGAAAACAGTGATATCGTCATCGAAGAGGTAATCATGCCGGATGATCAAGGAATCGTTGATACTCTAAGTTGTCGCTTAACACCAGAAAATTTGTTTGAATGGCGCTGTTATGAATTAAAAGTCAGCCTGGCGGATTTTCGTTCAAAAGCGAAGCTGTCATTTATTGGGCATTATAATTATTTTGTTTTGCCGCATGCATTATATGTAAAGGTCAAGGAAGAGATTCCTGCTGCCATCGGTGTATTGGTTTACCATGCATTTGCTGATCAAGAAAAGGGGAGCCCTGGTTATTTTAGTGTCGAGAAAAAACCGCAGCGGCAATCTTTACTCGTCAACGAAAACGCATTGTTGTATCGTTTGATCTCTGCACAAGCACGAGAAGTGGGGAAGGCCAAGCAAACAGCACGAGGTTTGCGCGTTTTCTCGACGGAACGATTGTACAAAGAACTAAAGAAAAGGGAACCAGAATACGATTTATTTGGCGGCGGGGTCAATTACTACGACCGTTTTATTGAAGATACGCAGCTACAAGCTATTGAAGCGCTAAAAGAAGAACTGGCTGCAACGCGAGAAGCTTATTTCGAATTGGAGCAGCGTTTTTTGACACAAGAAAAGGAGTAGCACTATGTATTATCCATATTTTCGCGGCAAACAATTTGACTTGTTGGCATTAAAAAGTCTATTAGAAATGGAACAGCTGTCTTTAGAAGTTCAACCCGTCATTGAGCCTATCCGGCAATCCAAGACTTTTTGGGATACAGTCGAGCTGTTTCAGAAAAAAGCGCATCCTTTTTTTGTTATCGTCAATCCACAGGCGGGGGACTTTCTGACGGAAGAAGGAAGTCGTTTATTACAAACACTGCCTAACGCTAAAGCTTATATCATCGATCAGCCAATTGAAACCATTGACTGTCAGCCGGACCTTTGGGTTGTTCATGAATCTGCTCCAGCGTTGGCCAGTGACTGGAGTAAAAATCAGACACCGATCTTAGTTGGACAAGAATTCCGTTTATTGAAAAAAATCCAGGGACCAAAGATTCTCATGCATGATTTTTTTACTAGACTTCCTAGAAACAGCTTCTATCAGGAAGTACCAGAAGAAGTGCTACCAACCGTTTATCAACACTACGAGCAGCAAGGATTTTCCGGCTATAGTGATTTTTCTATCGACAGCAAAATCTATTATGCACATAGTTATCCCTCTAAAACAATTGTTTTACACTGGCTATTTGTTGATCAGCAGCAAAAGTTGCGAATCACTCATTTTGTTTCGGACGAATCATTAGAAACTCAAAAAGAAAAGTTTCTACAGCTCATGTCACAAGTTTTGCAACATGAAGAAATCTATCCAACTCAAACATCAGGCTTAGAGTTATTACTTGAAGCATACAAAAAGGATAAGTTTCCAGGTATGGGTGTTTTGCGGAAAGCTGCTGTCATGAACCACTTGGAATTAATCAGCCGTTATCATTTTACATGATTGTTAGTTATGTCATCAGTCATATAAAGAAAAGTTTCTCTCAGGAGCTGAAATCTAACTGCAGCTACAATCATAGATTTTGGTTGCAGTTCAATCATCACTGAAATCACCAATCAGTCATGCATCAAAAATCCTAATAAGCAGCTGAAGCACGCTAAAATTTGTTTTAGGAAGCCAACTGTACAATTTTTACTCAAAATGGTTCACTTTAAGAAAAATCGCTGTTTTTAAGGAAAAATACAGCTCAATCAGAGGGAGGAGAAGTAAATTCACCAGATTTTTTCAGAACTTTAAAAATTACTTATTTTAGTTTACATAATATATATTATACAAAGTTGTATTTGGAAAAAGACGGTTCAAAATGTTTTTGATTTTTGCATTTTGACCCTCTCTCGCTGTCTTTTTCCCCTTATGAATATTGAAATCAACAACGATTCGCCAATTTTCCTGTCATTGGTGTTTATTTGGCTGCTAATTGATGTATTGTCTTGGTGTATTGTCACTGATCACTAGTTTAATACATCGATTTCATTTGATTGGGTCTCGTCATTAAGATCTTTCGTTTGTTACTAAGTGACTCATTTGTTTGATTTCATAAAATTGTTGCTGTTGCTGTGTATGTTTCGTTTATAAGTTTATCAGGTATCAGATGTTATAAAATGCATTTCTGTGGTTGTGTCTGGCGGCTGCGACGATCATTTCTGTTTGAGTTTTCTTAATTCATCTGGGCGAAAGCCAAACCACGGGTTCAAACCAGTTGAGGCATTAGGGATTAAAACTGGTACGGACTGGAATCCGTATAGTTTCACTTCTTCGCGAAATTCTTCTTTTTCTTCAATGTTCTTTTCGATATATGGGATTCGATGAGCGTCTAAAAATAATTTTGTCTTTTTGCATTGAATACAATTAGTTTTGCAATAAAGCGTTATCATATAATATTATTTCTCCATCCTTTTTATTTTTATTGGTTTGTACGTTATTTTTATTGTAAATTTAATTCTTGTTTAATTCAATAATCTTTACTTATCAACATATAAATAAAATAGATTGTTTTGTTTTATTTTTTTATATTGTTATGATACGCGTTTTTTTATCGTGTTGGTTTACTACTGACCTGATGTGAGTTGAGGGAAAAAGATTTTGCTGATAAAAGTCATTAAAAAAGTGTATCCATCCATCCCTGTCCTGTTTGAGTTTAAGATCGCCCTCACTCTTCTCTATTTTTGCGGCAAAATTTAAAGAACTGTTCGCTTTACAAATGCGAACGAATGTTTGTATTATAGTGGTGAGAGGTGATTCTTATGGGCATGCTCCAACCCTACGAAGATCGAAAAAAATTAAAATGGCAGGGATTCTTTCTATCGGAACATACAACAGAAGTCGGACAGGATGAGCGCCAGCGTCACTTTGTGTGGCCTGCAAAGCCAGCCATGACTAGCGAAGAGATCAATGAAGTGTTGACTTTAGCTAGGATCAAAAGTCGAGCAGTAGCGATCCAATGTGAAGAAGTCAATGAAGACGGTCTCTACCCTCCTGACGTGGTCGGCATGATCCAAAGCTACGATTCTTTAGGTATTTATATTGATGGACGTAAAGTACATTACGATGAGATCCGGCATATTTCCTTTTTCGAAGAGACGAAATGGTTCGCACTGGATGAATGAATCGTAGGCGATGAGCCACGACAAGCGTACAATCGGAAAGTTTTTTACGGAATGTGCAAATCTATTTTTTTTAAAGGAGGTTTCCCCTATGCAAACGATTAAAGGAACAGTGACAAAGATTCGATTGCTGACGTTTACTTCTTCTCCCCTCGTCCGTTTTACAGTAGGAACGACGAATTGTTTGATCAATCGCCATAGCTTATCTTTTTTAGCAGATGTCACGGAAGGCATGTCTTTGGTGGCTGTTGGCGAGTGGAATGCGCGCAAGCAATTTATTGTCCGTAAATATGCTGTTCGGGGGAAAACGAAAATTATGATGGACATCGAACAATTGTCTCAACAACGAGGAAAGGCGGTTCTTTTATGAGAGCGCGGGATTTGCTGACAGCATTAACGACAACGACACAACAAGAGTATCAGGGAATTTACTTAAGCCGTAAGGAAACCTTGGTCCCTTTCACGACGATTGCACAAGATGCTTCTGGGAACTTGATTTTATTTTTTGAACCTAATCGTCCCCCACTATCCATCAAAGAACTTTACACGAGTTTAATGTTGCACAAAAACTTGCCTTTGCTCTATTGGGACGGTGAAGAACGACAAAAGGTCTATGGGTTTCGTGAAGAAGATCGACAGATCATTCTCTGATCTTTTTTCTGTGAGATACTAACCAATCATTCTTCTTTTTATTCATGGTATACTATAGATCAAGAAAACATTTTCAACGGAGGTAAAAAATGGGAAATCCGCGCATATACACCATGTCTTTTGCAAGTGTCTATCCCCTCTATGTGCAGAAGGCGGAGCGCAAAAATCGTACCCGAGATGAAGTGGATCAGATTATTTTTTGGTTAACTGGTTATTCGAAAGAAGGTCTGTCCCGACAATTAGCAGAAGAAGTTTCAATGGAACGTTTCTTCGCAGAGGCGCCTGACTTGAATCCGAAAAGAAAAATGATCAAAGGAGTTATCTGCGGCGTTCGTGTAGAAGAGATCAAGGAACCTTTAATGCAAGAAATTCGATACTTGGATAAATTGATTGATGAATTAGCCAGAGGAAAAACAATTGAAAAAATTTTGCGAGGTTAGTTTTTAAGTGGTCCTATTCTATAATTATTGCGTTTCATTGGTCCATTACGTATAATGAGACTACCTTGGCAGGGGCAAATCGTTTGCTTCAATCCGTTGGGCATTCATGTCCGACGGATTTTTTTATTTAAATTCAGTCTAAAAAAAGCGCTGTGGCTCTTTTGCAGGAATCCCATTTTGGTACCTCCCTTTCTTAATGTGACTAGGAAAACGAGTCAAAATGTATACAGCATTCAGGTCACAGCGCTTTTAGTATTGCTATCTTTCTCTTTTTTTACGTGCTTGCAGGTGTTCTTTGTGTCTCAAATAGGCCAATTCTTTCTCCATTTTACGGTAACGGTTAAATAGATCTTGCGAGAGTTCTCCAGAAGCTAACGCTTCTTTGACTGCACAATTTGGCTCTGATTCATGACGACAATTTTTGAAGCGGCATTTTTCTGCTAAAAGTTCAATCATCTGGTAATGCCGATCTAATGAAGAAGCAGCAACCGTCTCCAAACTGATTTCTCTCATGCCAGGAGTATCGATGACCATTGCCCCATTTGGCAAGCGGAACAGCTGTCTACTCGTGGTAGTGTGACGACCACGCCCATCTTCTTCACGAATGGCTTTGGTTGTCTGCCGTTCGTCTCCTAGTAATTGATTGAGTAAAGAAGATTTACCAACCCCTGAAGAACCAATAAAGGCTACCACGCTTTCTGGCGTCAAAAATGGTTCGAATTGCGTCCGCTCATCTTTGTAGATGGTGGTAGCTAAAACCGGCAAAGCGAATGTCAGCTTCAGCTGGTTGATGATTGCTTCTGTTTCTGTTGTGTCCATCTGATCGATTTTTGTTAATACAATGACTGGATTGGCTCCACTGTTCCAAACAATCGTAACGAACCGCTCCAAGCGAGCGAGATTAAACTCTTCATTGGCGCTTGTTGTAAGAAAGACAGTCGTCACATTAGCAGCGATTCCTTGTTCGTCTGGTCGATTTCCAGCTACTTTCCGCTGTAAAAAACTTTTTCGCGGCAAGACGGTATCAATCAAAAATTGATTTTGATCATAACAATGCCCCATTACCCGATCGCCTACGATCGGATAGTCTTTCAATGCTGTTGCTTGCTGGCGAAACTTTCCGGAGACACGGGCATAACGTTCTTCTCCTGAAGACAAGAATACTTTTGCCAGATCTTTCGCTTGAAAGATAACAATTCCTTGATTTTCCATGAATTCCCTCCATTTATGTTTGGAGGTGCCACTCTATAAAGGGAAACCTCCATGATCTTGACGTCCATTATAAGTATTCATATGACATTTCCCCTTTCGTGAGTAAATTCATCGATTGATGTATCCCTAGTATAGCATTTCTTGCGATTGTCAGACTAGCTTTTCTTTTATGGCTCAATAATGATTAGCCGCAAGAAGTGCTATGGAGCGTTGAATATCCCCTGTCAATGGCTTCAAAACCACTAAAACGAAAAAGCTGAAACTCACACGATAGACAGTCCCCTTTAAACTCTCTTCATCCTCTACGATTTTTTCAAGATAGCTCCTCGCTCATTAAGCAATAAGCCTCCCCTTGTATCACTGTTCTACTATTATCGTTGTTCCTTCCTATCTTCTTCTGAGATCCCCATTCTTGCCCTATCTTCCCTATGTTCATTAACTTTTGACCATTCTCCTTTACCCATTAGTGAATAATCTTAGTTCTTTTGTGAATGATTCGTTATATAATATTCTCTTTTCTATTTATTCATATAAGAAATATTTGGTAAAAAAAGTTTTTTTCTTTTCAACTGTTATTTAAAAAATGGTATGATAGCAGCAGAATATTTATTTTTTCCTCCTTTATTGAAACTCGCAACCACATCTTACGCTCGCGATTTTACAAAGGAGCAAACCATATGTTAGGAGAAAATCATGGCAAAGAAACTTCTTGGTACAATCAGTGGTCTTTTGATTGCTGCTGTACTTGGTATCAGCTTGTACACGCAAACCCAAAAAGACCCGAACCCCACTTCATCACCTGGACACTCATCTACTATACAGGTGAAACAGTCGGAGTCTTCTAAAGCATCAGATTCGCATACAAAAGAAACCCAGTCAGCAAATAATCTCGCTGCATTGACGTATCAAGGGACACAAACCATTACTATCAACAACAATGTCCCCTCCTTCTCACAAGATACCCTCTCTACAAAAAATGGTGCATGGGAAAAATATGGTGATCTCGATCACTTAAATCGAGCCACTTCTGCGGAAGCTATGTTGAATCAATCCCTGATGCCTACTGAAAAACGCGGGGATATCTCTAGTGTCACGCCTACAGGCTGGCACAATAAAAAGCTGAAAAAAGGTTATCTTTATAATCGAACTCATTTGATCGGCTTTGCTCTGGCGGGAGAAAATGCCAACTGGAAAAATCTGATCACAGGTACACAACAGTTGAATAATCCCGAAATGTTACGCTATGAAATGGATATCAAATACTATTTAGAACAAGATCCCAGCCATTATGTTCGTTATTCGGTGACTCCTATTTACCGCGGTGATGAATTAGTGGCACGAGGCGTTCAAATGCAAGCCCAATCGATTGGCGATAATACGATCCGCTTCAATATTTATATATTCAATATTCAAGATGGTGTGACGATCCATTACCAAGATGGGACAAGTGTGCTTTCTGAAGAAGCATCGGATGCGACTAGCACTTCGGCAAAAAATACTACATCGAATGTTGCTGAAGATGAAAAAGAATATGTAGATGCGAAGGGAAATGGTCTGATCAAAGGGTCAAAAAATGGCATTTATCATCTGCCAGGTACGAGAGGCTATGAACAGACGACAAATCCAAAAGAATGGTTCAAAACGATTGCGGAAGCCAAAGCTGCTGGTTATCGAGCACCAAAATAAAAAAGCCATAGGCTTTTTTATTTTGAGAGCATCCCTATTCGACACGTTAACCTTATAGCGCTTGCTCGTACCTTGATTTTTGTAACTCTGTCAAATAGTTATTTCCTGCTTCTGTTAAACGCAATGTGCGTGATTTTGGAAATTTTTCTCTCGTGATTAGGCCTCTATTTTCCATCCGAAGTAGATGACGGTGAATGAGAGAAGTTGATTTGATTCCTTCATGGGCACAAATTTCTCGAATAGATGGTGCTCGTTTCTGTTCTTGCTGATAAGCATCAATAAATAATAAGATCCGATCTCTTCTAATCATATTTTCCTCCAGGGGGTAGAAGACAAAAGCAACGGACAATTGAAAAACCTAAGCGTTTATTTCCTATAGGTAATATTATAAATGAAAAATTCCCTTGGAACAACAGTTTTTGAAGAAGTCGCTGGCTTTTCATCGCATTTGTTTTCTTTTGACTTTATGATGAAAAGAGTAGAAGAAAAAAGTGAGGCGTTGGTATGAGTTTTGGCGAAAATCTAAAAAAATTCCGAGAAGAAAAACAGCTCGGCGTCAATCAGTTGGCTTTGAAATCTGGAGTCAGTGCAGCGCAAATTTCCCGCTTTGAAAATGGTAAGCGTAAGACACCCCATGTGGATACTGCAAAAAAATTGGCAAAAGCACTCTCAGTCCCATTGCCTTTATTGATTGGTGATTCCGTTTCATATGATGAATGGGATTATGACGAAAATCAACGGCGAGTGGCCCATCAAATCAAAGATATGACCGAGGAAGAAATCACGGATATCTTAGAATATATCGCTTTTGTTAAGCAAAAAAATAGAAAACGCTAATTGAAAAAAGCCATCTGTCTCTAAAAAAATAGAATCAGATGGCTTTTGGCCTGCTCTCTGACGAGAATTACCAGAAATGAAATTATCGTGGATAAACTGCTTGGATACTGTCTTCAAGAATCTTCATTTGTACTAGGGTTTCTTCGTCTTTGACTGTTTTAGGCTTTCCATTAATAATAGCTTCATACAGTCCGGCATAAACACGGCTATAGTCCCCTACTTCAGAAACTACTTTTTCCTCATGATAGATTCCTTCATCATCATAATACGTCAGACAGCCATAATGTTCAGGAAGATCAATTCCAAAGTCCGCATGATCAGGCATATAAAACATTTTTAAATGCTCTTCTTGGCGATCTTTGGTTTGTTTGACAAACATGCCTTTCTTACCATAAACGACAAAGCTTGGTCGTTCTTTGATTCGGAAATAGCTTGATTTGATCGATACCTTTAAAGGGCCATAGAAGAAGTCCAGATCGAAATAATCGTTCATGCGATTCGGACCTAAAAGTTGGCGAACTTCTGAATGGTATGTCTCTGGTTCGCCGAAATAAGACAGCACTTGATCGATGGTATGACAAGCATGTCCATAAAGATAACTACTATTTAATGAGAATTCTTGTGTATTTTCTGGAATTTCGGGGCGATAATAGTCATAGTGCATTTCTACTTCAAGTAAATCCCCTAGAACGCCACTTTCAATAACTTTTTGGACAGTCAGAAAGTCAGAATCGTAGCGGCGATTTTGATAACATTGAATCAACAGTCCTTTTTCTGCAGCCAAAGCAAAAAGTTCTTGAGCTTGTGCATATGTTTCAGTAAAAGGTTTCTCTAGCAATACATTCTTTCCGTGAAGCAATGCATCCTTGGCAGTTTCAAAATGCAGATGGTTAGGAGTAGTCACAACGACTAATTGAATCGCTGGATCATCATAGATATCGTTGATATCTGTTGTGTAGGTCGTTCCAGGAAGTTTTGCCCAAGTATCGCGAATCACTCGGGAATAGATTGTTTTCACGTGGATTTTGTCGGATAATTTAGTAGCAAACGGCAAGTGATAGCGATTAGTGCTTTTTCCATTGCCAATATAAGCAATTGTTAGCATAGTTTAAAGCCCCCATTTTTCATGATAGTTCCATTATAGTCAAACAAACGATTAGATGGAAGCAAGAATCCTTCTCGCCGCCGATTTGTATGTCTCCTTAATTAACTAATGAAACAAAGCGCTTATCATTTTGAAACAAATAGACTATGATTGATTCAAAAAGGAGAAAACGATGAGATGTCCTTTTTGTCAGATCGCAGCCAGACAGCTTCCTGCAACAATCATTTATGAAAATCAATGGACAATGGCGATTCTTCCTAAAAATCCCGCTGTAGACGGTCACCTCTTAGTTATACCGAAACAACATGTAACTTCTATTCTTGCTTGTGACGAAGAAATATGGGTGCAAGTTACCAAGACAGCAAAAAAGGTAGCAACAGATTGCGTGAAATCTGGTAACTTTGAAGGTATCAATTTCTTAAGTGCCCATGGCGCTGCTGCCCAACAATCCGTTAATCATCTGCATATCCATTTGATTCCTCGAAAAGAAGGCGACGGCATCAATGCTTGGCCCGATTTTCATGACAGTAAAAAGTAAGAAGGTTATTAACGAGTCGTCAATTGAACAATGAAAGAGAGAATGATCAATGGATATTCAGTTAGAAAAAGTTACCTACCAAACATTACCGATAGCGTATCGGATACAAAAAGAAAGTTTTAAACAGTTGTTTGAACACTATCAGGATACAGAAACCTCCCCTTATCTGGAAACGTATGAGAATTTCTCTAAAAAGTACCAACGAGAGAATAATTATTTCTATTTGATCCAAGCCGACGGATCAGCAGTAGGTTTTGTACGAATCGTTCTATCAGAAGCCCCGGCGCTGGTAGCTCGAGTGGCCCCCATCTGTATTTTGCCTGCTAATGAAAATCATGGGATTGGTAAAATGGCCATTCAGTTAGCCGAAGCTAGATTCTCGTCTATTAAGACATGGCAGCTAAGTATGATTTTGCAAGAAACCCGCCTACTTTCATTTTATCAAACACTCGGTTATCAGCTATCAGATCGTACGAGCCCGATTGTGACTGGTATGGATCGTGTATTTCTTACCAAACATATCCACTAAAACTCATTACTTATTGTCTTTTCTCCCCATTACCTATGACAGAGTCTCTTAAAGAGCGACTGTCATAGGTAATCTTGTTTACATAATATTAAACTGGTAAATAAAAAACACTTCTTGTTTCCTTGATACTTTTCGAGAGAAAGTTCAAACGAGTTTCACGAAAAGGTCTCATACAAGCGTTTTTTGGAGCCACTCATTCGTTTTCTCAACTAGCTTTTATCAGTTTCTTTCCTTATTTATGCAATTTATTTCCTAGTTCCTTTTCATCATCTTTCTATAATGTTGCTGATCTTATGTTATAATTAATTATGTATTTTAAAACTAGATAATTACTATAAGAGAAGGTGGATTTATGGAACAACATCAACCATCCTGGATAAAACTGCTTTTTTTCTTTTTGATTTTTATGGGAGCAGATCTTATGAAACAGGTTATCGTTCATCATTTCGCTTGGTTAGACGTGCTGCAATTAATGAATTTCCTAATATTTATTCTACTCTCCTTTTTCATTCGCCAGTTACCTTCTACCTTGCGAAAGATTCTGATTGGTACTTATCTTTTTATTATCGGTGGAATCATGTCTCTTTTATTTGGAAATCCCTTTGAACTTGCTTCATGGACACTCTACTTCGTGGGTGCGTTTTTTGGTACATTTTTGTGGGATCATTTTTGTCAACGATTTAGACTTCGTTGGTTTACTGATAAAATAATTCGTTAAAGGAGCGAATTTCGATGGATTGGCGCAATGATCGGATCAAAGCTTGTCAAAATGGAACAAATCCCATGTTAATGAAGGAATTATCGGGTGGTTTTGCGGTTTTTGGCGATACCCAATTTTTACCAGGCTACTGTGTGTTGTTACCTAAAAAATCAGTCGGAAGCCTAAATGATTTATCACTGGAAGAAAGACAAGAATTTCTCGTCTCGATGAGTGTTCTGGGTGATGCCATTTTAGCCGCCTGTTCGCCACTGCGAGTCAATTACGATATTCTTGGCAACACGGATCAATTTCTTCATGCACACGTTTTTCCACGATATTCTTGGGAGACCGAAGAGCGTCGTTCAAAACCTGTTTGGCTATATCCAGCAACATATTGGACATGTCCGCAGAATACCTATGATGAAGAGAAACATCACCTCATACGTCAGCGAATCACGACTTCTTTGACTGAATCCGTTCCGGTGATCAATGAGAGCTCTTGACCAGGAGCTTTTTTTGTTGATAAAAGAATTTTTCACAACTCTGATAGAAAACAGTTGAGACGTCCGTATAATAGACAAAGAGGTGAAAAAATGAACGATCATCAAATGATTCATTTGATCAAGAACAAAGATTATACCGGCTTGGAACAACTAATTGATAGCTACGGGTCAAGTATTCTTATGACCATCCATCGAATCTTACAAGCCCCTCATGAACAAAGTGAATGGTCAGATGTAGCAAATGAAGTATTTTATGAAATCTGGCAAAAAATCGAGGCCTATGATCCTGAGAAAAGTAGTTTTATCACTTGGATCTTGCTGATTACTCGAAGTCGCGGAATCGATCGCAAGCGTAAGTTAAATAAAGCATTTCAACAAGAAAGTATTGAAGAATATCAAGAGCTAGCTATTACGGAATCCCCGTTAAGTGAAGAAGAATTTCTGATTTGGCTCGAAGAGTTATCCCAAGTCGATCAACAAATTTTTCTTTTATATTATTTTTATCAAGAAAGTCCAGAAGAGATCGCGCAACAACTGGATTTGCAGACAACAGCTATTTATAATCACTTATCTCGCGGCAGAAAATTGTTGAAAAAGATTTGGAAAGAAAGGATGAATCGTGATGAATTTTAAACAGATCGTTGATTCAGAAAATCGTCGTCTCAGAAATGAAGTAACGCAAGATGAAAAAAATCGTCTTTTAGCTAATGGCAAAACATATATCTTTTTTCAAGAATTGATGACTGAAATTCAATCACTCTTAGATAAAGACGAAACAGTTCAAGGCTATCTCCCTCTCTCAACTTCAGGCAACCTTGCAATCAGTAATCAAGGGATAGCTGGTTTGTCTTATGCACGTACAGAAAGAGCAAAGCAATATGTCGCACAGTTCAATGATACTCGGAGTAATCGTCTATTTGTTTTTACAGAAAAACGGATCCTTTTTCTTGTGATCATCGACTTTTTAGATGATCAAACCTATTTCAGTTACCCCTACTCCTCGATTCCGGCATTTTCTTTGAAGACGCGTAAACTGAATCGCTTTGAGAAACCAGAAGACGAGGAAATCATGTTTTGGGCTTACTTTGATTTTCAATCGGATAGCCATATTTTTAGTGATGTATTGACAAAGAAAGACTATCAACTGTTTCAACATTTCCATGACACGATTCCTGCACTCAAAAAAATTCCAATCACTGAAAAAATCCACCGTAAAAATCCCTTAGATTACATAATCAGTAATTGGCATTTCAATTATCGATTGATGATATTCGTCAATCTTTTACTAATTCTTTTAGCTATTGGGTTAGTCTTGGGGATCGTCTTTGGAATCGGGATTTTTAAAGACTGGTACTATCGTGATTTGATTGGGTTTGTTGATCAGAGATCATTTTTTGTCCGATAATTATGTTATAATAGTCAAAAATTAACGAGAGAAGGTCTACCCGTTTTATGAAAAGAAAGGTACTAGTCCCATTGCTGCTATCCTTGCTATTAAGCGGCTGTTCTGCAAACGTACCAGAAGAAGCAACCACATCTTCGAGCAGCCAAAAACAAATGACTAGCGAAACCGTAGAATCATCGCAATCTTCTCTTTCAGATACAAAAACTGTTACGAGGGCTTCTGCTAGTGGGTCTACCAGTGAATCGGTATCAGAGACGGAGTCACCAAAGACTCCTGAAACAGCAAGCGCATATCCCTATCAAGTAGATATGTCACAACAATCCAATGTCCTGACATTTTCTTTTGAAGGATTCAACGTTCCTGACACTGTTACTATTGATCAGAGCAAAGAGGAAGTTACTTTTGAAAGTTCTACACCCGATGATTCCGTGACTAGCCGCTACCGAGCAACAATCGCAACGGTTCCCACAAAAACAATTCGCGTTTTTAGTGTAGGAACGAATCAAATTCGTGAAGTCAAAGTGAATACACAAATCTCAATCGGTAAAATACTGGGTGGAACCCAAGATCGTAAAGACTACCATGGTACAATGTATTTGTTTTACAACCATGATGGTGGGCTTTCCCTAGCAACGCCGAACTATGCTGGCAACGTTCCTGCAGATCAGATGGATGTCATGCAGGAAGTTCTTCCCTAAATCACTTCAGAAGAACCTAACTTTCAGAACCTTAGCTTGACTACAATATTGCAGGAATAATCAAAAATTTGTTGTGGAGGAAAATCGATGAATCTCAAACGTTTTGTACAATTGTTTATTTGCTATTTCGTATCTATGGTGGTTGCTGTTTTACTGACCAACTTATTCAATATTTCAATTATGCCATTTTATTTGTTGGTGGCCTCTATTATTGGGTATATCACATTAACGATCCCGTTAGTAGTCATGACGATCAAGAAAAACAAATAGTTCCGAGAGTGGATTTATTGAAAGGAGCATCAGATGATTGGCAATGTTCGTTATCTACCAAGAAAGTTAAGAAAATGGTACATTCTCTATCTTATCTGTCTGATACTTATTTATGGCTGGTTGTTGTTTACTGATCAGTCTGCGGTACTTGCTGTCGCTATTCTTCTCGTTCTTTTTGCAATCGAACTTGCATTTATGTGGCATTCAGAAAATTCTTTTTTAGGCAGTGTTCTGGTTGCTTGTCTGCTTTATGGCATCTGGATGCTACCTTTCGTGCTTCGGTGATTAGTTTTCATTTATTCGTATCGAAAGTGAATCGGAGAAGCTAGCATAGAGAATTTTCTTAAAAAAATACCCTGAGGAAAGAGCAAGTCATGACGTTGTCATTGACGATAGGTCTTTGCAGTAATGCAAACACTGAGGGCTCTATTCCTTTGGGTATTTTTTGTTCAATTTAACTAATTTAACTTAGTGAGTGACAAACAATTATTGCTCTCGTTCAACAAGTCGGTAATAGACTTTTGCTGTGATAAGGTATACCAACAGATAAATGACTGCGAAAAGAGCAACTGATACAACAGTCACACTGATCAGCAGATTGCGGTCGGTCAACCCGAAAAGCAAAAGCAGCTTGCGAATCATCGGAAACGCGAATGCAAGGTGGATGATCGCAGCTACCAATGGAAAAGAAAAAATCATCAATACTTGTTGTTGGATCACTTGCTTGACTTCTTTATGACTTAAGCCAACTTTCTGTAAGATCTCAAAACGTTCTTTATCTTCTATTCCTTCAGAGACTTGCTTGTAATAGATGATTAATGTAGCTGCCAAAATAAAGATCAGTCCAAAAATCAACCCTAAGAAAAAGAATCCTCCCGTAAACGTTTTGGTCTGTACTTGGAAGAGATCTTTTGATTCAATGCGTGCATTCGGATCAGCTGCTTGAAGGTCCTTTCGTATCTCTTTGCCCATTGTTTCTCGATCACTGGTTTCAGGCACTTGGAAGTCAAAAACAGTAGTGATCACTGGTTGTTGATAGATGAGGAATTCTTTTTCCTGATACCAACTAGTTAATTTCTCAGAAAGCCAAGTATCATCGACTACCACCACAAGTTGTTGAACAGGATTCTCCACTTGAGTAAAAGGTGGCAGCTCAGTTAGTGATCGAAGAGTGAACTGACTATGATCGATCGTCAGCTCTTTAGGCAACGCTTGATGGGTCCAAGTTTCTGGAAAGACCAACAATTCATCTTTTTCTGGTCCTTCTTTTCCTGTGATTCTTTGGTACTCCGTACTAGTAACAAATGTGAGAAAGACCGCTTTTTCTAAATTCTCGCTGTTATCTTCAAAAGTTGTTGAAGGAGTAAGTGTGTTTCCCTCAACCGTAAAAAGTAAGTCTCTAGTAGCAGTGACTTGTTTCCGGTTTTTGAGCGTTACTTTATTTTCAAGACTATCGATGGCTTGGTTCAATTGTTGCAGATTCGCCTCTGACTCGATCTGAAAGTCATAAGGAAATCGTGTTTCCACCACATTCTTCTGTCCGAAATAAAGACTAGCTGTTGTGGCAACAGTCACTAAAACCATTGTTGACAAAATACAAATACTTGCTAGACCTGCTGCATTTTGTTTCATTCGATAAAGCATCGTTGATATATTGATGAAATGGGTCGTCTGATAATAATAAGTGGATCGCTTTCTTAAAAACTGCAACGCTTTAATACTGCCAGAAATAAACAACAGATACGTGGCGATGATCACAAGAATCACAGCGACAAAAAAGAGTGCCAAGGCGCTGATGGGCGACTTGATTGTGACAGAAATCGTATACCCTACCGCTAAACAAATGATCCCTAGAAGGGCTAAAAAGCCTTTTGCTCGCGGCTCTTGTTCATTGCGCTTACTACCTTGCAGCAGTTCGATCGGCTTGGTTCGCCGGACTTGCAGCATATTGAATAGAAAAAGGCAGCCATAAACCATCAAAAAGTAAAGGATCACAAGACCGATACTTTCTACAGAAAGTTCAAAGACGAAGGATTCTCCCACCTCTAGAATTCTTTTTAAAATCAAGAACCCCAATCGTGCAAACAAAAGACCTCCAACTAGCCCTGCGGCCAGACTGATGAGGCAGCTATAAAAAAGTTCCCAAAAGACCACTAACGCAATTTCTCGTTTCCCTAATCCTAGAACATTGTAAAGTCCAAATTCTTTTTTTCGTTGTTTGATCAAAAAGTTATTGGTGTAAAACGAAAAAATGGCGGCGAAAACCATTAAAATGATATTTCCTAGTCGAAACATAAAAATAGCACTTTGACTGCTTGGCAGTTTATTCATCCCTGGATTATTTACAATGATTTGTGTCATCATTATCACTGCAACTAGAAGACTCATGGACAGTAAAAAAGGAGTATAAGCTTTGGTGTTTTTTCGCAAATTGGAAAAGGCGATTTTTTGAAAGAACATTCCTTACTCCTCCCTTGCAAAGACAGCTGTCATGGTTTCCGAGATTGCTTCTAGAAAAGCGCTATTCGTTCGTTCCCCGCGATAAAGCTGATGGAAGACGTGACCATCTTTGATGAATAATACTCGTTGCGCGCGGCTTGCAGCAATGGAACTATGAGTAACCATGATGATCGTTTGTCCATTCTGATTGATTTGCTGAAACAACGTCAGCAATTGATCGGAAGTTTTTGAATCTAGCGCCCCAGTTGGTTCATCTGCTAGTAAGAGATCCGGCTTTGTGATAATCGCGCGTGCGACAGCTACCCGTTGTTTCTGGCCGCCGGATAATTCATAGGGATAGTGTTGTAACAAGTCGGTAATTCCCAGTGTTCGCACTAATGGTTGCAGTCGTTGGTCCATTTGTTTGACCGGCACTTTCGATAAGACTAATGGTAATAAGATATTGTCTTTGACAGAAAAAGTATCCAATAAATTGAAATCTTGAAAAACAAAGCCCAAATGATCTCGGCGAAAACTTGCAGCGTCTTTTTCTTTGATGGTCGTCAAATCGATACCATTAAGCGCTAATTCACCCGCTGTCGGTTGATCTAACGTGGCCATCAAGTTCAGTAGGGTGCTTTTCCCAGATCCTGATTCTCCCATAATGGCGACATATTCGCCTTCTTCTACTGAAAACGTGATATTCTTCAATGCTTCGACCGGCTGGCCGTTCAACTGACTTTGATACACTTTTTTTACTTGTTGAATGTTTAATAGTGGCAT
Source organism: Enterococcus sp. 125944 (assembly GCF_051909435.1). NCBI lineage: Bacteria > Bacillati > Bacillota > Bacilli > Lactobacillales > Enterococcaceae > Enterococcus > Enterococcus sp. 125944. The sequence goes on along the minus strand of NZ_JBQASY010000003.1, from coordinate 59,138 downwards.
TGTTCTCTCCCCCTTCTTTTTTAGCATAAGCTGTTTAGAAGAAAAAAGCGACTTACAATAAAAAACGCAAACTTACAGTGTTGAAAGTTTGCGTTCAAATAAAATTTTTAGTGGGAAAATGGATCGTCACCGTAGTTCCCTTCCCTACTTCGGAGTCAATCGTTAGCTGACAGCCGATTTTTTCTGCTGCTTGCTGGCTCAAATATAATCCTAATCCGCTAGCACGCTGCTGAAAGCGTCCATTTTGTCCTGTATAACCTTTTTCAAAAACCCGCGGCAAATCTTCTTGACGAATACCGATCCCTGTGTCTTGAATCAAAAGACAATTGTTTTCGGTAAAAATCCGGATTCCGCCTTTTTCTGTATACTTCAGGCTATTAAAAAGCAACTGCTCAAAGATAAAAGTCAGCCATTTTCGATCCGAAGTAACGGTCAAGTCGATAGCCAAATCCAGTTGCAAGTCTTTTTTTGAAAAAAACAAGGCATATTTTTTGATTGCTTGGTGAATGAGAGGTGCTAACACAATCGGTTCAAAAACAAAGTCATCATTTTTCAAGTTTTGTCGTAAATAATTCAGCATCATTTGCAAATAATCATTCACTTTAAATAGTTCTGCTTTGACTTCAGTGGGCGATAGGCCATCACTTTGCACTAACAAATCCATCGCTGCTAATGGTGTTTTGATCTGATGCAGCCATAATCCGAAGTCTTCGTAGATTTCTTCATTCTTCAAGGCTGCTTGATACTCGGAGGCGGTTTTTTCTTTAGCTTGTCGTTTGATTAGCTGCTGGTATTCTTCTTCGATACTGTTTCGCGCAATCGGCAAGAAAGCCAAAGCTGCTTCAGTGATCATTTTCTTGGCTAATAAGTTTTGTAACTGACGTCTTTTTTGTAGATGACGCATATATTGCCAGACAGAGAAAATACCTAAAATCACTCCTGTGAAAATCACATAATCGATGAAGGGCTCTAAAGGAAGCTCATGGAGAAAGAACAAGCCTAAAAGACCGCTACTAAACAAAATCAAAAACAAATAGAACTTGCCGTAAAGCAAAAAATACTCTTTTAAGTTAATCATAGGCTTGTTCCTTTTCAATCAAATAGCCTTTGTTTTTCACTGTTTGAATCAAATCAGACAATCCAGTTTGACTTAATTTCTTTCGCAAGCGGGTCATGTTAACGGCTAATGTATTATTATCAATAAACTCTTCGCTATTCCAAAGCATTTCAATAATCGTTTCTTTGGGAACGATTTTCCCTTGCTGTTGCAAGAGTAAGGAAAGGATTCGAGATTCGTTTGGCGACAGCGGCAAAGATTCCGTTTTACTTTTCAGCAAATTTTCTATTGGATGAAAAGTGACTTCTCCTAATGAAAACGTCTGGACTTGTTGATGGGTATATTGGTAACTGCGGCGCAACAGTGCTTGGATCTTAGCCAAAACAAACGCCAAATCAAAAGGTTTTGTTAGATAATCATCGGCTCCCATGTTCATTGCCATGATTTGATTCATTTGTTGATCCATTGAAGAAAGAAAAATGATTGGCACTTCAGAAATGTTACGAATTTCTTGGCACCAATGGTACCCGTTGTAATAAGGCAAAGAAATGTCCAAAAGAACCAAGTCGGGACTTACCGCACGAAATTCCTGCAAAATTTCAGCAAATTTTTTGGCGGGATAACACTCATATCCCCATTGTCTTAAATAATCAGCCAGTACTGAAACGATCGTAGCATCATCTTCTACAAGGTATATTTTTTGCATGATTCTCTCCTATCACTAAATTGGTGAAGCTATCACAGACAGTGTACCAGAAAATAAAAAGAAACGTCTAGTTAAGATAAATCATTCTAGACGTTTCTTCAGTCCTCTAATCTGAGTACTGGTTGGCATTTATTTACACTTTTTCACTCGACTCACTTTTTTTAAGTGCATTGCGGATTGATGGGACTTGCTTGATTTTCATTAGATCTAATAAGAAAGTAAATAGTGGGATCCCCACGATCAGACCCCAGATACCAAAGAGATGCTCACCCAGATATAAAACAATGAACGTATAGAACATGGGAATCTCTGTTTTATGGGACATCAGCCGCGGATTGAGAACATAGGACTCGAGAGCATGAACAAAAATAATGATTAATAAAACATAGACAACATCATTGAGTCCGCCAATCGTATAGGCAATAAAAGTTAATGGAATACAAGAAATGATGACTCCTGCTACTGGAATCAAGCTTAAGAAGAAAATCATCATGGCCAAACTTAACAGCTGAGGAAAGCCCATGACAGCTAAAGCAAGCACTGTGATCACTGTATTAACGATAGCAATCAATAGCTGGGTTTCGATCACACTTCCGAATGCGCGGGTAAATTTCCTTGCGAGATAGTAAACATCCTCAAAAAACCAGGAAGCACTCCCTTGCAAAAAGAGCTGAGAAAATGCCACTGTTTTTTTGTTGTCAATCATAAAGAAAAAACTCAATAAGAAAGAGATCAATACAGTCAAAGCCAATTCACCGAAGTTGTAAAGATAATTGATGACGACGACGACTCCATTTTGGATTTTTTGGACATAATCGCTTGTTTGCACCAAATGTAGCAAATACTCTAATAACTCATTGTTAGAGTCTGCTTTTTGATAAAAATCGGTCACTGACTTAACCAGTTGCGCGGATTGGTTCAAAAGAATCGGTGCATACTTGGTAATGACTAAGTAAACCAAAGCGACAACGATCAAGTACAACACGATTGAAAGAAGTTTGATTGACACATTCACTTTCTTGCGTATTAGCTGGACCAGTTTGTAAATCAAATAAGTAAAAATAAAGGTTAATAAAATAATAGTCATCATACTGCGAAGCAGAAATAAGATCCCGCAAAGAAAGATCAGCACTGTCCAACGTCTTAATGGAACATTGGCAACAAACCGATGGTAGTAATTCATGAACACGCTCCTTTTTTCAAGTCGTCAATCAACGACTGTTACTTCATTCCCCAATTAATCTAACCACTTTTTGCAGCAATTATCAACTCAAATCAATTAAGAAGACTATTGTGGGTAGAGTCATATGCTAAAGCAAAAGCAGCCTGCTGTCAGTGGCAACTGGACCAAGTATCGTGAATGAAGGACTGATGATTATTTTCAAAAGATAAATGCCTATTTTTTCGAAAAGTTTATGGTTGTTTTAAGGTTACTATGACACAATAGACCTTGACATAATAATTTACAGTCTGTCTTAGCGGAAACTAAGGCAGACGCTTTTTTTATCAAAAACTGCCCTTTGTTCTGTTTGTATCGAACAAAGGGCAGTTTAAACGATTCTATATTTATTCTTATCAGTTGTTACTCCTAGACGAATTGTCTGCTTTCCTTAAAAGGACGCTCACTATGCGACTAGCTCACTATGACTAAAGAGACAATTCTTGACGAACTTCTCGAAGAATGGCATCAACGGTCAACCCATTTTCTTGTAGCAACTCATTTGCTTGATAACGGTCATGAAAGGCTTTATCTAAACCAAAATTGACAATTTTGATCGGAGCTTTTCCTAAATAACTAGCGACAGCTTGTCCATAGCCTCCTTCAAGAAGGCCATCTTCAAGAGTGAGCAACAATTGATGTGTAGCAATTAAACCAGACAATGTGTCAGTATCTAATCCAGAAATAAATCTAGGATTAATGACCGTAGGTGTGATCCCAAGCTCGGTTTCTATCATGGCAGCTGCTTTTTTTGCCAGGCCAAGAGCATTTCCTACACCAAGTAAGGCAACTTTGCTGCCCGCTTGAATGAGTTGATTTTTGTTTAGTTGACTGTAATCTGTTTGATCGACACGACCTGATTCTAATGGACCGACAGGAACGCGAATTGCCACCGGGTGTTGGGATTGGTCAATAGACCAATCCAGCATCGCTAAATATTCTTCCTTATTGGTCGGTGCAAGATAAACAAGATTCGGAATATGACTCAAAAATGGAATATCAAAGATCCCTAAATGGCTTTCATCATTCATGCCATAAGCTGAAGCGCCATAAACTAAAATAGTTCCCGCCACATTGTTCAAAGACAAATCATGTGAGATTTGGTCAAAACTTCGTTGCATAAAGGTTGAAAAAACTGCCCAAACGGGTTTCGCCCCATTTTTTGCCAGACCGGCAGTCATGGTTGCAGCATGTTCCTCTGCGATCCCGACGTCAACAAATTGACTGCCGGCGATTTTTCGTTGTTCAGGGGTAAAAAGGATCATCGGCGTGCCAGCATTTACTGCAACGACTGTTGGATCCTGTGCCATTTTTTCTAAAAGATAATCGGTCGTTACCGTTGAATAAGTTTCTCCACCAGAATTTGCAAGATAATCCCCTGTTTCAAGACTAAATGGTCCACCAGCATGGAATTTCTCGCGATTTTCTTCGGCAAATTTGAAGCCTTTTCCTTTAACGGTATGAATATGAAGGACAACAGGATGATCGCTGTCTTTCACTTGTTTGAATAGATGCATCAAGGCTGTCAGATCATTGCCATCAGCAAGATAATAGTAGTCAAACCCTAATGACTTAAAGAAATTGTTTTCCGCTTGACCATTCGTATCTCGCAATGCTCGTAAGTTATTGTAGAGACCTCCGTGGTTTTCCGCAATCGACTGGTCGTTATCATTTACAATCACGATAGTGTTTGTTCCAGTCTCCGCGATATTGTTCAATCCTTCATAAGCCAGACCACCAGATAACGAGCCGTCACCAATGACCGCAATTACGTTCCCTTCTTCATTTTTTAAGTCTCGTGCTTTGGCAACCCCATTTGCTAAAGACAATGACGTGGATGTATGCCCCACTGTAAACAAGTCATGGTCACTTTCTTTTGGATTGGTATAACCAGAGACATCGCTATAATGCGCTGGATCCCAGAAGGCTTGACCTCGCCCAGTCAGCATTTTATGAATATAGGTTTGGTGAGAAACATCAAAAATCATTTTATCTCTTGGAGAATCAAAGACAGCGTGTAAAGCAACTGTCATTTCGACAACGCCCAAATTCGGTCCGTTATGTCCTCCATGATGGCTGATTTTTTCTAATAACACGGTTCTTGCTTCCTCACTAACTTGTTGTAGTTCTGCAGCGGATAGCTTCTTTAAATCTGCTGGATCTGTAATTGATTTTAATAACATCAAAAAACTCCCTTCTCTGTTTGATAGTATACTGCTTCACCTTCACTTTAAGTCAAGAAACTTTTGAAACTTTTTCACGAAAGTAAGCAACAGACAGGTAGAACACATGAACACAAAAAAGCCCACCCTTCAACTTGTCATGGTGATCTGTTTTATCAGCAGAAAAGTTGAAGGAGAGACTCTTTCAAAAGCATTCGTTATGAGACACGATCGTTTTCCAGCGTTAAATGATGTAAGTCAAATCACTTGCAGGAGTTGGATAAGCAAAGATCAGCGCTTCAATTTCTTGGTGAGTGAGCTGTTTTTCCAGAATCAAGCAGCACAAATTAATCAATTCATCTGCGATACTTGAAAGACAGGTAATCGCAATGATTTGTCCCTCTTGATTGTAAACAAGTTTAAGCATCGCAACAGGATCGTTGATGCGACGGTACGTAAACCAATCGGCAAGGTTGATTGTTTCACTATGGATCTGCAGATTTTGAGCGAGCTGTTTTTCACTTTGACCGATCCGAGCCAATTTCAACCCACCAAAGACGATTGTAGGAATCAGGGGATACGTGATTGCAGAACGAGAACCTTTTTGGCTCATTGAAGCGACCGCATATTTTGCTTCAAAACTTGAAACAGGCGTCAGTTTAGGTTGTTCCTTATCCAATACATCTCCACAGGCAAAAACTCGTGGGTTCGATGTTTGTAAATAGTCATTGACTTTGATCCCGCGTTTGGAATAATCAACTCCTGCATTTTCTAAGTGCAAGGATTCAACATTTGGGATGCGTCCAACAGCACTTACCACGTAATCGGTGTCCAGCTCAAAGCCTGTACCTTGCAGCGTGTATCCTTCATTGATTTGGCTGATGCTTTCAATCTCTACATTGAAATGAAAGAAAATTCCTTGCTTTTGTAATTGCTCAATAAAGGCATTCACCAATTCCTGATCAAATGCTTTCAGTGGTCTGTCGTTATGATGAATAATGTGTACCTCTGCTCCTGCTGCTTGAGCGATTGTCGCAAGTTCAAAAGCAACATACCCCGCTCCTAAAAAAGTGATTTTCGCGGGCATTTTTTCCATTGCAAGAAAATCGGTGCTTGTATGCAAATATTCTTGTCCTTTAATCGGGAGTAGCGCAGGTCGTTGTCCTGTAGCAATCAAGAACTGATCAGCTGAAACGATTTCTGAACCAATCCGCAGCGTTTGTTCATCGATAAATTCCGCTTCTCCTTCATAGGTCGTGATTCCAGTATCCACTAAGCCCTGCTTCGTCTGTGTGGGAACAGTGTCCGTGTAACTGCGCTTGAAAGCCATCAAAGTTTTCCAGTCAATACCCAGCTCTCCAGTGATCCCTTTTCCTGCTAAGTGAGCAGCCTTCGCCTTTGCTTCAACGGCACTCATTAAAATCTTCTTGGGGTCGCACCCGCGGTTGGGGCAAGTTCCTCCCCAGAGATCGGCTTCAACGATTGCGACAGTCTTCCCTTGCTCGCTGAAAGAATAGGCCGCAGCAGTTCCGGCTGGTCCACCACCCACAACGATTACATCATAGTTTTGCATCTTGCTCCTCCTGACTTAGAAAATGAAAGATATCTGTACGGGTAACTTCACCAATCGCTTGTCCTTGTTCTGTAACAACCAAATGTTCGTGGTTGGCCAAGACTTCATATACTTGTGAAAGAGGGACCTTCACATCGAGGGACATTCCCTCTTGTGTAGTTGATTGTTGGTAGTAACCAGCATCAATAATCGCTTGAAGACGTTGTTCTTGCTGTGCTCCTTGTGTTTCGTCAAAAAAGGCGCGAACGAAATCCGTTTTTGGCTCTGTCCGTATTTTTTCAGGCGTATCACATTGTACCAGTCTGCCTTCATTCATCACACCGATTCGATCTCCCAATTTTAAGGCTTCATTCATATTATGGGTAACAAAGACGATCGTATTGCCTAATTTTTTATGCAAATCTAATACGAGATCCTGAAGATTGGTTCGAGAAATCGGATCAAGGGCGCTAAAAGGTTCATCCATCAAGATGATGTCTGGTTCTGCAGCCAACGCTCGCAAGATTCCGATCCGCTGACTTTGACCACCTGAAAGTTCAGCCGGCATCCGTTTTTTGAACGTCTCTGGTTCAAGTCCAACCTCAGTGAGTAGTTCATCGACACGTTGATTGCGACGATTTTTATCCCAACCGAGCATTTCTGGAATGATTTCAATATTCTCCTTGACGGACATCGTTGGAAACAAAGCAATTTGCTGCAACACGTAACCAATTTTCCAACGTAACTTTTGGAGTTGATAGTCTTTCACTCGTTTTTGTTTGAAGTAAACATTGCCTTCCGTCGGTTCGATCAGCCCATTGATCATTTTAAGGGAGGTTGTTTTTCCGCTTCCTGAGGGACCTACTAAGACAAAGATTTCTCCTTGATGAATGGAGAGATCCAATTCTTTTAATACGACTTGCCCCTCAAATTCTTTGGCAACTTGTTTAAATTCGATAATTGGTTCCATTTAGTTTCCCTCCCCAAAAATCTTTTCTTTTTTTAGAAATTCACGAGCAACATCAGCCGGTTGTTTTCCTTCTACATTCACTTGATAGTTCATGTCAATCATCTGGTCCTCTGTGATTTTTCCTGATAGTTTTTCCAATGCTTTGACGACTTGCGGATGTTCTGCAGCAAACTCATCTTTCATCAATGCGGCTCCTTGATAAGGTGGAAAGAGCTGTCGATCATCTTCTAAAACGACGAGATCGTATTGTTTGATCTCACTATCTGTCGAATAAGCATCGATCACATCGACATCCTTGCTTTGGATCGCTTGATAGCGCAGTGCCGGTTCCATACTTTGGACAGAATCAAAAGTCAGCCCGTACTGTTTTTGGATCCCGCGATAGCCATCTTCCCGATCAATAAACTCTAAAGTAAAACCAGCCCGAAGCTCTGACTCATGAGCAACTAATTCAGAAATCTTCGTTATACCCAACTCTTCTGCTTGTTCACGACGCATGGCTAAAGCATAGGTGTTTTCGTAGGTCATCGGCTCTAACAGGCGCATATTAAACTGGTCACTTAGCAGTTTTGTTGCTTCTTGATAAGTTGATTCTGGAGAACCATCTATTTGGGTATTTTTTGGGACTTTGACTAGACTTTCTAATACTGTTCCCGTAAACTCGGGATAAATATCAATCTGGTCATTTTCAAGAGCGCTAAATAAGAAACTTGTTTTACCAAAGTTTGGTTTGATCTCGACGGTTAAACTAGGATCTTCTTCTTCGATCACTGCTTGATACATATTGATAAGGATATCTGGTTCTGAACCGAGTTTACCAGCAATCGTTACCGTTTTATTTGAAATAGGATTATACTGTGCGAAAAGAATTCCGCCGATTCCAAGAAAGATAACACCTAAAGAGATCAGTGTGGTTTTCATGCTGCGGTTTTGTAAAAAACGAATCAGTCCACTGAATAAGATTGCTAATAGAGCCGAACTAACCGCCCCTATGAGTGTCAAACTCGGATCATTACGGTCGATCCCTAACAAAATAAAGGTTCCCAATCCACCAGCACCAATCAATGCTGCCAACGTGGCCGTTCCAATAATCAACACCAATGCTGTACGTACCCCAGAAATGATGACAGGCATTGCAATAGGTAACTCAACTTTGAAGAGTTTTCGCAAGCGAGACATACCAAATGCATCCGCCGCTTCTTCAATCGACGGATCGATTTCGGAAAGCCCAATATACGTGTTTTGAAAAATGGGCAGTAACGCATAAACTACCAATGCTATTAGAGCGGGGACGGTACCAATACCAACAAAAGGAATCAATAAACCCAATAATGCCAATGATGGAATTGTTTGTAGAATACTTGTGATCTGTAAAACAAATTCTGCCATTCGTTTCTTTTGGCTCAACAGAATTGCTAATGGAATAGCAATTAAAATGGCTAAAATCAACGCACTCAGCGAAATGGCCAAGTGTTGAAAGATTGCCCGCAGCAACTCCTCCTTTCGCTCGCTAAACGTTTGAATGATTTCATTCATATATTCCATCCTCCACTATTCTAGTCTGCCTTAAGTATAGCTGAATGCCCAAACGCAACAAAAAGATTCGCTCAGCAGGATTGGGAGAAAAGTTGGACTTTCGCATCTAAATAGGATCCATTATTTCCTGACATTCTGTTACAATAAGTCTAAAAGAATGAGGTGCTTCTATGCCATTACTGGTTTTGATTGGTGCTCAGGCTGTTGGAAAAATGACTGTCGGTCGCGAACTTGAAAAAAGAATTGATGGTAAATTACTATTTAATCATCAAACTATTGATTTATTTGCCAATTATCTTGGGTATACGCCTGCGGCATTTAAGTTGTCTGATTCCACTAGGATCGAACTTTTCAAAGCATTTGTGGCTGGTGAACAGAATACAGTTAAGACAATCATATTTACTGTTTTAGTGGGATTTGATCAGAAAGAAGATATTGCTTTTTTACACAAAATTTCTGAGATCTTTTTAAGCGCTGGACAACCGGTTTATTTTGTTGAACTTGTTGCGCAATTAGAGGAGCGTATCGCACGTAACCGTCAGGAAGCACGTTTAAAAGCGAAGCCGTCAAAACGGGATCTTGCTTTTTCGCATCAAGAACTTCTTACTTTTAATGAAAAATACCGTTTGGAAAGCCATTCGACGGAATTGGCATCCCTTTTTCCAAAAGTAAAAACGATGAAAATCGATAATACTGAGTTGTCACCCGAAATGGTCAGCCAGAAAATTATTGCTAACTTCCAACTTGAATGAAAGATAAGAAGGACACTAATCTTAGGAAAGCAGATTAGTGTCCTTCTTTATTCTTATTTTAGTCAAACATCCGATGTCGCTGTGAAAAAACCATCAGCAAAAGAAAAGACTTCCCCAAGCACTTCTATTACTGATGGTTATTAAAATTCACGTTGCCTTTTTATGATAAGCGACGTGTATTGACACTACCAAATCTATTTTTTCATTCCTTCATGAATATTATGACTATCGTATAAAAATGAATAATCAGCTGATTCGAGTTTCCTTCTATAAAATCATCTTTCTACCTGATATCCTATCACTTAGGGAAAAAATAGTATAATCACTTTTTGCACTGGAACATGAAAAAAAAGAAATTAAAGACTTTACCACTTTTTTATTCTCAGTACTTGAAAAGCTACTCCATCTAACTGATCAATCAATCGTACTAACTCCTGTCACCGGTAAAAGCATTTCTAAGTTCATTGACCATGATCATGGTCAATCAAGTCTGTCAATCCGCATATATCTATATTAGTACTACTGATTATTTATCCTCTTATAGAGACTTATAGCCTTTTCAATGCTGCGCTGTTTATTTGGCGATTGAAACGTTATGTGATTTTTTTAGTTGAACATAAGCAATATTCAAAATAAAGCCGACGACTGCCAAAGCAATTGCTGTATAGAATGCGTTTGTAAAATCTCCATTGTTGCTGGCAGCCATTCCTGCTGCTACTCGTGGTCCAAAGAAAGCAGCAGTAGAATAACCAACAAAGACGATTCCATAGTTGACTCCTTGGTTAGCTGGTCCGTAATTTTCCATTACGATCGATGGGAAAACCCCCATCACTCCGCCAAAGCAGAGTCCTAGCCCAATGATTCCCACTGCAAAGATCATCGCTGCACTTGAAAGTGTCAAAACGAGTAAAGATAACGCAACGACACCGTAAATGATCATCAATGTATTGGAGCGCCCAATCTTATCAGAAACTGTTCCCCAAATCACTCGACCTAAGCAATTGCTTAAAGAATATAGACTAACATAAAAAGCGGCTGTTGTAGCTGTTAATCCGAACATTTCCTGCCCAATCACAGCAGCATTGGAAGCAATCATCAAACCAGAAAATGCACCAACTCCGAGCATCAAAATAATCAAATAAAAAGCAGGTGTTTTCATCATCTCTTGCCAGGAATAATTTGCTGCGGTTCCTTTAGCCGCAGAAGTTTGTGGGACCCATCCTGCTGGACGATAATCTGCAGGGGCTTTTTTGATAAAGAAACATGCCATTACAACGACGATCATATAACCAATACCGATAAAACGAAAAGCAGTCAACACATCTCTTGATTCAATAATTGCATTCGCGATCGGTGCGGCGATGATGGCTGCACCGCCCATACCTGCAGTGATCAATCCTGAAGCAAGTCCACGTTTGTCTGGGAATAAACGAATCGTATTACTTAAGCAAGCAGAATAAGCAAATCCTTGACCAAGACCTGAAAGCACACCATAAGTTAGATAGAGCATCCCAGGTGATTCCACAAATCCAGTTAAGAAGAAACCTAGCGCAAATAATAAACCACCAAAAGTAATCGTCCATTTTGCCAATCCACGGTCGGTCAAGAATCCTCCTAAAATCATTGTGATAGGTCCGACAGCAGCATTGATTGTAAATGCCAGCATGATTTCTTCCATTGTCCAATTTTTTAGTTGACTAAGCGGTCCAGCGAAAACGCTAAATGCATAAACGGCACCTGTACATAACAGAACAGCAGTTGAAGCAATCAAGACTAGCCAACGGTTGAGTTTTGTTTCCATGTTTTACCCCCAAAAAATAGTTTTGTTTAAATAAATTGAATGAATACACCTCATGTTACTTATTTCACATAACGTTTTGAAAGAAAATGTGCAGTGCGATTCTTCTGCACATTTCTTTTAACCTATTAAAGATTTTCTGCAACTGCTGTCTTACCAGCGATCCGTCCAAAGGTAAAGATATCAGTCAATGAGTTACCACCAAGGCGATTTCCTGCATGGATTCCTCCTGCTACTTCACCAGCTGCATATAGACCTTTGATCACTTGATTTTCTTTTGATAACACATGGGTTTGTGTATCGATCTTTAACCCCCCCATGGTGTGATGTACTGCCGGTTTTCTTGGAGTTGCATAAAATGGAGCAGTCGTTACTTTAAGATCAAACACATCTTTGCCAAATTCAGGATCTTTTCCTGCATCGACATAGGCGTTGTATGCAGTGATCGTTTCTTTCAAGATGGTTGGATCAACATTAATTTGTTCTGCTAATTCTTCAAGGGTATCGGCGCGGAATAATGTTCCGTTAGCTACTTGTTTGTCGATTTTTTCTTGGGACGTATTGTACGCTGTTTTCTTGATTTCTTCATCAGCAATCAAATAGAATAGGCCACCATTATCGATTGCTGCTTGTGTCAATACATCACGGCTTTCATATTCATTGACGAAACGTTTGCCTTCTTGATTGACCATCACAAAGTTTGCGGGAGGTACTTGCAGACCGCTGAATAATGCTCCTGTATTCGGATCAGATACCGGCATCATTTGTGAGAAGCCCATTCCAACTAGATCCGCACCGGCACTTTCCCCTAGTTTGATACCATCCCCTGTGATTGCCGGCGAATTGGAAGTTTTGATGTCATCTTCGATTTCAGTCCAATATGTGTTGTACTGCTTCAGCATTTGTGTATTCGCACCGAAGCCACCAGAAGCTAAGATAACTGCTTTGGCATGGATCGTTACTTTTTGTCCATTGCGACCTTCCCCAATGATCCCTACGACTTGTCCCTCTTCGATGATCAATTCTTTGACTGGTGTGTCGGTAAGAATTTTTCCACCATTTTCATTGACGAAATTGTGTAGGGCAGAAACAAAAGCGTACCCTTCATTTTTCAATGGTTTATGGCCTCGGCGCCATTTTGCTCCAACTGGCATATCGACATGTTTGTAATCAAATTCAACGCCGATTTCTTCTAGCCATTTCACAGACTCTAGTGCACGATCAGTTAGGATTTTTACTAAGTCATATTGACCGTAAATCACATTTCCTTCTAAGTCGGTCCGTTTGCCGCCTAAATAAGTTTGGATACGATGCCAGATGGCAGAGTCAAATAAGAATTCTTTTTCTGGAGTCGTTGCTTGTAAATACGTTGTGATTTGTTCTTTCAACAATCGAAAATCAGCCAAGTATTCTGCATCAATGGTTGCTTCATCTAAGGCAATGATTTCTTCTAGCGCAGCCCGTTCACCTGGAAGCGCAGCAAATGTTTTTTGCCAATCCGGATCTGCGGCATTCATTGGTCCACCCGTGCGAACGGTATTTCCACCGATGGCTGGGTATTTTTCAACTAAAATCACCTCTTTGCCTTCTTGAAGGATACTTGCTGCGGCACTCAATCCTGCCCCACCACCACCGACAACGATGATATCCGTGGTGTAAGTTTCATCTTCCGTTTTTAGCGCACTGGCTGCCTTAGGACGTTTTCTTAAAACATCTGGGTTTGCACCAGCCATTTTCACTGCTTTCGCGACACCATCAACGACACCGTTACTGGTAACGGAAGCACCTGAGATCGCATCGACGTTCAATGTTTGGCCTTCAATGATTTCTTGTGGAACACGCGCAAAGACCACATCTGCGATTCCTTCCGATTCACCGGAAGTATCGATATTGATTGCTTCGATCCGTTCTTCACTTAATGTAACCACCATTGGTAAATCACCATTGTGTCCTGGTGCCGTGACAGTATAATTCCCAGGCTGATAAACTACTTCTTCGGGAACATTCAAGATATTAGCAACTTCTGTAAAGCGAATGAATTTTCTAAAACAGCTTTCCAAAAAGTCAACAGTCCGTTGATCTTTCAGCTGCCCATTTTCATCGAATGCTTGATGCGCACGACCTAAAAGAAATTCATTACCAGGCATAACCGTTGCATTGACACCAGGTGCATCAAGAATTTGACGCAAGTGTAGTTGTGCCCGTGAAGAACCTTGGACGTCATAAGAAGCACCCACGATCATCACTGGTTTGCCATCAAACGGGTGTAGATTGAAGGACAACCACTCTAAGACACTTTTTAGTGCGGATGGTATGGAATGATTGTGTTCTGGTGTCGCGATAATCACGCCATCGGCAGCCAAAATTTTTTGATTTAATGTTTGAATGACTTCACTATTGGTTTGATCCTCTGTTTCATTGAACATAGGAACTTGATCAATTTCTAAAATTTCGATTTCTGCTAAATCGGCAAATGCTTGTTGCATATATGTCACCAGTTGGCGATTAGTCGATTTCTTTGCATTTGTACCGATCATACCGACAAATTTCATGGACATTTCCTCTCTTTCTTATACCTGTTCCCAAGAAAATTTCTTTGAGCGCTCTTTGGCAGTCGAATATTCACTGACGAGACGATTCGTGATTTCCACGAATAATTTGAATTCATTGAAGCAATCTTCTAATTCAGCGACTTTTTCCTCATCTTTTAAGCATCCTTCTTCATCAAAGGCTTGCATCGAATGACCGAGTAAAAATTCGGCACTAGGCATGATTCGTGCTTTGACTTCCGGTGCATCAAGAATTTGGCGAAGATGTGCTTGCGCTCGGGAAGAACCTAAAGCACCAAGTGAGGCACCAGTGATCATCACTGGTTTGTCGATCAAGGGACGGGTCGTATAAGAAAGCCATTCAATCATGCTTTTTAGTACTGCTGGAATGGAATGATCGTATTCAGGTGTACTGATAATCACGCCATCAGCAGCCTCGATTTTTTCTGCTAATTCTCGAACTGCTTCAGGTGCTGTTCTGTCTTCTGGTTCATTGAATGCTGGCAGATCTTTGATTTCGCAAAGCTCGATTTCTGCCTGATCTTTGAAATGGGTTTGGATAAATTGCAATAACTGGCGATTGGTCGAACGTGCAGAGTTAGTGCCAACGATTCCGATCAGTTTCATACTCATCTCTCCTAAATGTGATAAATTTAACAATTGATTCGATTATAACTCGCTTTTAGATCAATTGTTTCAAAAGTTAATCGTACAAATAGTCGTCTTAGAAAGATAAAAATGGTCAAACTCAGCTTAAATCTCTCTGATTTCATTCCGATAGAAGGATCTGAAGGACAATTTATTTGTTCCAATTAAGTACTTCTACAGTTTAGTCTGACCATTCACATTTGTGAAATATTTATTTAATTATATTATGATAACTTTTTTGTTATAATAGACATATTTCTACGGAAGGAGCAACTTCTATGTCTCTTAAAGATTCCCATTTGATGCTGCAGTACATCGACACATTACTAAAGTACAATAACTATACCAAAGCAGCGAAAGACCTATTTATTTCTCAGCCTTATCTTACGCAAGCCATCAAAAAAGTCGAACAAGAGTTGGGAACGGCCATCATTATTCGTCAGTCAGGTGTTTTGCATTTGACTGAAGCCGGTAAAATCTATTATCAATACCTTGAAACATTGGAAACCGCTTCCGCGAAATTTCGTCATCGGTTACTGCGCTACACATCACCAGAAACCAAAACATTGCGATTGGGTATCTTGCCCAGTCTGGGCTCGTTCTTGCTCCCACTTTTTTTACCTGACTATTTGGCAGAACACCAGGATGTGACCGTTTTTTTGCGTGAAGATTTGCCAAAGCACAATGAGAAACGTTTATTAAGTAATCAATTGGATTTTTTTGTTGGCCAGAACCCGGAGACTATTTCACCTAATTTGACGACTTACGCCACAAAGAGTGAAAATTATTTTGCGATCATCCCCCCTATTTCGCCTTTGTATCAAGCAAACAAAAAATTTCTCTCTCAAGACAGTGTTTCAATGAAAGAACTGTTACAAAGCCCGTTGATATTGACGACAAGCGGCTCCGCGATTCGTCGGCAAATTGATCAATTATTGAAAAAGTACAAAGTTGAACCAACCATTCTCGTAGAAAGCAGCAATATTTATACTGCAGCAGCACTTGCTGAAAACAATCTCGGGTTGGCCATCGTTCCTGAAAGTGTCTTGCAAGCAGCGACAATGACGCCTTTCAACCTTTATCCGATACCTGAAGAAATGCTAACGTTAAATTATTTTATCGCTCATCAAGCAGAGCGTCCGTTATCGATAGCTGATCAAAACTTGATTCGCTATTTTCTAGAAAAAGTATGATCGCTAAAACCGCCATCAAAAGTAAAAAAAACATACTCAAAGAAGAAAGAGTCAGAAGTAATGGTATGTCAAACGAGCTAAACAGATTAAGCAGGCACTTTAAGATCGTGCAATTGCCAGGGGGGCGCAGTCGTTCTGCTATCTTGTTTCACCAGTTTAAATACTTCATTTTACTTCATTTACCAGACTCTGAAAGCTGCTTTGTCAAGGCAGTTTCGTCTCTATCTTTGAGTATGTTTCAATTAGGCTTTTTGATTCGTTTCAGGTAACTCAATCAGTGGTTGTAGCGTAGAGGGATAAAGCAATTGGCCTTGTCGGGTTACGATTAATCCAGTGATGCCATCGAGTTGGCTGAGTTGTTTCATGATTTCTTCAGGTTTTTTACCAAAGAGACGTGTGGTCCAAATTTCGCCATCCACTGAACGATCGGAAATAATCGTGATACTTGCTAACGCTGATTCTATCGGATAACCGGTTTTACGATTGAAAATATGATGATAGGTCTTACCGTCGACGGTGTGGGAACGTTCATAGATCCCTGAGGTTACGATAGAACGATCGCGGATTTTTAAGGCTGCCACGAAATTTCCTCTTGGCAAAAAAGGATTCTGAATTCCGATACGCCATAAGTGATCCGCATGATTTGGTGTTTCACCAAAGGTAACAACATTCCCGCCCAGATCAATCAAAGCGGCACTGACACCAGATTGCTTAAAAAAATCTGCCAGCTGATCTGCGAAATAGCCTTTGGCCACAGCACCTAGGTCTATTGACATACCGGCAGCTAAGGCAACGCTCTGCTGTTTGTTATCCAATTCGATTCGTTGAGGATCGGTCACCTGTAGTAATTCCGTCACTTTTTCGGCAGTCGGCACTTTGGCATCTGAGAAACCAATACGCCACTCCTGAATCAGGGGTCCCATCGCGATGTTCAAGAAACTATCCTCTGGCAAGCTGTGCTCTTTTGCTAAGGCGATCAAAGCAAACAAGTCTTTGGCTACTTTGGTCGGCTGAATTCCGGCGTTTTGATTGACTTTCATCAGATCTGAAGCAGGATCATTGGCACTAAACCGTTTTTCAAACGCTCTGATTTGTTGGACTGCTGCTTCCAAAATTGGTGTGGGATCTTCATGTTGGATCCAAAGCTGAATGATCGTTCCCATCGCTTTGACTTGTCTTTTTCCTTCTTGCATCCGTTCGTTTCGCCCCTAGTTTTTTTTGTTCATCATAGCAGTTTTTCAGAAAAAATTGAATGCCTTTAGCAAATAAATGCAACTATAAGAAAGTCGCAGACAGGTATTAAAACATTAAATCACCCGGTTCAATGAAATCATTTCGATCAATCCTTGCGCCGCTTCTGAACCTTTATTGCCCGCTTTGGTTCCGGCCCGCTCAATGGCTTGTTCGATAGTTTCTGTAGTTAGAACGCCAAACATGACTGGAATGTCTGCCGCTAATCCAACTTGGGCCACGCCTTTCGCGACTTCATTGCTAACAAGCTCATAATGGGTAGTCGCACCGCGGATAACTGCACCCAGTGTGATCAAGCCATCGTATTGCTTCACGTTGACTAATTTTTTTGTTATATAGGGAATTTCAAAGGCACCGGGTACCCAGTAAACATCAATGTCTTCTTCTTTTACTCCATGCCGTATCAAATTATCTTGGGCGCCACTCAAAAGTTTCGCCGTAATAAACTCGTTAAAACGCGCAACCACGATCCCTACTTTCATTCCTTGTCCGTCAAATGTTCCTTCAAATTGTGTCATGTTGTGCTCTCCTTCTTTCTCAAAGTGATAATAAATGATGGAATTTTTCTTTTTTTGTTTGAAGATAACGATTATTTTCTGCAACTGGAGTTATTTCCAGCGGAATTCTTTCAGCAACATGAATGCCATGAGCTTCTAACTCGGTGATTTTTTCTGGATTATTTGTCAGCAAGCGAATCGTATTGATGCCAAGAGACTTCAGAATAATCGCCGCAAAACCATAATCCCGTTCATCTGGACGAAAACCTAATTCAACATTGGCTTCATACGTATCCAAGCCTTTTTCCTGTAATTGATACGCCTGCAGTTTCTGTTTCAAGCCGATACCTCGGCCTTCCTGACGCAAATACAAGATGGCTCCGGTACCTTCTTTTTCGATTTGACGCATGGCTTCATGTAGTTGTTCCCCGCAATCGCACCGCTGGGATCCAAAAACATCTCCAGTCAAGCATTCTGAGTGAAGACGAACCAATAATGGTTTTGCGGGATTAGTCAAATCCCCTTTTGCTAATACTAAGTGCTCAAGATGATGCTGATCTTCAAATAAGGTTAAATCGAAGGATCCAAATGCGGTTGGCAATTGAACGGTTAACTGACTTGTTGCCATATAAGTCGCTAACTCTTCGATAGTGATCATCGGCAGCTGCCATTTTTTCGCGAGTTGAGCCAATTGTGGGCGGCGAGCCATCGTGCCATCCTCATTTAGAATCTCACAAATATAGGCCGCTTCACTTTGATTGGTCAATTTTGCTAAATCCAATGCAGCCTCGGTATGGCCCCTTCTTTCCAGTACCCCGCCTATCCTTCCGATCAACGGGAAAATATGACCTGGTTTTTGAAAGTCCTCTTCCTTAGTTTGAGGATTAGCCAATGCTCGGATCGTTCGCGCGCGTTCTTCAGCAGAAATTCCTGTTGTCGTTGAACGGTGATCGACACTTATAGTGAAGGCTGTTTTGAAAGTATCCGTATTTTGCGCGACCATTTCAGTTAGCTGCAAGCGGTCAGCTAGTTGAGCTGAGATAGGTGCGCAAATCAACCCTCGAGCAAATTTCGTCATAAAATTCACGCTTTCCATCGTAGCTAGATTAGCGATTCCAACAAGGTCTCCTTCCGCTTCCCGGTCGTCATCATCAGCAACAATAATTAATTGCCCATTTCTTAAATAGTCTAATGCTGTTTCGATTTTATTTTTACTCATAGGACATTTCCTTTCTTCCGCCACGGATCAGTTGATTGGCTTTGACATATTTTCCTAATAGATCTGTTTCAACATTCACTGCTTCACCGCGGTTAAGTCGCCCCAGATTGGTTTGATTTTTGGAATGAGGAATCAGTCCAACGGAGAAATAGCGCAGTGTGGTCTCGATAATCGTCAAACTAACCCCATTCAATGCGATAGAGCCCTGTGGAATGATCTCATTTCTCAGTTCGTCGGGATAAGCAAATGTCAGAATCAGCGCATTCTCCAACACACGCTTTTCTAGCAGCGTTGTCGTAGTATCTACATGACCTGCCACCAAGTGTCCTTCCAAGCGGCCGTTGAAAGCTAACGCTCGTTCCAAATTGACTTCGTCATTGATTTTTGCGGTCGAAAAGGTGGTTCGTTGATAAGTTTCCGGCATGATCTCGACAGTGAATTCTTGTTTGCCAGTCTTGATCGCTGTCAAACATACGCCATTGATCGCCATACTATCGCCAACCCGATAATCCGTTAACAATGCTTCAGAAGCATGACAAGTCAATGCAATGGTGCGACCACTAGGCACGATCCGTGTGATCTTACCCTTTTCTTGAATGAGTCCGGTAAACATTTTCCTGCCTCCTTCCAACGATCCTTAACTCTTCTCCGACCGGTTCAACAGTGACTTCCGTTAGCGCAAACATCTGATTCACTTCTCGAGAACTAGCAAAACTCGCTGTTCCATTGCCGCCGATAAGTTTTGGCGAAAGATAGGTGATAACTTGATCCCAATAACCATCCGCCAGAAAGGCATCATGAATGCTGCTTCCGCCTTCAACATAAACCGATTGAATCTTGCGTCGATACAATTCTTTCATGACAAACGAGAGAGTCAGTGAAGGCGTGGTAATGATTTTCACGTGATTTGAGAAAACAGTTTGGACTTTTTTCGTAGTAAAGACCAGTACAGGACTACTGGTATCCTCAAAAAGAGTTAGCTGCTGTTTCAAGGTTTCTCCTTTACGATCTAGGACCACTCGATAAGTCGGAAAGGCAGCCTCTGTCCGCAAAGTAGGATTATCGATTAAGGCAGTGCGGCTCCCTATCAAAATAGCCTGGTAGTCTGAACGTTCCTGACGAACCCGGCGCAATGCAGCTTCACCGGTTATCCTTGTTCGCTGACCAGCCAAAGCGATTTTTCCATCAAGTGTGGTTGCTTGCTTTAAAGCCACAAAAGGACGTTGCTCTTCGTGATACGTATTATAGTGGCGATTGATTTCACGTACCTCCTTTTCTAAAACGCCGGTGATCACTGCTACTCCTTGTGATTCTAAAAACGCTTTGCCCTTGCCAGATACCAACGGATTGGGATCCAATTGACCAATTACCACTTTTTTGATGCCGCTTTGTAGAATAGCAGTTGTACAAGGTGGCTGTTTTCCGTAATGGTGGCAAGGCTCAAGGGTCACATAAATGGTTGAATCAATTAGTTTTTCGGGGGAACTACATGAATCGATGGCGTTCTTTTCCGCATGTGGCTGGCCATAAGTCATGTGGCTGCCTACAGCAACTATTTCCTCATCTTTCACAATGACAGCACCGACTAAAGGGTTCGTGAAGGTTTGTCCTTTGCCTTTTAGTGCTTCGGATATGGCGCGCTTCATATACGTTTCATGCATAAACATTCCTCCTTTCTTTAAATAAAAAGACCTCGTGCATAAGTACACGAGGTCTTGATTAGACAAACTCAAAGAAACGATGACCAAAAGGATAGACTCCTCCCGTCAATATTCTTGTAAGTTTTTCTTCTCCCATCCAGACTTTAACTGTCGGTTCCAGAGTTTCACTGGATCAACCGCACGAATGCGGGTCACGGACTTCAAGCATTGCTTGTCACCGTCGGTCGGGAATCACACCCTGCCCCGAAGAAACATATTCAATTCACGTTAGATACTACTATTTTTTAATTCAGGTGTCAAACCCCTCTTCTATCCTTTTTAAATAACAATTAAAACAAATGTTTAAGTCCAACATTCGCCGTTATCTGAGAAGACTTTAAAAAGTTTTTTTAGAATTTAGCGACCTCCAAGCAAACAATTAAAAGAGGTTTTTCGGATAAATTATTTCTCTTTTTATATTTTATTTATTTCGATTGAATAACACGTTTTTTTGAACAGATAAAAAAAGACTTTTAAAGAGTTTAAGAAACAATCTCTTTAAAAGTCTTACGAATGGAATAAATATGTTATTTTGCTGTAGTGAAATAAAGTTTCTGACTCGTTAAGTTTTCCAAAGAAAGCAGAAAGAAACTGGCAGCTAATAAATCGGCACTTCCGCCGGGTGAAACATTTTGCTGTTGACAATAGTTGTTCAATGCTTCAAAAGCAGCGCTAGGAATGGGCTGTTTATTGGCTTGCTTTGCCAACTGTTGAACATGGTTCAGCACTTGTTGATCGCTGCGATACAAAATACAAGTATCATCAAGAGTGGCCATGATCGCTAGGAGCATATGGAGTCTTTTTTCTGGTGAATCTTTTATTTGTCGTGACAAAAAATCAGATAATGCCACTTGAACATGAGGAAAACCTGCTGCTGCTTCCCCAAAAGCACCCGTATAACCATATTTTTGTTTGACTTTGTTTCCGTGACTTCCAGTAGCCACAACTTGTATCCGACGATCTGGATAAGCGACCAGTTGTTGAATCTCTGTAAAAATCTTTGGTAAAAACAACTGACGATCACAGCTGTATTGGCTACTGATCACACTGATAAACAATCCCATTGCCCAAATGGCCCCTTTATGGGTATTGACTCCACCAGTAGCTGCAAACATGGCTGTTTCAGCACGGCGACCAATCTCAGCGATCGCTTCTCTGACGGCTTGGCTCGGTCTTTTTTGCCAAGAAGCCAGCGCCATTTCTTCAAAAAATGGTGTCAGCGTTTGTGCAGATAAGACAAATAGTTCGTGATTCATATCGCTATGTGAACCAGTTGTAAAACGATCGACTAAGCCTGGCTTGGGTGAGAGTTCCACTTCATCGATCAGCGCTTTTTCAACTAGTTTTGCCAGTTGATGACAGGTAGCGAAGGCAGATTGTTCTTCCATAAGATCCCCTCTTTTTATGAATTAATTACTAAATGGTCCTTTGATCCCTGACCAAATCACATGCAGAAGATAGCTTAATAAAAAGCTGCAGCTGGCAGTAGCTAAGTAGGCAACAAGAATCATGATTCCCGTTGGTAATTGTAATAGTGTATCTTTGAAACAAACTAGAATAACTTGAAATACAAATACATTGGCTAAATAGGTACGGTACGCATATACAGATAACCATTTGAATGCACGAAGCTGTGGTGCATTGTTCTTGATCATAGTTGAGCCTAACATAAAGACGCCGAAGATCACCACTAAGCTATAAAGACTTTGTAATGTATTCAAATAAGGTGCATGAGCGAAAGAAAGATCTCCGCTAAAGTGTAATAAATGATCAGCTGAAAATAAAGCTAATACTAAGCCAACTGGCAATAGTGCATAGCGCATTTTATATAAAAAGCGGTAAATGGCTTCATGATACATCAATGCCGCTTCGCCATAAATACCATAAATCACAAAGCTAGCAACGAAACGATCCAATAAGTACCAGTTGTCATGATGAGGTCCGGCAAAAACTTGCGCATCATAGAATAAATACCAAGCTACATATAAAACTGTCGCAACGATTAGGACAGGCCAAACATTTTTCTTGTTTGAAAAGACTTTGTAGCCTAACCATACGAAAAACGGCATCAATAATTGAATTTGAAGCATCATCACGGTATACCATAGATGGGGTGCGCCGTCACCGGTAATATATTTCAATAAGAATGAAGCAGTATCTGTGTAGGGTTGACCTTGTTGAACGGCTGGAAAGAGCCATAAGTATGCAGTCGTCCACAACAGATAAGGAACCACTAATTCAAAGAATTTTTCTTTCAGAAATTCCCAATAAGAAAGATGTTGGCTTGTTTTTACCATATTATAAACAATTGCAAAAATAAACATTGGTGCGGTGTATTTCACGATGACATAAAATATACCAATAAAGGCGGCGGTTTTTTCGTTTTGGACATTTGCTAAAGCAAAACTCAAAACAGTCTGCATCATAACGGCGGTCACAGCAAAGACTTTTAGGAAGTCGCTGATATTGATTTTGATTTCTTTATTCTCGAACATTTTTTTCGCTCACTTTTCTTATATTTACCAAATCTCGTTGGTGAGTTTTGGACCCTCGTCTGTCTTAAGTAATAGTTTCTTTTGGGGGTTCCTCAAATATTCTTTTAAGGAAAAACCGCCTTTTTTAGTTATTACTTGAATATCTAAATCATTGAAAAAATCTTTATTGTCCTGAATGAGTTGTAAAGGAAGTTGAGTGGCAGAATCAGCATAAAGCAAGAGATCCAAGTCACTGGTTACTTTGATCGCGGTTTGGTCTGAAGCCAATTCAAACCCCAAACTGCCACCCACACCCCACTGACAATCACACAACAATCGTTGTGCCTCACGATATTGGCGATAAACAGGATAATCTGCAATGTCTTTTTGGCGAAAACTTTCTTTGGCAATCAGCTGCCATGGATGAATGGTCGCCATCACATACTTGGAAAGTATCTCGGTGCCGAAGCGCTGTACCCGTTTTGTTCCTCGAAAGCCGACAAGGATATGTTGTGGGCTTTGAGGAATGCCTCTACGGACAGTCGCATACATTTTTTCCCTTTGTTGCAGCCAATCTGGTAAAACGAGATCAGCAAGCGCTTGGTTATCGATCAATACAATATCGTGGGCAAAGTTCATTGT
Organism: Enterococcus sp. 125944; assembly: GCF_051909435.1. Taxonomy (NCBI): domain Bacteria; kingdom Bacillati; phylum Bacillota; class Bacilli; order Lactobacillales; family Enterococcaceae; genus Enterococcus; species Enterococcus sp. 125944. Next base: position 35,213 of record NZ_JBQASY010000003.1, on the reverse strand, counting down.
TTAATCAGTCCATTCTTCATTCATACGGGCAAAAACTTTATTTGTTTCTAAACGACCGCCTTTAACAGCAATCTCGTTGGTGTATCGGTTGGTCAACATAGTGTCGTTTGTTTGACGAACATCAAGAATCGCTGCATTGATGGCGTCGATCACCGCATTGACATGGTCAGCGCTGGTTTCTTGATCCGTAATTGATTCTAAGAAAGTGAAAATCGCACCAAGCTTCGTATAATTTTTGATGTCGTAGGCAATACTTGGCACTTTTTCTGCTGCTGCTTCGATCGCTGCGATTGACCGTTTTGTTACACGGCTGGCGCTTTCTTTAGACATTGCTTGAACAGTGATATTGCTACTATTCAAAGCGATCAAGCGACTAGATTGTAAGCCATGGGCTAAGAATGCACCAGAGATCGCATTCCCAGCGATAAAGCCGATCACTGGATGACCTGCTTGACGCAATTTTGCATAAGCTGCAGCACTATTTGCTAAGGCTACGTGGATTCCAATCAATTCTTCGTTATAACCGTAAGCTTGACTTGGTACGTCGATCACGACAACAACCGGACGTTTCACGGCCTTCTCTTTGTCTTCTTGATAAACGGTTTCTAAGACATGAGCCATTTCAAAACCTTCGATCAAGCCAACTTCCCCATTACGAACACGGTACATTGGGTTTTGTGCATTTGGGACAATGGCTGTGACAACCGCATCTTCGTTGAATAAGTTTGAAGCTGCAGCATAAACCGTGGCACTTGTAGAAGTTGGGTGTTTCAACCCTGTCAATGCCGCAAACCAGTCGTAACCAACACTTGTAGCAGCATCTTCTGTCCCTTCTGTTACGTTGATTTCCTTCACAGCTGCTGATTTGTGAGCGGCTAATGCTTGATTGTACTTGTCAATCGCCATTGGTTTGGATAAATCTAGTTTTGCCAACAAAGAAAGATAAAAGTCGGCGTTTTCGCTGCGATGGCTGTCTTTCTTTTCGTTGATTGCTGCAATCACAGCTGCTTTGATTGCCTCAACGCTATCTGTTACTAATTCATCAACGATTTGCGCATTCAACCGTTGCCGGGCACCGATCGTGTTCCAGATCAAGTCTTTATCACTGGAATCAAATTCGCGAACACCCGCTTCTTGTTCAATCACTTCTGGTCCATTTAAACCGATCCGGGCTTTTTTGGTAGCAATCAAATAGCTCATTAAGGCTGAAGTGATGGACATCCCCCCAAATGAACCAACACGACCAGGAACTAAGCCGATGACTGGAACATATTTTTTCAAAGCGACAATCAAATTACCAATTTCGGAAATCGAGAGCAACCCGTAATTGGCTTCTTGCAAACGGACACCACCAGTATCCAATACAATGATTGGATAGATTTCGTGGCCGTTTTGGTTTTCTTCCAGTACATGGGTCAAAGCGGCAATGATTTTCGCACCGGAAACTTCACCGATACCGCCACCTTGGAATTTACCTTCCATAGCAATAACGACTACTTCTTTGTCAGAAATTTTACCGCGGCTAACCACGATCCCGTCATCACTTTGGGGAACAATATCTTGTGCGACCAAATTAGGCGCGATCATTTGATCAAAGGGATCAATCAATTCACGGCCATTATCAACTAACGCATTGACACGTTCGCGGGCATTTAATTCAACAAAACTATTTTTCATCTGAAAGTTCCTCCATTGCTTGTGTTAATCGAAGATAGACAACTCCAGGAGTAGCACCAAAGTCATTGATAACCATGTCTGCGGTGATTGGGTAACGTTCAAAGAAGCGTGTCAAAACATTTTGCCAAACATCGCCAAAGCCGTCACTTCCGGTACAAATCTTCACTGAAGTTTCCGCTTTATCTGTTGGAAAAAGTAAAATTTCTAAATCCCCTGAACCAACCACACCAACATGGATTTTTTCTTTGATGGGTTTGGTTGTTTTATAGGTATATGCTAATTGTTCCATTTTATTCTTCTCTCCTTTATGACCAAGTTCTAAATTTCATAGGTGGTTGATACAAGCCATCAGACCATTCGATCAAATCATCCACGGTTTGCGCAGCTAGTAATGAACGTTTCGCATCGCTGCGTTTGATACCAAGATCTTCTGGTAATTTTACAATGCCAGCAGCACGCAATTGATCCAATGATTCTTTGGTACTCGTCATACCTAATGGGGTGACACCGCCGATTACTGCGATTGCTGCTTGTTTTTGTTCTTTAGAAGTGGCTTTATAAAGGTAAGCAATTCCTTCTTCGGTCACAATATGAGTTGTGTCATCACTGTAGATCATTACAGGGGCGTTGGCTAAGCCCGCTTGTTTTTGAACGTCCAATGCATCTAGTGTTTCAACAAAGACTGGTTTTTTGTTTGAGCTGTAAGTTTCGACCATTTGAACAACTAATTTTTGACCTTTGCCTAATGGATCCTTTTCGTCACGCAATGATTGCCATGCCGGTGTTGAGTGACGACGACCGCCAGGGTTATGACCCATGTTTGGCGCACCGCCAAAACCAGATAAACGTCCTTTGGTTACGGTTGAAGAATTTCCTTCATAATCCAATTGCAGAGTGGAACCGATGAACATATCAACCGCATATTGACCAGCTGTTTGCGACAAAGCACGGTTACTACGCATCGTACCGTCTTTCCCAACAAAGAAAATATCTGGACGAGCAGCAATATATTCTTCCATCCCTACTTCGCCGCCAAAACTGTGAATGCTTTCGACCCAACCAGATTCAATAGCAGGAATCATTGTTGGATGTGGATTTAAGACCCAGTTTTTAGCAACTTTCCCTTTGATTCCTAACGTTTCGCCATAGGTTGGTAAAAGTAGCTCGATAGCGGCAGTGTTGAACCCAATCCCATGATTCAATGATTGAACTTCATGTTCGGCATAAATTCCTTTTAATGCCATCATTGCCATCAAGATTTGTAATTCGGTGATGTTTTGAGGGTCCCGAGTAAATAATGCTTCTAATTGATAAGGTTGATCAGCCAGGACAACGATATCGATCCAATCACTTGGAATATCGACCCGTGGCAATTCGTCTACCACTTCATTGACTTGCACGATGACGATGCCATCTTTAAAAGCAGCAGCTTCAACGATAGTTGGTGTTTCTTCTGTATTGTAGCCTGTATAAAGATTTCCTTGTTTATCGGCTTTGTCTGCAGCGACAAGAACGACATTAGGAATCAAATCAACGAACAAACGTCCGTATAATTCTAAATAAGTATGAATATCGCCTAATTTCATTGTGCCGTCTTCGATCATTTGAGCGACACGTGTGCTTTGGGCACCAGCGTATGAAAAATCGATTTTTGCTGCGATGCCTTTTTCAAAGATAGTTAAATGTTCTGGACGAGAAATACTCGACATGATCATATGCAATTGATTGACTTTATCTGTATTGACTTGTTCCAAACTTTTTGAAAGGAAGCTTGCTTGTTTTTGGTTATCTCCTTCTAGAACGACTTTGTCACCTGGTTGAATAACCGTTTCTAACACTTCGATAATGGTTTCAGTTGGTACATATTTTCCATCAAGCAAATGTTCGATTTTTTTCATTGTTTGGGCTTTTTGCTCGCGTTTGCTGGCCCAGTTTCTTGCTGGTTTTTCCATTGTGTTCATCTCCATTTTTGATATAGGAATATGGCATCATCAATACCGTGTTGGTCCAAGTTGATGGTTCGGATCACCTTGTTTTCACCAAATTTCGCATGAATCAGCTTTGTTAAGGTATTGCCGGGAGGAAATTCAAGAGCGATATCGGTTCCCATTTCTTTTATGACATCCATCATTTTGTTCCATTGCACTGGATGAGCAATATTTTGTAACAGATCTTTGCGGATCTCCGCTGGATCAGTTGTCAATCGTCCGTCAATATTTTTGACATAAGGACAAGCTGGCGAATTGATCGTGACGTTCTGCAAGAAGGGCTCAAACTTTTTGACGGTTTCGTCCATCAATTCACAATGAGATGGAACAGGAACTGCTAGTAGCTTTGCGGTCTGGGCATGATACGTTTTCGCATGGTCTAATGCTTGCTGCAAACCCTTGATATGTCCAGATAAGGTATGTTGCATTGGGCAATTTTCATTAGATAGATACACAGGAAAATTGATGTCAAAACTTTCTGCAACTACCTTTTCCGCTTCTGATCTTGTCAGCCCAACGATTACACCCATCGCATAGTCCGCAGGATACGCTTCTTTCATCAGTGTCGCTCGATGATAGACCAGACTGGCAGTATTTTCAAAGCTCAGACATTCACTAGCCAATGCTGCGCAAAAAGCGCCGATTGAATGACCTGCGACCAAATCAGGATAAATGCCTGCTTTCTTGATCTGGTCGGTATAATAAGCAGCTTTGACAAGCATAGCTAATTGAATATAGACAGTGTCATTTTCAATGTTCGTTGCCTTTTTCAATTGATAGCCAGTAGCTTGTTCCAAGCGAATGAAGTAATCATCTGGTACATCATGCAACATGTCGCTTGTTTGACTGCCTTGACCTGGGAATAAGAAACCTGTACTCATGAAGAACCTCCTTAACAATTTCTCTTACACTGTTATTCTAGTCAAAGTTTGTTATAATAAAAAATACCAATTTGATGAGTATCCATAACAAAAAGGTATGGAATAAGGAGTGTCCTATGAACCTCGAACATTTACGTTATTTCCAAAAAGTCGCGGAATCTAAAAATATTACTCAATCTGCGCAAGAACTGTATATTTCGCAACCGGCATTGAGCCGGGCCATGAAACATTTAGAAAGTGATTTAGGCGTGCCTTTGTTCTATCATACTGGCCGTCACATTGAACTGACGATGTATGCGGAAGAATTTTACCCTTATGTCACTAAAACACTGGAACAATATGACCAGGGATTAGAAGCGATTCGATCTCTTAATGAAGAAATCATTCCTTCCATCACGATCTATTCTGAAGTTGCCTCGGTATCAATTCCCAATTTGGTCAAAACTTTTGTTGAGAAGCACCCAGATATTCAACTTTCAATCAAACAACACGGAAAAGCTGAAAAGGAAAAAGGTCGGGTCTTTTACATTACTTCTGAACCGAAAACCGGAATGACGAATTTACCCATTTTTACCGAACCGATTTTGTTGGCCATTCCTAAAAATCATCCATTAGCGAAAAAAGCAGCGCTATTGACCGCTGATATCGTTGATTTGCCACTAATCATGCTGGTATCGAATACACCATTACGACGTACTATTGACGAAGCATTTGAATCAAGGAAAATTGCTTTGAGTATTGGCGCCACCACAGATGATCCGGCAACATTGCGTTCATTAATCAATCAGGGATTAGGGATCACCTTCTTTCCTAAAGTGACCTGGGGCTACAAAGAAAGTGCCCCATTCGTATTGCGCACCTTGGATGATTTCCCGCTCTCTCGTACGATTTATCTGTCTTCCAGCTTTACCGAGGGCCATCCCATCGCAAAAATGATCGCGAAAACGTTGAAAGAGTTTTATCTCTCCTAAGATCGAAATAAAAAGACGAAGTGCTAATTGCCTTTTCGTCTGCCACCTAATTTAAATGAAAATCACAAAAAAAATCCACTTTATACGAGTGGATTTTTTTTTGTGATTTTTACTGTTTTGCTTGATTAGAAGTTGGAAAAGACCACATCATTGATACCTAAGTAATTCAGGACATACAAAAACAGGACTGCTCCGTTGATGAATGTAGAGATCAAAATAATCCCATACCTAATAGAAACGACCCGGTAAAAAAGATGGGGCTGGATACGAGCAAATTTTTTACCGCTATAGGTGAAAGCGATAATCAATAAAATGAGGGCAAAGAATACTTGTAAGATCATTCCCAACAAGTACAAGGATTGTGACGGTATGGAATGCAATTGAAAAAAGTAGCTAGCACAAGTAATCAAATCAATTAAAATAGCGATGACTGGCATCGAGAATTCCTTCTTTCACTAATAGGGTTTACACAATATAGCACGAAAAATGCCAGTCAGTAACTATCATTTTTGTCATCTCCAATCAAATCCTTCAATAGTAAAGAGAACAAAAAGGGCTAATTGAAGAAGATCAATTTTTTTAAGTAATTCTTTTCATTCTTTGATACTATAATAGTAATCCACAACATTGATTTGAAAAATGACGAAGGAAAATAGTGATTCACTTCTCTCAACTACTTATAAAGGAGCGCTGTTATGACCTACTCGGAACGGTTTACCTATGAAATGATTGAATCAAAATTTGATACGACAAGTTTTGACCCAACACCGTATATTAAAAGCACTTTGCTGGACCACTCGTTAAGAGAAAAATTAGTTAAAAATGTCATTGATGGCAAGAATCACATTAATTATTATTTCAATAGTTACTTGATTATTGAACGAGCTTCTCTGTTGGAGCCAACACTTTTTTATCCATACTGGGAGGATTTTTGGCAACTGCATGCCCATAAAAACTCCTATCATCGACGAATCGCCCATGATCTGGTCAGCCATTTAGTTGCTTGTGATATTGAGAATAAGTTTTCAAATATCAAAGACGATTACCTGGGGATGATTGAAACTGAAAAAATCAGCAACTTGCTGATTATGCTTCAAAATGCGATTCGTGTTGCTCAAATTACCCCTCTTGAGGCATTGCCTGCTCTGTTCTCCAAGTTAGAAAACCTACCGCACCTGACAGATAAGCAGAAACAAAGAATCAGTAAACTGCATCGGGAATACGGAACAGCCAGTTAATAAAAGAAGGCGAACAGCAACATTGCCTGTTTGATTTTCTTTAGAAGTTTCTTATTTAAATGGGTTTAGTATTTAAAGAGAGTGCCACATAAAAGTAGAGGCGAACTAAGCATTTCTCCTTTCATAAGCTTGTCCCCTTCTACTTTTTAGCGCTAAAGAAGCTTTTCTAGGACACGATTAAGAAAAGGAGATTTTTATGAAAGCTGAAACAAGACTTTTTGAAACGGTTAAATCGGAGTTACTTCAGCGGTATCCGACAGGTTGGGGTGGTGTTGCCGGTGCCTATTTAGATACTGATGAAATAGTAATTGGCATCTCGCCAGACTTTCCGAATGCCGGTTCCAGTGTGTGTATGGAACTAGGTTGTATGTTGGAAGCGGCTAAAATGAATGCACGAATCACCCATACCCTCTGTTTGGTTCGAGAGGACGAAAATGCTCCCTTCAAAATTCTTTCTCCCTGCGGCATATGTCAAGAACGGCTGGCTCTTTGGGGTGGTGATGTGTTGTGTGCATTGACCACAAAAGATGTTGACAGGATTGAATTTGCAGAATTGAGAAGCTTACAGCCTCATCATTGGCTTGAGGCTTATCAGAAATAAGGATATAATCGAAGGGTGTTTATAACAGATGATGGAAAACCAAATGAATATAATCGAAACAGCCATCCAGTTAAGAAAAGCTGGAAAATTTCAAGATTCAAATGACTTATTGCTAAAAATCTATCCAACTAATCCTGAGAATGCCTATCTAAATTATCAAATTGCTTGGAGCTTTGATGTCTTAGGAAAAGAATCTCAAGCGGTGCCTTATTATGAACGAGCGATTCAATTAGGATTGACTGAGCCAGATCTGGAAGAAGCCTACCTGGGATTAGGCAGTACTTACCGGGCTTTAGGGAACTATCAAAAAGCGGAACAAGTTTTAAGTGAAGCACAAGATAAATTCCCGACTAATAATGCGCTAAAGGTGTTTTATGCGATGGCTCTATTTAACCTTCAGCAATACAGCCAATCCAATCAAATTTTATTAGAACTGCTGGCACAAACTTCATCGGATCAAAATATCAGAGATTATCACAAAGCGATTGCTTTTTATGCTGACAAAATGAATCAAACTTGGGAATAGAATTCCGTAGAAAAAGGACTAGCTGTTTCGCTAGTCCTTTTTCTACGGAATTTATGGAACTAGTTGAATCAGAAATGATCTCACACAACTATTACTCCTTATTGGTAAAGTGCCAGTCTATCTAAGTGAAAATACCAAGTTTTTTAGCAAAAAGTCATTTGGTCTTGCGATAGTAATCTTACTTACTAGGAGTACCTTTATCTGTAGTTTTTTTGTTCTCTGAACTAACATGGTAAGCAACTGAAAAACCTATAAATAAGCCCCCAGTTATCCACCATTTGAAAGGTCTATCGATTAGAATAGATAGTCCCAAATTCAAAAGCAACCCGGCTAAAAAAAGAACCAAAAAAAATTTATAATTTTTCATGTCACCTACCTATTCTGATCTTAAATGATGATCGTTTAGTTGTAGCGCTAAGATATTCTGACATATCAACACAAGAAGATTGTTGATTCTCCTTTTCTTGAGGCAAATTAACAAGACAACATTATCTGACTCTGGGTCAATAATGTTGTCTTACCAAAATTTTAAAGTTTTTTTCTCTACCATCACTAATTATTAAGGAGCCAATGTTCCTCTAATATTTAGCGATGGATTTTGTTGCTCAAATTACCTAGTCTGGCGCGTCTTCAAAAGTCCATCGTAAAGAACCATGATAGCTTCCTATATTATCAGAAGGATGGACAACCAATTTTAGATCTTTCGATAAATCAAAAGAAGCACTTCCACTTCCTGACCAGATTTCTTGGTCGGAATTATTGATCTGAAAGTCTGTTTTATCGCCTTTTATGATTAAACGATGAGCTAATACGTTTTTCTGATCATTCATAAGCGGCTGTTCTTCTTTGACTTTCACTTTCCAGCGACTTCGATCTAGCTTACTATGATCTTCGATTTGAGCCTTATCTTTAGTAATTGGAAAGACGACTTTGTCCTCTGTAGGAATAGCAACTTCACCGAAACTGATTTCATCGGGAAGAGACAAGCTAGGGCCTTTTTCCTTTTCAATGATCCGCGTTTCCATATTCGATTCTTGACCGTCTGTATCTTTCATGTAAAAAGAAACCTCATGACCAATCCATTCTTCAGGAAATGCGAAGGTAATTTTAGCATCCCCTTTTTGAGGAGCAGACGGAATTTCTTTTACAACTTTTTCTTCATCCTGATACTTGGCAACGAAAGAGAGAGTTGTCGCTTCCTCTTTTGAAGGGTCTTGAGAGTATTGGATAGCTAACTCTCTTTTGTTGTTAAACCTTGAGACCAGTAAAGGACTTTCTTTATTAAGGAGTTCAAAGTGTAAAGGCTGTCCTTTTTTGTAATAATGAGCAATCACTTGCTCATCTGGCAAAAAAAGTCCTCTGTCTTTTTCTGTCCTTTTTATTGGATAGTATCCTTCTATTTGCGGATATTCATCAGAAAAATCAAAGGAGGTTGTAACGATCCCCTCCTTAACAAATGGCGCCTGCAAAATATTATCATTCTCATCTAGGAAAGGGACAGTCACTTTCCCTAGATAATTCACCAAAGATTCTCCAGGATGCTCTCCTATTTTTTGCTCATTTCGGAATGTTTGAGTGCTAAACGGCAGTGATAGCTTCCCCTCTTTGACGAGGTCAACATTTACTGGGGATGATGCACCTTCCCATGTTAGATCTACAAAATAGGACAAAACAGTATTATATAACTCTGGGGAATTAAAATCTTTAATTTTAAAACTGATAACATCACTATCTGAAACATTTTCAATGGTAAAATATTTTGTCACATCTTCCCCGCTAAAATTGACGACTTTGGCATTTCTGATGGAATATTGTTTTGTATCATACATATCTTTTAAATTGAAAGAAACTTGGATAGAATTATTTTTTTGCCAATTTTCTATATTTGGAATAGTTTGCTGCGCTTTCAAGTAGACATCCTGATTTGCTTTTTCAAAAGATGATTGAACGCCGTATGCAGCAGGAAATTCTGGTTTTGCTAAAAATTTGGTATCATACTTTACCGACGAAGTAGTGGCATCATTATTATGGATCACAAATTTCATACTAGAAATCGCCTTGGTAGTTATTTCAAAACTTTGCCTTGGATCAACTGCCCATTCCCCGCCGCCTGCTGGATTTTTGAAATATACCCAATAATCATCTGCTCCTCCATCCCAAACATCATACCTGACATTTGTAGGATTGTTGGCGTACAATCCTTTGATCAGAGAACTTGGAGACAAAAAGCCGACATATTTATTTTGATTTAAGCCATAATAATTTAAAGTTGTTTCCAAAAATAGTGGGTTCCCGTTTTTATCCAAAAAATCATAGTTAACGATCATTTCCCCATAAATATAGATTCGCAAAAAATCTTTTTTCGTGAAATAAATCGATCCTCCATCTAGATTTCCTTTATTTCTTTCAAGTGTTATCATCAGATTAACTTCTTGCCCTTTATAGAAGCCGACATTTTTTACTAATGCTTTACTTCGATTCGTATTTCGGTTAACTTCTATGAAACTCTTACTCGCTTTTCCTTCTAGAGGTGTAACTGACAAACGATCATTGTAGTGCATGACAAATGTATTCTCAGCTGGTGTCACTGATTGATTGGCCCAATGAAAGTAGCCTAGATCAGTTAAAGGTCTTGGTGCAGCTTCTGCTGTAACTGCACCTAAAAAAATGCCGGAAAATAGTATCAACCAGTAGATTAGATGCTCGTATCTTCTCATAAAGCATCCCTTTTATCCTTCTGATTCTTCTTCAATAAGTAAAGCGTAATAGCTGTGCCTAGTAATAGTACACCGAATCCTTGTAAGAAAAACGGTCTTTCTTCTCCAGTTTTTGGCAATGTTTTAGGTCCTACAGCCACACCATTATCCCCAACAGCTACTTTTTCCATTGGGATTACTTGATTTTTATTGGTAGGCTGATAGAAAGAGATTCCTACTTCGCTTTTGACTTGTTCACTTGCTGATACTGATACTGCTCCCCCAAGTAATACCATCAATAAGAATAGACTAAAGATTTTTTTCATTGTTCTTCCCCCATTCTATTGCTTTTTACGTTTCATATTGTAAATATAGCCGACTAATACCAGAATGATCACTAAGAACAGTGCAGCAATCACATAAATGAAGGTGTTGTCTTTTTCTTTGTTTACTTCGACTGCTTTCGTGTTAAGTTCTTCATCTTTCCCCTTGATTTCAAAGTCTTTCTTCAATTGCCATGTTTTTCCTTCGTCATTTTTCAAATCAATGACTAATTCATAGGTTCCTTTTTTTAATGGATCATTGTTCCAGCTGATTGGCAGACTGAATTTAGTCCGAGGAGCAAAAGAGACTTTTTTATTCATTTCTTTTAGCACATCTTTTTGGCCTTTTTTAGTGACCGTAGCATGCATATCCAATTTGCTCATGAGTATAGGTTGCGAATTCTCCAGGTCAGCAAAAACTGTTAAATAGCCATTATCTAAACCCGGCGTAACCTTTGTCAAAGCAAAGTCTGGTTGCACTTTTTTACCAGAACAAATCAATTTCGCTCCAATCGTATAGGCAAATTTGTTGTTTAGAGTAAACCCTTTGGATTGTTCTTCTTTTCCTTCCGTGTCTTCATAGCAATAAAATCCGCCTAGCACAGTTCCATCGAACCCTGCTTTAGGAATTTTCAGTTCAAAAGTAACATCTTTTTCTTCTTCCGGTTTTAAGGAGATTTTTTGTGACTTTGAAATCAGTTCTTCAAAAGAAGGTCCTCCAAGAAGTTTTTCCCCATGTTTAGAATAGTCAATTGCCCCATTCTGATTGGTTATTCCGTTGTTTGCTTCTACATTGACCTTGATGTCCTTTGTACTGGTATTTCGCAGTTTAAGAACTAACTTTTGTGAACTTCCAGGAGCAACTTTCAAATCGTAATAACTTGCTTCTGATTGTTGATTTTCCGGTAAAACAGCTTGTGCATCAAAAGAAACTTTATTGTCTGTTTTCGAATCGTCCTCAGCAAAGCCATTTAAGGGAGATGTACCTAACAAGAAGAAAATAGAAAAAATAAAAAAGATGGAGAATGCTATTCCCCATCCTCCGTGATTCTTAGGCTGGCGCATCAGTTAACACCCACGTTAGATCTGCTGTATAAGCTTGTGCCTCAACTCCTGCTCGTGGAACATAAAGCTTCACGTTTTGGTTATTGCCGTCTTCCCCTTCAAAAACAGCAGCAAAGCCACCAGCACCTTGCCCCTCTTTAGCAAGCATTAAGTCTTGGTATTGTTCATTCAAGTCGAATGAAGTGTCTGCCATCTTAGGCATAGGAGATTTGTTGTTTTTAGTGACAACTTTACCATTAGACAATGTCATTTTGGCTCCAGTTAGTTCGTTCCCATTTTCACCAACAAATGGTTTCAATGTCACACCAAGTGACCAACCTTTTGCTCCGCCCCGGGTGTCGTTTACTTGTACGTGTGGTTTTTGGTTCAATGCAAAGTACGTTTCGTCTCCTTGAGAGACTTCATGTTGACCAAATGTGATGTTCGAAGCGAAAGGAATTGATAATGAACCGGTATCTCCTGTGCTTGGATCGTCATCATGGGTATCATCAGGAACGATTGGGTCTACATCTTCTCCTGATCCAGGTGTAAATGTTACGTCAGTTTTGTTCGTAACACCTGTCAATTGACTTTCTTGACTGTCAGCTAAAGCAGTCATACTTGTTGCGCTAAGTGCAAGTAATCCTAGCGCGGTTGTAGCAACCAAAGTTTTTTTCATTTTGTAATTCCTCCTAAATAATAATTGATCTAATTAAGATCTAAGAATATTTTGCCATGCCCTGATTGCTTTTTCTAGTTCAAGAATTTTCTTGTTTCGAGAAGAAATTACGATTTAAAAAAGCAAATCTGCGTTTAACGCAAACTTGCTTTGATAGTTGTTAACTGAAATAACACTTCTCCAAGTTGGCGCCAGTTGCGCTCTGTAGGAATGTTTTTCATTAAAATCAATGGAATTTCACCAGTGTTGAAGTAGTAATTTGAAATCACTAAATCAACCTCCCTAATATTTGTTTGGTAATCATAAAAGGCAAAGGTATAAGAATGTCCGAAAAGCGCATTGATTTTATTCATCAACCACAGCCGGTGAGTATGATGCAAATCATCATGAACTAAAATTTTTATCGGATCAATATAAAATGAGAAAAGATCGTAGTAATCGAGAATAAAATAATAATTTAAGAATAATTGTTCCCAGTTCTGCAAAAGAAGTGCTAAATCTTGATCTGTTGTGTCAGCCAATCGCTGATGGAATTCTTCAATAATGCGATATTTCTTTGGGCTTTCTTCTTTTACTTCATCGATGTAGGAACGATTAAAAAAAAGATCCGTATTTCCAAAGAAAAAGGAACTACGCTCATGAAACGCAATAAAATTAAAAATTAATTCTTGATCATCAACTGCTAGATTAAACTTAAACATCTCTCTTAATACTTTATCCAAATGTAAAACAATTTTATAAGAACGGGTTTGATGTTTTTTTTGAACAGTAGCATAACTATTTTCATATTGGCTATTTCCATCGATAATACCAAAAGAATAAATTACTTGATAAAGAAAAAAGAGTTCATTTTCATCAAGAAACAAACCTGACTGATTGTTCCATTTTTGCAATCGCTCAAAATTAGGATCTGCTTGGATCACTGACTGATCATCAACAGTGACAACGACCTTTTTGATTTGACTTCGCTCTAAATTGATCGCCAGCCAATAAGAAAAGACCCTTTTTTGTAAAGGTTCTAATGTGATCTGATAGTTTTTTTCAAAAGAACTTATCAGATGCTCTATTTTGCTTAAAGTTGTTTGGAAAGGCCATTTGTCACCATTTTCTCTAGTAGCGTTCCAATAGAAGTAATAGAAAAAGCTGCGGATTTTTCTCTCATCTGCAGTTAATTGCAATCGATATGGATGGAAATGTATTCGGTAACGATTAAAGTACTGTTCAAGAAGTTTCGCATAACGAAGAACAGTCGAGACACTAGTAAATTGTTTTTCAGCAAAGTCTTTCAAGGTTTTTTCTGGGTGATTGTACATGAACTGAATCAAATGATAATTATAGGATGCTTTGTAAAAATGAAGATAGATAGTGTATATCGGAAAATCTTCTTCTTTTTGGATTTGAAATCGTTTATTATTATCATTCAGCAACAAGATTTTGCTATCATATTTTTCGAATAATTCTGTTAGTTCGTCTATATAATTTAAGATTGATCGATCTGTTACATGAAGGATCTTTTTTAATTCGTCGATTTCACAGGGAGTGTTCTGTTCAAGTAAATAATCTAGTAGAACGATTTTCTTCAAGGATGTTTTTGTTAAAAAAGTTTGCATTGTTCGCACCTCAAATCTTTTGAATTATTTGCTATTCTCTGAAGTTCTTCATTCTAGCCGATCAAGTAAGGTCAGAGAAAAATAACAGCTTCTGGAACTTAAAAAAATCACCTACATATCTTATGGACGTAGGCGAATACTGAAATTAATCATTTAAAAAATCTTTTTACAGACTGATGTTCATTCGTCTATGAACATATATTGTCACGCTAAGTTTTTTGCTGAAGCCCCCATTTAGAAATCAATCTTTTTGATTCTCCAATTAGCTATCAGATAAAGAATAAGGATCATAAACGCTGTATACACAAGATCGATTGCTGCAAAGGACTCTACTCCTAAAAAACTAAGTAAATACAATGGTGTCTCAAATAGAAAAGAAAGCCCGATATTGGCAGCACCAATCGAGATCAAAATTGGTAACAGGATCAGCAATAAAATCGTGATGGTCATCAGTGTTACCCCTTCGTATTTAACAAAAAACGCTAAAATCAACGCAATGCTCAAATAGAAAAGCGGACACAAAAGATAAGCCCCTATCGAAAGCAGAACTGGTTCCCAGGGAACTGTCACTTGAAAGCCAAATTGAAAGACTAAACTAAAAATCAATAATAACATTCCTGCCACAATACCTAGAGCAAATGCAGAGAGCAAAAGCGAAAGAAGATAGTTTCTTCTGCCTTTCTTTGTTTTAAAGAAGAAATCGCCAATATGCGTGTTTTGATCGTCTATTAGGAAATTAACAGCTAGTATAGGCAATAAAATAGGGAAAATAAAGTTAACCGCGCTCAGATAATCAGTGAAATCCAAATGATCTCCCATGAAATAGTTTAGGAATGGCAATGCTAAACAAACCAGGCTAACTGCAATTAAATACTTGCTGCCAAAAGAGACGACGCGTCTTCGAATATCTTTTCTTGTTAATACGGATACATTCATCATTCTTTCTCCTTCCTACATTGAAAAATACAGCTCTTCCAAATTTGATTGGTATTTTTTTATTTCAGTTGGAAATAAATCAAAACGAACAAGTAATTTCATTAATTCAACTCTTACCGAAGCGTCTACGATAAAGGTTTCATTCAATTGTTCATATTCTCCAATTTGGCCGATCAATTTCTCAACGTTGACTATGTCTTCTTTTGAGAAAACAAATTGATAACGCTCTTTTGCGCCGAGTTCCGCATGATAGACAATTTCGCCATTCTTGATGAAATAAGCTCTGTCACAAAGTTTCTCTAAGTCTCTTAAAATATGGCTCGATATGATTATCGAGAGATTTAAATCTTTCGCAAGGTGTTTCAGTGTGTCAATGGTTGCTTGAATTCCATCTGGATCAAGACCGTTCATCGGTTCATCCAGAATCAATAAATCATTCTTATTAATGAGTGCGATTCCCATCCCTAGACGTTGCTTCATGCCTAAAGAGAAGTTCTTTACCTTTTTGTTTTGATAGCCTTCCATGTTAAAAAGCGATTCGATATATTCTAGCGGGTAACTATCATTAGACATAGCCTGAAAATAAGATAAGTTTTCTCTTGCTGTCTTGTTTGGAAAATACTTTGGTCCATCAATCAACATCCCCACTCGTTCATCGCCAGTCACTTCCCCTGTATAGTTAACCGTTAAACCGCTCATTATCTTCATCGTGGTGGTCTTACCCGCACCATTCGGACCGATCAAACCAACGATTTCTCCCGGTCGAACGTCGAGGTCGATATTGTTCAAAATCGGTTTGTTCTCAATCGTTTTAGAAATTTGTTTTAATTCCATTCTACCCACTTCCTTTTCATTTACTATCACCAACCGTTAAAATCACGCCTTTTAAACGAATTTCTTAAAATATTTCTTCCGCTAACTTGTTCAGACTTGTAATTCCTAATGCTTTAGAAAGAAATGTTTTCTTTCTGAAGCGGATAAGTCCGCCATTACCTTCTTGAGAGGAAAAAATACCACTCATCTACAATCTAAAGACATGAAAGTTCCCACAACAATTTTTTAGAATCAGGCCTTTTAATTTTTATACCTTTTATGAATAAACAGTGATGTCTTAATTATATGATGAGACGATCTTTAAGAAACGTCAATTGATAACCTCTTTTAATGAAAAATTGTCATTTTCTCTTTGTACAACTTATTACAGAAACTAGGGTCCAAAATCGACCAAAAATTATTTTCCCATGATAGGCAAAATTTTTCTAGTTTAATAAATTTCGCGAGAAGCGAATAAAAATGAACGTGTAGGGACAAAATGAAAAAGACCAGCTTACTTTCTTATGTAAACCAGTCCTTTCTAATAAAATGATTACTTTAGATTTTAAAAACAGCGGTTTTCAACTAGCACCGTGTATGAATTATCGGATTTGAAAGAGTCCTCCTTTATTGTTCATCTCCAGGGATTAGAACGATTTTACGTTTTTCCTCATTTCTTTCGAGGATCGAATGAGCCCAAGAGGCATCGGAAAAATGTTTGATGAGAATATTGTTTTCCAGTAATTTTCCCTGACCAAAATAGCGATTTATCTGTTCCCCAGCAGACTGAAGTTGAGAAATTGTAGCTAAACTAATCACAAATCCTTTGATTTGTTTATTCTGGGTATAGAAAGACTGCACGGAAAAAGCAGCTGGTTGAATCGGTGCTGTGATGAGTCCTAGGACACCATTAACAGATAAGCAGTCCAGGTTTGTTTGTAAAGAGACTTGTCCAGAAGTATCAATCACAAAATCGACCCCTTGAGGATGCTTTTGATGAATCAGCTGAACTAGATCATCTGTATGATAACTATAACACTCTTGGGTGCCTAAACTTCGGAGCCCACCAAAGGAATCAGGATGGCTCGTTGTTAAAACATGAGCACCTAAGTCACAAGCAATCTGAATCAACTTCTTTCCTAAATGCCCCGCGCCTCCCTCAATCAATAGTGTTCTTTCACCAGATAGATTTAGCACATCCTTAAGCAAAATAGCAGCAGTGGCTGCTGAATGTACAGAAGCAACAAGTTGCAATGGATCACAGTTTTCCGGCACGCGAAACAAGCGCTCCTCTGGAATGGCAGCGAGTGTACTGGTAATTCCTTGACGGCCTCCATAGCCCATGCTATTGGTCCAAACCCATTCTCCCACTTTAAACTTACTGGTTTTCTCACCTGCATCAATGACTTTTCCTACTGCATCACGTCCAATAATAAAAGGCAAAGGAATGGGTGTTTGGTAACTTCCAGAACGAATAAAGGTATCGACATGATTCACAGCAACACCGCATACTTCAATCAAAACTTCATTTGGCGAAATTTTCGGATCTGGCAACGTTACAATTTCTATTTTTTCCGGCGATCCAATGTGTTTAATCACTGCTGCTTTCATGTTTCTTATCTCCTTTTTATCCTTATGACGGCTTAAATGAATCCTTATTGTTCGTTCTTGGCGGCATAACAAGAACAAACGTTAAAAGCTTTGTTTTCGTTTTGAAAATCACTTTATTATTGAGGACCATTTGTCAAAGTCCAAGTTAATTGTCCTTCATATGTTCCTTTTTGATCTGTCGGATGAACCGTCATTCGAAGACATTCTGCGAGTTTAATCTTGGCAGCTCCTTTGCCTTCAAAAACCGGTTGGTACGTTGAGTTGATTTGAGTTATCTGTTCTTGTTCAACAATGCTCAATCGATGTTTTAGCTGATCCCCGTGACTATTCTGCAGAGGTTGTTCTTCGCGAACAGACAGGAACCACTCCTTCTTTTTACTGCTAGTATCATTCACTCGTATTTCTTGGTTACTTGGCAGATTCACAAACTCATCCGAAGCTGGAATTTCTTGCTCTTTGAAATCGAGGGTATCTGGTATTTCGAAGCGAGGTCCAACGTATTTGACTATTGTACTTGCATCGGATGATAATTCATTCAATGTTGCCACTGCAACAACTTTCGTCCCTTCTTTTTGTTGTGGAATTGGCAGCAGATATTTTCCGTTTTTGTTGACCGTTCCTTTTGCGATTTCGTTATCATTCACTTTGATTACAATTTCCGCTTTCGGTTCAGCCGTTCCACTTACTTGCGTACTTTCAGTGGTCAATGCCTCAATCGTAGTTGGGGCGATCTCTGTTTTCTTTGAAAAACTGCCGCCAACAATTTTCCCAACTTTTCCTGAATCAAAATTCTTTAAGAAAGCTGCATTAGTTGATTCCAAGTCTAACGTTCGTTGGCCAGTTGTATAGGTATCTAGAACAAAACTTGCGGTTAAGGGACCTTCATAAACAGCATCTGGTTCTTCTGATTCGGTATTTTTTACTTTCCACGTACTTAGTCCCTTTGAGGAATCAATATGAGCAGTTGTTGGAAGCGCCCAGGCCCCCAAAGCAGGCCCCTTACTATTGGAAATCTTGAAATTGGAACCTTCAAGGAGATTTAATTTGTTCCCAGTTTGAAGTGTTGCCTGCAGTCCTTCAGAGGAAGCAACCAATGTCCCATTGCTTTTGACTGTCACTGATCCATTATAAAGCAGAATCGCTTCTTCATCAGTTACCTTTGAACTTGTGTCTAATGTTCCAGCATGATCAATTACCAAGTTTCCTCCTGCTGCACCACGAATGGCAGAGTCCACATCGGAGTCGATCGTTACATTTCCGTGGACAGCAATGTTTCCGTTAGGATTATACATAGATAGTCCTAATCCTTTTGCAGCTACTTTTACATTTGCTTTTGCACCAACGTTTAGGCCGTCGCCTGTATTAAGAGCAATGTAATTTGCGGTATCTGTAAATTTCACCATCGCATCTTTTGCGATGTTTAACTGCTTTCCTTGAAAGATTTCTTCTAAATTGGCACTTGCTTCTATGGTTCCTTCCAAATTTGCCGTTCCATTCGCCAAATAAATAAACTGATTTCCTGTTGAAGTCACGTTCTTATAGTTAACAGTCACGCCTGGATACTCAGACCAGAAAAGCGGATAGATAGGCTGATTGGTTAAGTGAATGTCTTCGATCCCACATACAGCGTTGTTTAACGCTACACCAATTTTTTGATAATTCATATCGATTGTATGACCATTTCCAAGAATCTTTTTATTATTGAAGATATTAAATGTTTCCAATACTTTAAGATCCTTAGCTAAAGTAATCGATTGTACCTTTGAGTCAAGCAACGCAGCCTTAAATTCAGGATATGTGTTTACCGTCACAGAGTTCTCTATTGATGCCTTTTTCAAGTCTTTTTTTGCACGGTACTCTTTTTTTCCTTCTGACTCCATTTGCTTGTCCGAAATCGAATCTTCAGTTGTATTTAGAGTTTTTTTATCATTGGATGGTCGTTCGTCACTAGTTTTAACTTCAGTACTTGAAGATGAAGACTCAGAATTTGGACATTGCGATGCCGCTATTGAACATTTGGATGAATCATTCTTGAATGAATCAATAAAAGCTGAACTATCAGAACTAGCGGAAATTGTTCCATTCTCTTCAGCAAATCCTATTTCAGTTTTGCTGATACATCCAGCTGTAAATACGACCAGAACTAGTAAACAATAGATTTTTGCTTTCTTTTTCATATCAATACTCCTTCATCTTTTTTTAGTTATTCCATTTTTCCATCGGTATATCCGTTACTTTTCGTCGGAAAGAATCACATATTGTGCAAAGAGGCCAGCATCATTTCACCCTTCAAAGTAAGTCCAACAATCGTTCTACCTATCTCAATCATCCACTACTTCGATCAATTCTTGAAACGAGCATTTAAAACTTTCTCTTTAATATAAAGTGGATCACCATATATTTTTATTCTCTCATGAACAATTTGTCGCTTCTAGTGCAATGTTTTTCTTGGGAGCTGAAAAAATGCTGTTAATAAAATAATAAACAAAAATGGTTAAAGGGAACGCCCTTTCCTTTTATCTATAGCTGAGCCCATAGAAAAAAGATCTGAACGGTAACTACCATCTCAGATCTTTTTTCGTTTTTATGCAATTTGTTAAAAACACCTGTTGAATATTCTCAAAGGTTTCAGTTGATCATTTTTATCAAGCTTTAGCCTAACAAAATCTCATACACGATATACAGTTCCCAAGTCGATACTTTGATTTTATAAAATTGCTCTAGAGTATAAAAAATCATCTGTGCATTCTGATAAAAAGGTTTCTGGTTTATTTTTAACTTATTGATGTCTTCCGGTACAGGATAATCTTCGGCTCCAAGAATTGTTCGTTCCACCATCAACGCCAAATGCATCATCAAGTTGAATTTCATTTTTGCATTCAATCTTAAGTTGAACCTTTTCTCGCACTTCTCTACCACATCTTCTACTTGACGAATAATGACATCAGGGTTCAGGAACTCTAGCTTTTCTGACAGTCCTTCTTTTGAGAAAAAATGGATGAACTCTTTGACTAATAATGGCACGCTACTTGGGTGAATCAAGTTTTTCAGTTGTTTATTCAAATGTCCCTCTGCATCTTCATCTAGTGCATCAATCAAGTTGATACTAGGAACAGCCGCCGAATTATCTAGGTAAGAAGTGGTTACGATCAATGCGGTTTCTTTCAAGTAACCTTCTTCTGATGAGGCGCGCTCTAATGTATTCACTAGTTCACTATAATTCAATACAATCAGCTTGATATCAGGATTAAAATATTTCTCGCAAATGGCTTTGATTTGTTTGGCGATGTCTCGGCCAGATATACTGGCTATGATGACATTCTTTTCTACTGCAAACCCTTCAAAATATTGAATATTCGTAACAAAATCCTGCTCTGCCGTTTTGGCAATCTCGTAAAAAAAATGCCCATTTATTAGCTGCTGTCCGATCTCTAATGCGAAAGAGGTGGTTAAATTATTGATCACTAATAGTTCACCAAGAATCTGAGGTTTTAAACTTTTATACAAATGTGTCAATGAGCCCATATCTACTAGCATGATGACCCCTTCAGAAGTATCTCTTTCTGATAGCCAATCGCTAACTTTCAAAACGATATCTCTTGCGGAAGAAGACAAAGGCATATCAATGGCATCAAAAACATAGTCACCGCACATTTTATTTGCCACAGCTTGGATGCTACTAGCGGTGGTATTTCCATGAGCAACAAGAAGCGCTTGATAGTAAATATCTTCTGTAACTTTGCCAATAAGCAGCACTGCCAGAAGAAAATTTGCTATTGGTTGAATCTCATCGGGTAATGTCTTTGTTAAATTTGTTGATAAAAGCAAGGTTCTTGGGTATTCTTTTGAAAGAAGATGACGTTTCTCTGTTATTTTTTTCGTAGTAGTCTCGGTTTGTAATACTTGTATTAGCCGACAAACTAAGGAAGCAGCATCCTCTGTCAAAGATTCATTATCAATCACTAATCGGTTTTGCTGTTGAATGCTAGTGATAATGTTTATTGAAAGACTATCGTTCATCCAGGATATAGTTCGTTCAAGATACTTGTTATCAAAATCTTGTAACTTTTCTTTCATAACAATGAAATCACTTATATCAAGTAATGAAATCAGTTTCTGCTTCAAAAGATGAAGATTGGCCGAAGTTGCCTTTGGTGATGGTGGATAAGAGATTTGAATAGTATGTTCATTGTCCGATCCGATAAATAATGTTGAACTGTTTGGCGCTATCCGTAATGCATTGGCGCAATCCATTCTTACCTGGTTTGACAAGCTGCCAATGTTACCTGGAAGTTCTTGGTGGGTTAATTCAGAAAAAACATCATTTGAAATGACGATACTTTTCTTGATGCGCTTTGCCTCCCGCTCAAATAAATGGGTGACCAAATCTACTCTTTCGAAAATGGGTCGTTCATGAAAAGAAGGTAAATCCACAATTACTGAAATTCGACGATAAAAAGTAGGCAGTAAAACTTCTTCAGGCGCTTCTGTCGTCGCAAATAAGAGTCGCACATTTGCTTGGACCATCTCTGCTTCTTCGCCAACTGGACGAAATCTCCCGGTATCCATAAATTGAAAAAGCTTCTCCTGATTCTCATGCGAGAGTCGATGAACTTCATCTAAAAACAATACCCCATTGTCTGCCAAAGCTAAAAGTCCGCTTTTTTCCTTTTCTGCTCCAGTAAAAGCTCCTCGCGTATGCCCAAATAGAATGGAAGACAATAGTTCGGGGTTATTCGCGTAATCAGCGCAATTAAAGACCAAAAACTTTTGTGCGCCTGGATATTTTTTCATTTGAAGATAATCAAAAATCAACTCCGCCAAAAAACTTTTACCTACACCGCTCGCCCCATGTAAGAGCAAGGGCAATCCTAATGGAGGGTATAAAACGGCTGACTTACACTTTTCAATGGCATTTTTTGCACTACCAGTACTGCCTATATACTGAGAAAAGACGTCTTCCACAAAAGTGTCATCTGAAACAAGCTCCCAGTAGACAGGCTTCGTTCCAACTTTACTTACGATGTTTTGATTTAGCAGTTCATTTAAGTACAAGCTGGTTGCTGAGCGACTCAACCCAATAGCGTTGGCAATTTCTTGCGTCGTCATGGCCTTTTCTTGTACTACTAGCTGTAGTATCTGTTCTCGTGTTTCTTTTCGCATATCTTTACCTCCCCCATAAAAAATACAGCATAGAAGAAAAAAAGTCACTCCGTCTCTGTAAGAGAATTAGTTCTGCTATAAACTTTCTTGTTAGGGGATAAAAATTCCTGTACTTTTTAAAAACGTTGATTGATTCCCCGATTTATACCCGATTAGAAAGCAATTGTGACAAAAGTAAAACGACAGCTTCTTCTGCATTTTTTGCTTGAATAATAGCTGATTCTCCCTTATCGCCAAACCGATTTAGCCAGATTGGCCGCCAGCCTGCCATTTGAGCGGGGATAATATCATTCGAATAGCTGTCTCCTAAATAATAGATTCGTTGTATTTGCTCTGGTAATTGCTTTGCCACTTTCTGAAAACAGCTTACATTGGGCTTCGCATCATCTATCTCTTCTGAGATAAACTGCCAATTTGGATCAATAAATTGATTAAGCATCAATTGATCGATTTTATTCTGCTGTTGCAACGTAAATCCATTGGTCAGCACGCCACATAAGATTCCGCTTTTCTTTAAGCTTCGCAAAAGAAGTTGCATCTCTTTTGATAGGAGTTGTTTTCCTTGGCGTAGATGGTAATAGTCGTCTAACTCAGAAATATTAACGATTGAAGTTGGCTGTAATGTTTGAAGAACTAACCGCCAGCGATCAGCCTTGTGCTTCCTGTTTCCATCTAAGTAGCTTTGATAGATCTTTTCACTGTTTTGGCGAAAGTTTCGATACAACCGTTTCAAAGCGAATTCATTCAGAGATCCAGGAAAGAATTCCTGGATCGTCTCCTTGAAGGCACAATAGTTATCTAATAATGTATCATCAATATCGAAAAAAACAGCTTGCTTATCTAACATATTCCTAACAGTCCCAAAATAATACCAAGAAACATAATCCCAAACATCACGGCGTTGACGTTCACTTTTTTCCGTAAGAGCCAAAAAGCAATCAATGTGACTGTTAATGGGACAATCCCCACAAATAACTGATCCAAATAATCTTGGATCTTCATTGCTTCCTTACTTCCTTCAACGCTTACTTCGAGAATGGTTTTAAACTTCACGTTGGATGCTGTCATTGAACCCATCATCATTAAACCAAGCATGCTAGATGCTTTCGTTAAAATCTTCATACCACCGGATTCATACATCCGCTGAATAAAACTAGCGCCAACCGAGTATCCGCTATAAAGTGCATAATAGTGAATCAAGAAGGCAGGAACGTTATAGATCACTAGAAATAAGATAGCACCTAATGGTGAGCCAGTCGCCGCGAGTGAAATACCGATTCCAGCTGCAATGACCCGCAAAATGCCCCAAAAGAAAGAATCACCGATCCCAGAAATAGGTCCCATCAATGAAGCTTTTACCGCTGTGATCGAACTCGGATCAAATTGGTCATCTTCGCTATTTTGTTTTTCCATAGATGCAACTAATCCCATAATGAAATTGTTGATATGCATCGTTGCATTGAACCAGGTCGTGTGACGGACGATCGCCTCTGCACGCTCTTCCTTCGATTGATAGAAACGATTGATTACTGGCAATAACGTATAGATCACACCTACTGCGTGGTATTGCGTTGCTCCTGTACGACTGGCGTTCATCGTCCATGAACGCCAAAAGACGGAGCGCATCATTTTCTTTTCTTCTTTGGATAAATTCTCTTGAAATTTCATGCGAAAAAGTCCTCCTCTTCTTCCGCTTTTGTCATCGGTCCAACATGGCGACTGTTTCCTCCATTGTTCACGTCGCGGATCTCTAAGTCTCGTTGCGCACTGACCACGCAGATCACTACACCAATAACTGCAACCGCAACTGCCGGCAATTGCAAATAAGCGGTTAGGACAAAACCTAAAATATAAAAGACCGACAGCTTCTTGTCCCACAAAAGTTTCATCAACATAGCAAATCCCACAGCCGGCAACAAACCTCCTGCTGCACTAAGCCCGTTCATCAAATTTTGAGGAATATTTTCAACAAATGTATTGACCGGACCACTGCCAACTAAAATACCAATAAAAGCGATAGAAGCGATAATCAAATAATAAATAAGCCACGTTCCATAATGCAAAAGCACGATCATTCTTTGATTATCCTCGCGAGCCGCCTTATCCAAGGATGGAGCAAAGATATTCATGAATACATTTTTTAAGAACATCACTACGAATGCAGCCAGCATACCGATAGGAACCGCTAATGTCATTGCTGCATTTTGTTCCACATTCGAAATAATTGCAAAAGTTGTTGCTAACGTTGTCGCTGTCACTGGTTCTGCAGCAATTACCCCACCAATATTTACATTTCCTAAAAAGACCGCCTCTAATGATGCACCCATTAGAATTCCAGTTTTCATATCTCCCATCAATATACCAGTTACAAGCCCTACCACTAATGGGCGCTCCAACATACTTTGACCAGTCAAATAATTTCCGGCAAAACAGATAAAGACCGCCAGAGCTGCCATCGTTGCATGCATTAACATTTCTTTCCCCTCCTATTTTAAAGCATCTTTTAAACTTAATTGCGGATTAGACGGCAAAACTTGGTTATAACAGGTAACACGGTCCAAACGCACCAATTCCCTTGCCGCAGCCAACTCATCAGGATTTAATTGCACACTCGGAAAAACCATCGTCTTTGTTGCTTTATCTGATTTGTCGAATCGACCAGCATTAGCAATGTTCACAGTTTCAACGGTTTCAACATTTTGAGCAATTTTGTTGGCATCTTTCACACTGTTTACAATCACAAAAATTCGTTTATCAGCTCCTCTAGGATCATTAAATAGTTGAATGGCCTCCTCGACGGATCGGATCAATAACTTCATCCCATTAGGCACCGCCATTTTCAATGTCATTTGCATCACTTCATTTTTTGCTGCCTCATCATTGGCAACAACTAATAAGGGAGCATTCAATTCTTTTGTCCAAACGACAGCCACTTGTCCATGGATCAGGCGATCATCTACGCGTATTTGTGTTATCATCTTTTTTCCTCCTATAAATTCTTCTTATTTATCTAAAAAAGTGCTTCTTCCTCTGGTAATTGAGTGGACACTAAGCGAACCTGACAATCATTAATTGCTTCATTGATACTATTGTGAGTGAAAATTTCACTTTCAGGAGTCAGAACTAATGATAAAATAATTGCCAAATTACTGTTAGAAATGACAAAGATCTGCTCCTTCTTGTTTCTCATCAGCTCGGTCACCGCTGTTTGATTGACACTACCACCATAAAGGTCAGTAAAGATAATGCCTTGTTCATCAGCGTTGATCGAGTTGATAAAATCACTAATGATTGGCGTATAATCCTCATTTGTCAAATATGCATCAACAACGATAAGATCAGCGCCTCGACCAGCTAATATTGTCAACGAATTTTGAAAACCGCTGGCTAGTTTTCCATGTGTTGCCACTAAAAATTTTTTTTTCATATCCTTCACCTCACTCTATTAAAAGCAAGATTCATGCCAAAAAAGGAAAGGGTAAAAAGCCCTAAACTACAAGCTTTTTACCCTTTTTGGTCTGTTTAAACAGATTTTTTTATTTTAAACACATGATACTTTTCTTCACCTTCTAGTCCATTGACTTTGAGTCCCAAAAAGTATCACTTAATGACTTTTTATTGTAAATGGAATGGTTTGTAACAAGGAAAATTGTCTCTGATTCTAATTTATCAGAGATTGGATGGTATCCAAAACAGCACCAGAGTTATTCGTTCCAATCACAGTTGTCGCTGCTTCTTTAATCTTTTGTTGCGCATTTTCCATAGCAAAACTATTTTTGACACCCCTGATCATTTCTAAATCATTGCCGCTATCTCCGAATGTTGCCATTTCGTCTAAGCCGATTCCCCACTTTTCTCCTAAAATTTTTAGTCCGTTCAATTTATGAACTCCCGGGAGGATTAAATCGATGTCTCCATGTCCACTTGACACTGGAATCAGTATACCGGTTAAGGATTTTTTTAGAATGTGTAATTTTTCATTCGCGTCCTCTTCATCAAATGAAAGAGCCAGCTTAAAAATCGCATCATCTTCATCACCTATATCATATAGGTTAGCTATTTTTTTTAGTACAGGATAATAAAATTTTGCTTCATTTAGCGCGGAGTCTGATATCGTTTCAGAAATATAAGCGCTTTTTTTGCCGCATAAAATCAAATTTTTCGGTTGTAATTTTTCAAGAATTGCCAATGTCTTCTTGATATTCTCAGACGGGATTTCTGCATTATAAATATGTTTCCTTCCAATTAAAATATTTGCGCCGTTTTCTGCTACAAAAGCCATTCTTTCATAATGAGAAGGAAAAAAGGAACGTAACTGAAAATACTGATTGCCACTTGCTACCACAAATTTAATTTTCTTTTCTTCTAGGACCTGAAAAATCTGATTGAATTGAACGACATTATATTTCTTTTCATCATTTAAGAACGTCCCGTCCATGTCAACAGCGATCATTTTTATTGTCATTTTTATACCACCCTTCAAGGTGATTATAGTTAATGAAACGCGTTCCATGTCAAGAAAAATAAGCAAACGTAAATTTTTAATCATGATCTTCAAAATTTTAAAGCCGCCTAGGATAAGGCGGCTAATTTTGCTATTTTTTTCCATAGAGTAAATCATTTTTATTCCATACGGATAACCAGATCGACCCGCTATCTTTCAAATGAACATTCGACCAGAACCAGCCACCTGTTCCTTTTTGGGCATTCGTCGCACTGATCACTTTTGCTGAATCAAAAACGAAATAGCTGCCTTTTTCAATCACTTGATCGCTAGTTTTGTTCCCATTTCGATCAACCTCAATCACATCACCTACAGCAATCCCATTATCTGTCCAATTAAAGCCAGTCGGTACGAGATCATTGGATTTGATTTGCCAAAGCCCATTTATATGCTGTAGATCATCTACTTTATAAACTTTTAGCCTTTGGTTGGGTGTAGGATTTGGATTGGTTTGATTGTTGAACGGTGGTCTGATCCACCCTTTGATAACACCCCATGAGTCATTGTATTTAATATAATGCTTTTGAACTCGTTGAACATTGTTAAAGTTTTGATCCGCTACCGTCATCCCATTCTTATCAGCATTAATAACAATTCCTGTATGTCCCCAAGGTGAGCCATATACCTGATATATAAAAATATCTCCTGTCTGAGGATAAAGATTAGCGCCATCTCTGATAACTTTGAAACCATTCTTATTACCCGTATTCAATAAATCAATTGCGCCAGCCCCCGAAAAACTTGTTCCAAATAGATCATAGGCATACTTGTTGATATAATCAAAGCATTGCGCCCCGTACACGCCATCAAAATCATAAGATTTACCAATAGAGCTATTTACCCAGGATGTTGCCTGAGAAGTCGATGTGGCAGAGGCATTTTCAGAGAAGAAAAGACCACCAAAAGTAACAACAAATAAGCCCGCAACAAACAAAAGACTCTTACGAAATTTTTTCATGTTCATCTATCTCCACACTCCTTCGTTTCTTTATATTAAAACCCATCATGATGGCTTAATACCTTATCCTAAGTCAGATTAAATAGCAATTAATAAATTAGTAAAAATATATTTTTTATTTTCTTAATTATACTATGCTCGTTTTTTTGAATCAATAATTTATTCATAGATTATTTTATTATCAAAAGAATATTTGTTGTTTTGTTTGACATACGGTTCCTTAGCAAAAAAAAGATCTTCCCAAAATGGAAAAATCCTTATTCTTAAGTATTATTTTTTCTAAGAGAAGTTATTTTAATGAGCAATGGTGCTTTGGAGAGACATGAAGACTAATTATCCTCTTTTCTCTTTTCTAAATATTTGTAAGTGACTATTTTTTATCGTGGTATGATTTAGTAAAAAGGAGGAGTTCAAAATGTGGCTTTTCAGTTTTGTTTGGTATGGTTTTATTGGCTTTGTCTTATACTGGATCATTCGGCTTGCTGTTAAACATGGCATCAACGATTCCAAAGAAGTATGACACTTCTTTAGTTTGACGACTGTTTGATAACAATACTAAAGATTAATGTAATAATCACCTATTCTTAACGAACTAAGGAAAAATTGAATTGAACGTAAAAATCTTTCCTACTTAATTCCGTGTAAGAGAGATTTTTAGTTACAATAATCATTCTGTAAATAATATTTACTTTTTTGGTTATTATGTGACTCTTTTGAGAGAAAACTGATAAACTATTATGGCTCTATGGCTCATCCATCAAAAAGCAAATACTTGGAGACACTAGCTAATAGATTAAACTTAAAAATATAACTTTTCGTGAGACCCTATTAACAAATTTGATACGGGCTCGATTACATTATCTTGTGTCTTATCTGATCAATTAGGTAGTGTATTTATAATCAGTTTGTTCAACAGTCTTTTTGAAAAGTCAGAAAGGCAGAAATTATTTTGCGCTTTTTTAAACTCCCCAATTGCCATAACTATCTCACTTGTTCTTTTGTACGAATTTCATCCACTAATTTCTCTTTTCATCAATAATACTTAGTGGTCATATGTTTAAAAATAAGACTTAGCTTGTTTAACATACATGTTGCTTTGACGTTTTATTTATTCGTCTTCTTGGCATGGTAAATTTCAATAAAAAAAGAAATGGTAAATGTGATCGTTACTATCCAAATCGAATACATTTTTAAAGACTGGCTGATAAAGGCTAGTAAACATGCACCAACTATGAAAGAGACAACGACTATAGTATAGTTGTGTGCATTCCGTTTTTGCATGGAAGATTTATCTTTTGAGGTCAAATACAAGTACCACTCGTTAAGCATCTTACGATAATTCCCCGAGGTCATCATAATCGTATAAGGATTTCCTTCAATTTGAGTACCGCTAAACGTCAGCATAAGTAAACCACTCCCGAAAGCAAGAATACCAATTTTAAAAAGCTGAAGATCTTGAGGTAATAATGGAATGACAAAACTAGATAAAATCGCAGGCAACATGGTGTAACTTCGCCAGTAGTCACTGAAGTTACTCCGTTTAAGAAGAATCCCTAATAAAAAACCTACTGTGAACATGATGATAGATAGGATTTTAGGAAGCATTTGCTGCCAATCATTGTGAGATAAATTCGACGCCATCAATATTATATTTCCGGTCTGTGTAGCAACTAGTCCATGGAAATAATTGTGACAATAGACATCTATTGCTCCTCCTGAAAAAGCCATTAGAATAGCAAATAAACGACTATTGTTCGAAACAGCAGGAACTTTGGGAAAAATTTTTTGCATAGTGGACTCCTCAACACTTTTTAAATTTTGTAACCAGATTTACACTTAACTATTCTACAGAAACACACCATTAGGAGGCTGTCTCATCAAAGAAAGCATCCACTTAGCATTCATTCATGTGAGCTAAAATGTTCTCCTCTATTCTTAGGGAAATCAGTTAATTTTCTTTCGTGGTTTTCATTTAACAGAAGCAGTATACTCCTCAGAATTGTTAATAAATGGGGATAATAATAAGTTTTCGCTAAAATATTCTGAAGTCTCTAGCTTTTTTGATGAAAAAACCTATTATATTCTATAAGTATTTTGAACTTTTATTTGATAAAAATCCAGTTATTTATAATATGAAAGTGATTTTATAAATTGTTTTCAATAAGTAAGTATGCAAAAATGTTTTAAAAAAATATTACTAGTTATATGAATCAATTAACAAGTCTCTATTGTAAACAAAGCCCACTACAATTCAAAAAGCATCAAGTGAATTTATGGAAAATGATATACTTTCACTAAAATGAAAGCAGGAAAGTTATGAGTAAAAACTTTAAGAGACATGTAATACGGCCATCAATCTATTCTTAGTGTTACTAGTGTTCTTCTCTATTGCTACGATTATTTTATTTATTCAAAAAAATTACCTCTTTTACCTACTAAGTTTTATTTTTATTCCAATGATATCTTGGTATTACTATTTATTAAAAAGATCGATAAATAAATTCACAGATGATTAAAACTAATGTAGTTTGTTGCGAAGAAGTATTCGGTGATTATTAAAACGAAGATTATGATTGAATTTGAAGCAATGAAGAAAGGCCTTAGCATGGCTAGGGTCTTTGATTTAGTAAAACATTATTGTTAGATTTTATGTTTGTGATTGGACTAGCAAATAAGAATTCTGTATCTCTTGTTTTTTTATTTTTTGAGTATAGCTAATCATATTCGTACTTTTGTGCTACACTTCATACAGTTCTGATAGTTGAGGACTATGTCTCACATCATTTCGAACGTATGTTTGTACTTTGACAAAAAACCTCCTACCCAGAATCGAGTACGAGGGATTTTGATTTCTACACATAAAAATCTATTATTTCTCTATTGATTATTGATTTGTTAAACCCATTAACGTAATAAATAGAAAGATACCAAAACTAATAATTGATACGAGTGCCATGCCTCCAAAAAATATTTTTTGGGAGCTATCCTTCTCATTAAAAAGGCTATAATAACAACCAATTATTGACAATAAAGGAATTCCTAAAAAAAGAATTAATGTTGACGCAAGATTGTTTTGTACAACACTATCTAAAAAATTAGATAGGGCCATAAAAGATTGGTGAAACACAGACATTTTACCAAAAGTACCATAGGCTAAATGCAGCCAAATCAATAATAGAAAAGGAACTATTCCTACCATTTTTTTCATAATTAATGTCTCCCTATATAAGTTGATTTGTAACTATTCGAAAAAGTTGTCGGAAGATTTTGGGGTGGTATTAAATTCCAAGAATATCTAATCAGAAAAGTTTAAAATTATTCTTGCTGTAAATTCGTATTATCAATTCTTCTATTCAACTTATTGTATTTAGAAACAAATTTCCCTAATTGTTCTCGCCCTTCAGAGACCGTATCGATATACTCTTGGATAAAATCCATTAACTTGATTAGATCATCACGTAATTCATACATTCGATTTTGGGATTCATGATATGCCATATTTTGTGCTATTTCGAGAGAAGAATTGTCTTCTAGGTATCCAATTGAACTATGTTCCAATTCCTCAACCAAATTCATGATGAATTCATACTCATCAAATTTTTTTCCTTCTTCGATTCTCAATCCTAAGTTAGCTATTTTAGTACAAAGAAATTCGGTAGTTTCATCATAAAATTTCTTGAATTCTTGTAGGTCCTTATCATAATTAAAGTAGGTACTATCTAAATCAGTTAAATGGTCACAAAAAAATTCTAGCATATCTGATACGTGAATTAGTCTCTTCCAACGCAACTCGTCAGATGAATCCTTACAATCGTTAAATTCTTTTCCTACTCCATATTTCGTACCAGTAATATAAAAACTTGTTTGAGAAATATCTGTTAGTACTCTTTGAATATAGTCCTCAACATAAAATAGAGCTATTATATTATCCAATAAAATCTCACTTTCAATTGAGTCGTAGTATCCTAAAGACTCCTTTTCAATCTCTGGAATAATTTTATTTGTCAAGTGTCTTAAAAAAGAAGGATTTCGTGATATTATCCCTGATTCATAATTATTACCACTAGCCTCACTGAAATTCGCTGATCCTACAAAAGCGATCTCATTTGTCATGATAATTTTAATATGGTTATTAAAGTTGAAGTACATAGTCAACAGATAACCAAATTTTTTTGGATTGAAACTCTCTACATATTTACTTATTTTTTGTCTTGATTTACTTTTACTTCCTTTATTATAATACTCTTCAAATCTTCCAGGAATATTTGTAATAATTTTTACTGGAATTTCGTTTTTTGTAGCTTCTAAAATAGAATTCATTAAAAAACTATCTTTACTATTTTTACTTGTCGGAAGTGAATATGTAACTACAACAATAGATTTTGCATTACTGAATGAATCAATAACTTCTTGAAAACAAAGACTATCTTTACTAAATATAAATTTAGTATCTGATTCATCAAAATGAAAACTTTCAAAAAAGACCAATGTTTTTCTCCTATCATAAAAAATTTTTTTACTCCATATCTATGAAACCTTATTTAAGTGTACATGCCAATCTAATGTTTCTGTGTTAGAAATACCTCGATTTTTTGTATATCAATACATAGAAGAATCACTAATCTTTTGAAAAAACTCTGCTTCTTTGAACCAATTTTTTACCATACAAACAACTTATAAACCATCAATTTTCGCATTTGTCTTTTTTAGTGGTGTCCTACTACATATTTCTTATCTAGAAACATCAAGCATTTCTGATAACACTTGTTGAGTTATCTCTTTCTCCGTTTGTCTTAATATGAGTAGATAAACTATCGGTTTTCGGATTTTTCACATAATTTTTTTCAAAATTGAGAATGGTTCCTACTTAATATCTAAACTAGGTATTTGTTTTCCATCCGCATAACATATTATATTTTGACGAGTAA
Source organism: Enterococcus sp. 125944 (assembly GCF_051909435.1). Lineage (NCBI taxonomy): Bacteria > Bacillati > Bacillota > Bacilli > Lactobacillales > Enterococcaceae > Enterococcus > Enterococcus sp. 125944. The sequence continues at coordinate 2,066 of NZ_JBQASY010000003.1, read as the reverse complement.
TCCCTATCATTTTTAACAACTTCTTTGGACTTAGTTTATTTTTTAGAATTTTCCTTATCTTAAATCTAGGCTCTTGTTTAATTTGAATGCAAAAAAAAAGCATCTCCTCCATAAGATACTTTTATATTATACCAATAGCAATAAAACCACAACTGAAAATGTAATATTGTTTGTAACCCACTCCTATTGATCTTACTTTTAAAATCTTATTTCTTCGGCTCATCCTCGTCCATTTTCAAAACGGCCATGAAGGCTTCTTAAAATATCTCATTTTTATACCCTTTTCTATCCTTTTATCCAGATCTATTTGAGCGTTTATAATCGACTTTAATACAGTGATGTATTTCTATGTGCTCTTTTATATAGAGTTATTTTAATTTCTGGAATATTATATGTTTTTACATTTTTCGTGGGAATAATGTGGGAATTAATAATCTGTTCGCTTTACAAAAAAACGAATAAAGGTTCGTACAAATTCCGTGAGGAGTGATAATTATGGGAATGATTAAACATTACGAGGACCGGAAAAAATTAAAATGGATAGGTTTCTTTTTATCGGAACATACAACAAGTGTAAATAAAGTTGAAAAGGAACGAGCTACACTTACCCACCTAAACCGGAAATGGAAATTGAAGAAATTGGAGAATTTCTTCAAGAGGCTCTCTTGAAAAATAAAAAGATTGCTGTTCAGCTTAACTACACCCAGAATGACAAATTCTTGCCGGACATTGTAGGCTGCCTTTCCGGGCATAATGAAATAGGAATTTACGTTGATTCTACTCTCGTTGAATATGAGGAAATTCGAAATGTAGAATTTTACGCCGGGGAGCTAAAATGGTTTGATCTCTCATGAATGTAATCAGTCAGTATGAGCAGGGCTATATTTCTTATTCAGAGTTTGTACAGGAATTTCCTGATAGTATATCTGAATCTCAAGAGTGCGTTTTTGGAACTCGTTGCGTTGATCATTATGTCAAACTTACTTTAGGGAAAACTAATTTTAATTACTATGTACAACGATACGGTGGCGATAATCATGAAGTCATTGAAAGGTGTAGTTTCGAAGCCACGAGTGTTGAAAATATCGAGGACCCCTTTAGTGCGTTTCTCGCTGGATAATGTAAATTGTTTGATCGCTGCACACAGTCTCAACTTTTTAGCAGATGTGGACGAAGGAATGCGGATAGTAGTTGCTGGTGAGTTTAACGATCGTAAGCAGTTTGTTGTGAAGAAGTATTCGGTGATTGGAAAAACGAAAATTATGATTGAATTCGAGTCTTTGAACAGATCCTTTTGAGCCCTGAAAAGGGCTATTTTTTTACAAAAAAGGCAGGAAAAGCTTGATTATCCATACTATCGATAGTATAATATAAATATAGAAAGTGAGACATAGAAAAAAGAGAGCCCGAAAATTAGAAGTTGGCTTCGAAATCACACTTCTAATATTCAAGTTCTCAATCAAACTTAGCTGGGGTGGTTAACACCCCCTAGCTTCTATGTTCATTATACCATGAAAAAAGAATGGAAAAATATAATTATCACTTTAGAGAAAATTAAATTAGATTGGAAAGTGACTCTTGCCTGGATAGGTTTCATCGGATTAATCATTTGGCTTATTTGGTTTAAGTAAATAAAGGAGGCGTGTACCCTTGGAAGAAAATAGCAAACAGACTGAAGCAAATAAGAAATGGCAAGAAAAAAATCGCGAACACGCAAGATATTTGCGCAATCGTAGTACAACTAGATCTTTTCTTCGCAAGCAAGCTACTCTTGAGGATATAGAAGAGATGGAAAGATTGATATCAGAACGAAAAAAATCCCTCCTACTCGATTCTGAGTAAGAGGTTTTTTCATATTTTCATCTAAATAATAACTCGACATAGGTTTCTACATTTATTTTTGTTCTAAATTATTTATAAATGACCAAAAGGTTTACGTCATTTCATTTATTTCAGGGGAGCGTCAATAATTTTGTGTAAATGATTCTTCCCTACTGCAGATTGTTTCTAATTCTCAATCAGTTGGCTTAGCATTTGTTCAAGTTCGCCTTCGGCCTGTTGAAAGC
>NZ_JBQASY010000002.1:0-245444 GCF_051909435.1 Enterococcus sp. 125944 | reverse complement strand
AATGGACACGGAATAATTCATTCAAATCGCCTTTGTTCGCTAGAGTCTTTAGAATTTCTGTAGTAAAATCGTTCATAGGGAAGTCCTCTCTTCTGTGAATGTGTTGTGGTAACTCTATTCTACAGAAGGGACTTCCTTTTTTCTATTTACACAAAATATTTTACACTCTCTATTTCAGACGAAAAAATAGTCCATATATTATTAATTTTTACTAATAATATATATTTAAGATAGCTTATAAAAGTAATATAAAAATAAAAATTGAAAATAGGGAAAATATGAAAAAGTCAAGGTTAAAAAGTTTTGTTGGTATAGCATCTGCTATAATTCTTTTTGGTGCGTTATCGCCTACAGCGGCTGTAATGGCGCATGCGAGTGAAATAACTAGCAATGAAACATCAAAAAATGCGTTGTCTACGATGGAAAATACTGTTATCGCTGAGGATAATCAATACATCGAAGAAGAACAGCGAAGCGAACAAGCTCTCGAAATCATAGAGGAAAAGTATGCTGAAGCAGCAGAGGAAACAAATATTAATTCTGCCGAAGAAGTGGTGAATAGTGATGAATATACGCTAACTGCAGAAGATGAAGCACGAATAGATCAAGCAACAACTGAATACTTGAATTTAGTGGGTTATAGTCCTCGTCGATTAAGAGGATTCGGACGTCACTGGTGGAATAGTCGAAGTTTTGTTGGTAGTGTGATCGACGTTGCTTTCATTGTTCTGGGATTTGGAGCTGGTGTCAAGTCTGCAAGTCAAGCAATGAAAATAATTAGAGCAAATAGACGAAATATCACACGTGCAATTGAAAAACAATTAAAAGCTCGAATCGGTATAAGTATTGGTTCTTGGTTATCTGCTGGCTTAGATGTTGTGGGTGTCCTATCTGGAGTAAGTCTAGGATATGCTGTAGCATGGGGGATTGACTATGTTGATGGCAGAAGACTTGATGGATATATATTAGCGTAATATGAGTAAAGAATTCCGGAAATATTTAGCCAAAATAAATATATTTCTTATTGTACTAATAGTGTTCTTCTCAGTTGCTACTATTATACTATTTATCCAAAAGCAATTTCTTTTTTGTGTACTAAGCTTCGTCTTTATCCCGACGATATCCTGGTACTACTACTCTTTTAAAAAGGTACTAAAAGAGGATAAGGATTCCAATAAAAAATAAAATCTAGTTTGTCCTATATTACTTAAGCCAACCTATAACATTTTTGTTATTCGATGCTCTCTGTAATGCTTTAACCATATCAGATACTGGACTGATAATTCCGTCAACCGTAATTCCTAATGCTTTTTGCATCGCTTTGATTGTTGCTTCACCACATAGACCATCAATTACACCAGAATAATATCCTTTAGCTTTTAGCCCCATTTGGATTGCACGAATCACGTCGGACCCGATCAAAGTAGGATCAAATTCTGCGGAATAGATATTTTGATTGTACTTTTGTTTGTATTGATGACTAATCACTTTATCTCTAGCTGTATTGTAGTATTCTTGCAAACGTAGAGTGACGAGTGGTCCCCATTGGTCATCGATTGCCAATTTAATCATTTGTGCGCTGTTGTCAGTGTTTGCATCAGAATTGCCGATTGTAACAATTCGATAGAAATGATGCGTTAATCGAGTGCTCATGTATGAATCATGGCTATCAGTATGGATTCCGTTCCAATAATACCGGTATGCCCTTCTGATCCATGAGAAGCCCCAGGAGTTCCGGCGATAAAGATATCCCCTCTGCTCACTTCTACACGACTAATTTTCTTGATCACTGTTCCATTCATGGCAAATAGAGTTTCTGTTTCACACGTTTTAACACTTTAATTCCATTAACTTCCGTTGTGCATGCTCTTTGTATACTTCTGGCGCTTCACCGATCAAATCCATCAAAGAAGGATAAAAGAACGGACCTGTTGGCTGTCACTTGGTAATATAGAAGTCTGTACCTTGGACAATTACATGAGGAATACCGTATATAGCTTTCATGTCAACCGCAACATCTTGAGCTGGTATAAACCATGCTGTTTGCGAATAAATTGGTGTGACTTCGTCTGGCAAGTCTTTGGGTCTAGCTTTACCGACTAGACCTGTCCCAAATTAGCGAAACATAGCCTGTTGCTTATCAGTAATTGTATAGGATAGTTAACTTAGCTCAAAAACAGTCAATTATAATAATGGATTGTCTACGATTCATCGGCTTGTTTTAGTAGTGTGGGGTTCTCGTAAATTCGGCATTCCACGCATTCTTGCTAAAGTTGCTGCAGTACGTCTGAACCTATGAGCATGGACGTTTGTTACTCCTGCTCGCTCCCCTAACCGTTTTACAAGCTTCTGAATTCCTGCTGACGTCATTTGGTTGCACAAAGGAAAATGATGAACCAGTTACACCTTACTCTATTAAATGGTCAGCAAATAAAGTCAAAAAACTTTGGCTCTCGATTTCCATTATCATTCATTGAGACACACTCATGCGACTATGTTATTAAAAGTAGGAACAAAGCCGAAAGCTGTTCAAAAGCAATTGGGTCATTCAAGAATCTCACCCACTTTAGATAAATATGTACACGTTACAAAACAAATGAAAAGCGAGACAGTTGATCTCTTCTAAGAATCGCTAGTATCAAAAGTTGCTCTATTTATGTAGCTTTTATATTGTGTAATATCAGATACAGTATGCGCAGCGTAAACTACCTTTTGCAATAATGGATCTGCTTTAAATCTGTTGAATTTACCGATCCATTTTATTTTTCTTCTTTTTACGTAGGGACAAGCAAGCAGTTTCTATTCTTTTTCTTCAGAATAGACTTCCCCCACGACTTCCCCTACAGAAAATCTTTCGGAATTTTGCGAGGGTACTAAAATTATATGTCCGGGCCTTATATCATTTTGAAACTTAATCATTTGCTTAGCAGCAGATCCCATTTTTCTTTTGTTTCTAGAGTTGAACACAAGTCCATTTTCACTTATCAATTTAGCCCTAATTGTATCTGAATTCCAAACGTTCTGATCAACTTCTTCTGCAGAAATTTCGTTCCATCCTATCGCAATATAGTTATTGATAAGAAAGTCATCATAAAATATTCCGCCTTCGCCTCTTACAAGCCAGTATTTAGTGTTCGGATCAAACTGTGGTAAATTTCTTATTGTGCTTTCTTGTATATTATTTTACATAAACTCCGCCTCTTCTGATTCATATCTGCTAAATAAATTAAACCAAAAGGAAGCCTCGAAAACAAGCGTTTTCCTAGGCTTCCTATAGCAGATATAATCGTATGAGGATTATGTAAGAATTATACCAAACGACAGTTTGCATTTGAACAAAAAGGAGACAAGACACTACTACTAAATCAATAAATAAATATTGTATTCATGTTTTTAGCCGTTGATTTTAAATCTACATCGTTTTATAATATATTTGTACTAATTAAATAAAGAGAGAGGGTATTTTTATGAAGAAACTGTCAGTCACCACTTTTTCTATTTTCACGCTCCTTTCAACTTTTTTATTGTCAGGTCCTAGTGTAGCAAATGCAACTACTGTGCCCCCTGCTCAACAAGCAACTTCTGCACAAGTTGAAGAAACAGATGTACAATTTTATTTCATCTCAAATCAACAAGCATTCGACGCAGCAGAATCTGCAGGTATAAATGTGAAGACTATTTTAGGCGAAGATAAATACAAAGCCGCTCTAAGACAGGATATGCTCCGTACAGGTAGCTCTTGGATCAAAACTTATAAGGTTGGCAAAGAAACAAGAATATCAATTGGAGTAAACTCAGCAATAGTAAAAACATGGAAGTATGGTGGACGAGCAGCTATTTATGCTATCCAAGCTTATGGAGCAGTTGTAGGACTCCCTTTGGATGCAATGGTGGCAAATGGAATGCATAATCAATTAAAATCCGTAAATGGCAACCGTGGTCATCAATGGGAAATTGGTACTAAGCCTTGGAGAATTATATCTAGTCGGACCCAAATGGGTGGTGGAGGAAGAGACTTTTAGTCTACAGTCTAAAAAAGCAGTGAAAATCACTGCTTTTTTATTTTGTCTTTTAATTGTGAATAAAAAATTTTTAATTGCTCCGTTACCGGAATTCCTGTTTCTTTTTTTATTCTTAGCATCTCACCAATATGAACTGCAAAAATACCATAGAAAAAATAAGCTAAAACAGCCGCTACTAAAATGGATATAATAGAAATGATTATTAGCATTCTTAACCCTCCAATTGTTTATGGAATCTTTTTATTTTAGTCTATAAGAAATATATAAAAATTAATAGTAAATTTTTCTCAAATTAATTTTTATTTAATATACGATTTGTTTTTTTACTGCAACATATGTATTGACCGCCGAAGCGGGCTATTTGTTTACCATGGAAGTTTATTGCTATTCAATGCTCTCTGTAATGCCTTAACCATATCGGATTGCGGACTGATAATACCATCAACCGTTGTTCCTAATGCTTTTTGCATCGCTTTGATTGTTGCTTCACCACATAGACCATCAATTACACCAGAATAATATTCTCTTGCTTTGAGACCCATCTGGATTGCACGAATCACGTCGGATCCGATCAAAGTAGTATCAAATTCTGCGGAATAGATATTTTGATTGTACTTTTGTTTGTATTGATGACTAATCACTTTATCTCTAGTTGTATTGTAGTATTCTTGCAAACGTAGAGTGACAAGTGGTCCCCATTGCTCATCGATTGCCAATTTAATCATTTGTGTGCTGTTGTCAGTGTTTGCATCAGAATTGCCGATCGTAACAATTCGATAGAAATGATGCGTTAATCGAGTGCTCATGTATGAATCATGGCTATCAGTATGGATTCCGTTCCAATAATACCGGTATGCCCTTCTGATCCATGAGAAGCCCCAGGAGTTCCGGCGATAAAGATATCCCCTCTTCTCACTTCTACACGACTAATTTTTTTGAGCACTGTTCCATTCATGGCAAATAGCGTTTCTGTTTCACACATTTCAACCTGGATACTAGAATGTAGTTTTTTATTTCGTCGGATAACTGACTTTTAAAACATCTTTTATTTGCTATAATTTAAGTAAAAAGTAGGTGTAAAGAATGGATACTGCATTAAAACTTCGATTACTTAAAGAAAAAAATTTACTCAAAAACCAAACTCATATAGAAGTGATGCGTCTATTAACAGACTCAAAGCTTATTGAAAAGTTGACGAGTATTGAACATAAAAATCTATTGAGTTATATCTGGAATTTAATCGGAATAGCAGAAATCCCGAATTCAATTTACCTAGAACACACACAAAACTTAATGCTCTTTATTAATAAAAATTTATCCACTGACAAAGGTTTTTCTTACACCGGATCAATTAATGATATTGTTCCTTGTTATAATGCAATGATTTTTGAAGCTTACTGCCGACTTGGTTTACATCAATCTACAGAGGCTCAAAATGCGCTTTATTGGATTAAAAACTATCAAGTTTTTGATCGTGTTACGAAAACTACTTGGCCCTACAGTGGTATTTGTAAACATGGCGGATGTATGAAGAATGTTCCTTGTTATATTGGTATAGGTAAAACAATTCGAGCATTAATTACCTATCGTGAATTTTCTCCTGTTCCAGATAAAGAGGTAAATCATTTAATTCATATCGGATTAGAATATATGTTACAGCACAATATGTTCCAACGCCTAAGTAATCGTCAACCGATTAGTGCTCATATTACCGACATTATGTTTCCTCAAAGTTATATGCTCTCCTTTACGGATCTTGTTTATATAGTCAGTAAAACAAATAGTTTTAATCGCCCAGAAGTTTCCCCACTGTTGGAAGTGCTCCGAAAAAAACAAACATCTTCTGGCGGATGGAAAACTGATTATAACTATTCTTATAACGGCTATACTCCATTTGATAACAGAAGAAAAGATTCTGAATGGATAACTGCATTATTCTCTACCTGGTTAGGGTCCATTATTTTATGACCGCTTCAAAGTCAACTATTTCGGTGGATAAATGAATCGGCATAAAATAACATTTCCTTTTTATTTTATAGATGTATAATATTGGACAAACGCTATAAGGGGTGATACTTCGTGTTACAACATTTGATTAAAAGACTAATTGCAACTTTTTTCGTTGGCATCGTATTCTATTTATTTTGCCTTATTACTAATACTCCCCATCCAGAAATAATTAGTTCCCTAGTTAAATTTTTTATTGCGGTTTTACTTGTTGATACTGCTACTTACTTTCTCAAGAAAAAGTCACCGAAGAATATCTAATCTTTATTCTAAACTAGCTTTCTAGCTAGTTTTTTTGTTGGATTGCTGACTTAATCATGTTGTGCCTAAATCAAGAATGTTGTAGTTATCGTTGTACTCCAACTAAGGTTCTTCGCATACTTCCCCACCAACTGTTGTGGTAACTTTTGCATCAGATGGCTAGTTTTTTAGTTCCTCAATTAGTTCAGCAACTGTCATTTATTTCCCCCCTATTCCGCTATTTCTGTCGATACTAGACTAATTCCCATTGATTATTCTTTTGGTTAAATCCAATTTTTTCTAAATCTACATTTTGATTGAATCTTCAAATCAGATTTGTTGAATACAGATAAACTTTGTACTTACCTTCACAAAGGTTAAGAGACTCATACATGGATGGTGAAAATCTTTCTGGCATATAAGCCCACATATTAATTGTACCAATTAAATAGTTTAGTTGTTCCCTATGTTCTTTTGTGTCTCAGTCTGTATTCCATGTCTTCTTGCCAAAGTTGCTGCAGTACGTCTGAAACTATGAGGCTGGACGTTTACTACTCCTGCTCGCTTCCCTAATTATTTTACAAGCTTCTGAATTCCTGCTGACGTCATTTGTTTGCACAATGGAAATGGTGAACCAGTTACACCTAACTCTATTAAATGGTCAGCAAATAAAGTAAAAAAAAATTTACCTACGAGCTAATCTAATCGTAGGCAAATGGTAGACAAAATATATCTTTGGACATGAAAAACTTAATTCATTTTCAAAAATCCTTAATCCTTTGCTATTTCTTCGGTTCATCCTCATCCATTTTCAGAACGGCCATGAAGGCTTCCTGCGGAACTTCTACTGAACCGATTTGTTTCATGCGTTTCTTACCTTCTTTTTGTTTCTCTAGGAGTTTCCGTTTACGAGAAACATCCCCACCATAACATTTCGCTAAAACATTTTTGCGCAGAGCCTTGATATCGGAGCGAGCCACGATTTTTTGGCCGATCGCTGCTTGTATCGGTACTTCAAATTGTTGACGCGGGATGAGTTTTTTCAATTTTTCTACGATGGCTTTTCCGCGTTCGTAGGCAAAATCTCGGTGAACAATAAAGCTTAATGCATCGACTTTTTCAGCGTTCAACAAGATATCCATTTTAACTAACTTGCTGGTACGGTAACCGGACATTTCATAATCCAGTGATGCATAACCTTTTGTGCTGGATTTCAGTTTGTCAAAGAAATCAAAGACGATTTCAGATAATGGAATTTCATAGACGACATTGACCCGATAATCATCTAGGTAGTCCATGGTGACAAAATCTCCCCGCTTACGCTGTGAGAGTTCCATAACTGCACCTACATAGTCATTTGGTACCATGATTTGTGCTTTGACAAAAGGTTCTTCGACATTTTCAATAGTACCTGGTTCAGGGAAATCTGCTGGATTATCGACTGTCACGGTTGTTCCGTCTGTCTTGTTGACATGATAGATAACAGAAGGCGCTGTCGTGATCAATTCCAAATTGAACTCACGTTCTAAACGCTCTTGAACAACATCCATATGCAAGAGACCTAGGAAACCGCAACGGAAACCAAAGCCTAGCGCTTGAGAAGTTTCAGGCTCGAATTGGAGTGCCGCATCATTCAATTGCAGCTTCTCTAATGCTTCCCGCAGATCATTGTAACGAGAAGTATCGATTGGATAGAGTCCACAATACACCATTGGATTCATTTGACGATACCCTTCCAAAGCTTCTTGGGCTGGATTATTTGCTAGTGTCACAGTATCCCCTACTTGTGTATCTTTCACTGTTTTGATAGCTGCTGTGATATAACCAACATCTCCCACCATCAATGCATCCCGTTGGATCGCTTTAGGTGAAAACACCCCAACTTCGGTGACATCAAAGGTTTTTCCATTACTCATCATTTGAATTTTATCCCCAGGTTTGACCATCCCATCCATGATACGGACGTTCAGAACAACCCCTCGATAAGAATCGTAGACAGAATCAAAGATTAATGCTTTCAATGGCGCTTCAATATCTCCAGCTGGTGCCGGTACATATTCGACAATTTGTTCTAAGATATCTTCGATGCCAATTCCGGCTTTGGCACTAGCTAAAACCGCTTCACTTGCATCGATACCGATAACGTCTTCGATTTCTGTACGTACTCGTTCTGGGTCTGCTGCTGGCAGATCGATTTTATTGATGACTGGTAAGATCTCTAAGTCGTTGTCCAGAGCCAAATAAACATTGGCTAATGTTTGAGCTTCAATCCCTTGAGCTGCATCCACAACCAATACAGCACCTTCACACGCAGCCAAACTCCGCGATACTTCATAAGTGAAATCCACGTGTCCTGGTGTGTCGATCAAATGGAAAATATAGGTTTCACCATCTTTTGCGGTATAATTCAACTCAACCGCATTCAATTTAATGGTGATTCCCCGTTCCCGTTCTAAGTCCATGGAGTCTAATAATTGATTTTGCATTTCTCTGGACGTTACCGTATGAGTTTGTTCCAAAATCCGATCGGCTAGCGTAGACTTTCCGTGGTCAATATGAGCGATAATGGAAAAGTTACGAATCTTTTCCTGTCGTTTTTTCATTTCTTCTATATTCATGGATACGTTCCTCATTTCTTTTAGTCAGCTTTTCTATTATACCAACGAAATGCTGATAATTAAAGTATTTTTCTTGACCGATATCTAAACAAATTTGTTCAGGTTTTGCTATACTATAGCTAGTAAATAAATTGGAGTTGAAAGAATGGACAATAATTTTCATCAAGATTTGCATATTCGACCAGTAGAAGAAAAAGATGTCGATCAGTTCAATGAGCTTCTAAGCTATGTTTTTCAAATCACTGAGTCGGACATCGAGGAAAGCGGTTATGAAAGCAAGCGTGAAATGATCAAATCAAAACGACCAATCTTGGAATTATCTAAAGTGTTCGGGTGGTTCAACGGTGATCAGCTTGTTTCACAAATTGCTGTCTATCCCTGTGAAGTGAACATTCATGGAACTCTTTACAAAATGGGCGGCGTGACCGGTGTCGGAACTTACCCTGAATATGCGGGACATGGACTGATGAAAGACTTGATCAAACTCGCTCTTGAAACGATGCGAGCAGACAAGCAATGGATCTCTTATCTCTATCCTTATAATGTTCCTTATTATCGTCGTAAGGGCTGGGAGATGATGTCAGATAAATTAACCTTCAAAATACGTGATACCCAGTTACCAAAAACGGTGGAAGTTCCAGGGATCGTTGAACGAAAAGAGGTAGATGATCCTGACGTTTTTACTGTCTATAATCAATTTTCAAGAGAAAATCATGGCGCATTACAGCGGACCGCTTTTCACTGGGAAGAATACTGGCGCTACGAAAACGAAGAAAGCCGAACAGCAGCTGTCTATTATAATAAAAGTGGTCACCCCACTGGTGTGCTTTTTTATTGGGTCGCCGAAGAAGTCTTTCACGTAAAAGAAATGTTTTACTTGAATCAAGAAGCCCGCAATGGATTATGGAACTTTATCTCGGCTCATTTCTCTATGGTCTACTGGGTCAAAGGCGATATTTATAAAAATGAACCTTTGGCTTTCTTGTTGGAAGACAGCCAAATCAAAGAAACGATCGAACCTTACTATATGGCACGCATCGTTGACGTAACAGAGTTTTTGAAAAAATTCCCCTTTAAAGCATTCGATCAGCCTTTTCATTTCGTTGTCTCCGATCCTGTTGCTGAATGGAATAATGGTATTTTTGGATTGAACTATGCTAAAGGTGAAGTCATCGTTTCGAATGATCCGATCGGAAAAGCGGTCCAATTAGATATCCAAACGTTAACTTGCGTACTGATGAATTATCGAAGACCTGCGTATTTGGCTCGAATCGAGCGTCTCCATACCGATTCGGATACGTTACAGTTATTGGAGACTATTATTCCTGATATGGAAGCTTATTTTGGCGACTATTTTTAATCATGTTGATAAAATGAAGGAGAATGAAAATGAATATTTACTTTGCAGCCCCCCTCTTTGCTAAAAGTGATCTGCTTTATAATGCCGATCTAGTCAATCAAATCCGAAGCACCTATCCACAAGCAGATATCTATTTGCCACAAGAAAATGCATCCATTAATGATAAGTCTGCTTATGCTGATAGTAAAATGATAGCTCAAGCTGATACAGAAAAAGTATTGGAAAGTGACCTAATGATTGCATTATTAGATGGTCTAACGATCGATCCAGGCGTAGCTTCAGAAATCGGCGTGGCTTTTGCCAAAGAAATCCCTGTCTTAGGGCTATATACAGACAGTCGCCAACAAGGAGCAGATAATCAGCAAAAGATTACTGCACTGAAAACTGTAGCCGAAAATCAATTTCATTATTTGAATCTCTATACAGTCGGTTTGATCAAACTGAATGGAGAGATCTATTCTTCAGAAACTGCTTTACTAGAAGGCTTGGCTGCCTATCTCGGGGAGGAACAATAAATGGGTGATAATTATAAACGTTTATTAAAACTATTTACACTATTTGGCTTCCTTGTTTTCGCATTTTCTGTTTGGGAATTCTTTCAAGGTGTCTATCCTAAACAGCAAGCACTGATTTTTCTTGTTCAAGCATTACTAGGTATTTTGTTGATCTATGTACCTGAATTCAGTAAAAAGCTGTTCCGTATTCAACTTCCCAATGCGACTATTTACTTTTATTGGTTCTTTCTGTTGATCTCGGTCTTTATGGGAACGATTTTGCATCTGATTGAAATTATTTCCTTCTGGGATAAAGTACTGCACACAGTTAGTCCGATGGTTCTGACAGCAGTTGGTTATGGGTTGATCTGTATGTTCCTAAAAGATGTTCCAGTACGAAAAGTTTCTCCATGGCTTTTTCTTCTGATGGGATTTGCTTTTGCAGGCCTGTGTGGTGTTTTTTGGGAGTTCTGGGAGTTTATCTGCGATTCGCTTGGTGGAATGAATCTGCAGCGCTATGCGACGCTAGAAGGCACCCCATTCATTGGCCGCGAGGCATTGATGGATACGATGGGTGATCTTTTGACCAACACGATCGGAGCTGTATTGATGGGATTGATTGCTTACTTCCAAGGGCGAGGCAAGCCTGATTATTTTGAAAGCTATCGTATCAAAAAAAGTGAACAGTGATTTTTATCAACTGTCTGAACTAGTTTTATTAGTTCAGACAGTTTTTTTATCCGAATGATTTCGCAAAAACTAATTTTGACAATGATCTTTTTTTAGCAAAAATCTCCCAAATCCATTGTATCCGCTTTTATTATTAAAGGAATAAACGTTATTTAATAATTTATGTTATTGGACGAGTCCTCTTTATACCAATAATTGCAAAAAGAATTGCCTGAAATGTAGTGTATTTGATTTCACGATTCTCAAAAGGTCTGTTATAATATTTAACAATAAGTCGACCTGGAAGTCAGTAAGGAGATCGCCATGATTTTGACGGTATTTTTTCTTTTGTGCTGCATGATCTTTTCATCTATTACCTATGCCTTTTCTAAAGATGCACGAAAATTCGTCCAACCCCTACCTATTAAAATCATTTTCATTGCTTCTGCGGCGATTGCCGTTTGGACAATGTTCTTTTCCGTGATTGCGCTAGTAGCTTGGGTCGTTTAAAAAAGCATTCTTGCATGTTTCGAGTGAAGACTCGCTCCTGTGCAAGAATGCTTTTTTACTGTGCTTTTAAAATAATGAAATTTCACTTAATGGCCAGTAACGCAAGATAACTTTTCCCTGCATTTGATCGGCATCCACCACACCGAAAGAACGGCTATCTCTTGAAATCAGACGATTGTCTCCCATAACAAAATATTTTCCCTTAGGGACGGTAATAGAGAAATCTTCAGTGAATTGGGTTGCACTGGCCGCGATTTGCTGGAATAATTCCCGGTAGCTATATTCCTTTTGCAACTGATCATCCGCAAATTGCTTCTTAAAATCTTCTAAGTACTCTTCGTGATACTCTTTGCCATTGATTGTCAGGACGTCATTTTTCATCTCGATTTTATCTCCAGGCAAACCAATTAGGCGTTTCACCGCAATTTTACTGGTATCATCCGGTTCTACGCAAATAATCACGTCTTGCCGCTGATAACTTGAAATCTTGGAAGCAATCAAGCGTTGTCCATCAGCCAAAGTCGGATCCATTGAATGCCCGCTGACTTTGACAGGCGTTAAAATAAACAATCGAACAACAATAATCACCACAATAAAAGCGAGAATAAACCAATTCTCTTTTAAAAATTTCTGCATCTTATTTTATTTGCTCCTTCAACTATTTTCTCAGTAGATCCTTCATTAGAAAATAGACCTGCGTTTTGCGTTTACTTCTCAATCTTACGTTTAATTTGCCTTTTCGGCAAGTAAAATCTTTTTACGAAAGGTTTTTTTTACGAGAAATTTACCAATCTTTGTTTAATAAAAAGGAAGTTCTTAAACCACATTGACGTAGCATAATAACATGATGATTTTTTTATTCAAAAGAAAAAACCTGAAAAATAACGGAATAGGCAGAAGACTTTATTCAGGTCTTTCCCACAGTATCATTCCGTCTATCATTCAGGTAATTCAAGGGTTATTTTTCTCGTTTAAGTTAGATGACTAAGAAATATCTTATTCACTTATCGGTGTATTTTCAAAAACAAGCTGGTCATTCAACACTTCTATCGTCACTTTTGTTTTCGGCAGAACACGTCCTGCAACGATTTCTTTAGCCAGAGGTGTTTCTACCTCCCGTGTAATGAAACGCCGCAATGGTCTTGCGCCATAAGCGGGTTCGTACGAATGCTCTGCGATCCATTTTTTGGCTTCTTCTGTAATGGATAACTGAATGTCTTGATTTTCCAATCGTTGAGACAATTGAGCAATAATTTTATCCACGATACCTGTAACATTGGCTAGGCTTAGTGGCGTGAATAAAATTGTATCATCGATACGGTTCAAGAACTCTGGTTTAAAATGACCGCGTAATAGCGAACGAACATTTTCAGCAACCGATTCTGGAATCGTTCCTTCCTCAGTCACACCATCTAATAGTATTTGCGAGCCAATATTGCTCGTCATGATCAAGACCGTGTTCTTGAAATCTACTACTCGACCTTTTGAATCCGTCAATCGGCCGTCATCCAATACTTGCAATAAAATATTGAAAACATCTGGATGGGCTTTTTCGATCTCATCCAATAAGACGATCGTATAAGGGTTACGGCGAACAGCTTCTGTCAGTTGGCCACCTTCTTCAAAACCAACATAACCTGGAGGTGCTCCGACTAAACGTGACACAGAATGTTTCTCCATGTACTCACTCATGTCAATCCGCACCATATGATCTTCTGAATCAAACAGATTGACGGCTAACGCTTTGGCTAACTCGGTCTTACCGACTCCTGTTGGCCCTAAGAATAGGAAAGAACCTAATGGTCGATTCGGATCTTGGAGACCTGCACGGGAACGGATCACCGCATCACTTACTGCATCGACTGCCTCGTCTTGGCCAATCACGCGTTGATGGAGTGTTTCATTCAATTTCAGTAGTTTTTCCCGTTCGCCTTCTACCAATTTCGCAACCGGAATGCCTGTTAGGCGACCAACAACTAGTGCAATTTCGTTTTCAGTCACAGATTCTTGCACCATTCGAACGCCTTCCGCTTGGTTTTTTGCTTCCAATTCGGCAAGTTCTTTTTCTA
The DNA here is from genome assembly GCF_051909435.1 of Enterococcus sp. 125944. NCBI lineage: Bacteria > Bacillati > Bacillota > Bacilli > Lactobacillales > Enterococcaceae > Enterococcus > Enterococcus sp. 125944. The sequence continues at coordinate 231,455 of NZ_JBQASY010000002.1, read as the reverse complement.
ATTGCGGAATCGTTCCATGGCGTAAAACAGCAGCGCGCTCTAAATCATAATTATTTTCAGCATCTTCTAATTCATGTTTGGCTTTGTCGATTTCTGCCCGTTTATTGGAAACCGCATTGACTTCATCTTTCTCAGTTTCCCATTGCATCTTCATGGTATTGGCTTCTTCCCGCAAATCAGCTAATTCTTCTTGCAGGTTTGCCAACCGTTTTTTAGAAGCATCATCCGTTTCTTTTTTCAATGCGGCTTCTTCAATTTCCAGCTGCATTAAACGTCGAGTGACTTGATCGAGTTCAGTTGGCATTGAATTCATTTCTACGCGGATCGTTGCACTCGCTTCATCAATCAGATCGATTGCCTTATCCGGCAAAAAGCGATCGGTAATATATCGATCAGACAATGTCGCTGCAGCAACTAGGGCATTGTCATGAATGTTGACCCCGTGATGGATCTCAAAGCGTTCTTTTAGTCCCCGCAAGATCGAGATAGTATCTTCAACCGTTGGTTCCTTGACTAAAACTTTTTGGAAACGACGTTCCAAAGCTTTATCTTTTTCCATATATTGACGGTATTCGTCCAATGTTGTTGCACCGATCGTATGAAGTTCGCCACGAGCCAGCATTGGTTTTAGTAAATTACCAGCATCCATGCTGCCTTCCGTTTTGCCGGCACCCACGATATTGTGGATCTCATCAATAAATAAGATGATCCGTCCTTCAGATTTCTTGACTTCTTTCAAGACCGCCTTCAACCGTTCTTCAAATTCACCACGGAATTTTGCTCCAGCGATCAATGCGCCCATGTCTAAAGAGAAAATCGTTTTGTCTTTTAAGTTTTCCGGTACATCTTTTCTAACGATTCGTTGCGCCAGTCCTTCAACGATCGCTGTTTTACCGACACCAGGCTCTCCAATCAAAACAGGATTATTTTTGGTTTTTCTTGAAAGAATACGAATCACATCGCGGATCTCTTCATCCCGGCCAATGATCGGATCCATTTTTCCACTGCGGACTTGTTGAACGAGGTCCACACCATATTTTTCTAAGGCTTTGTATTGTTCTTCTTGGTTTTGAGATGTCACACGTTCTCCTCCTCTCAAAGATTCAATGGTTGCTTTTAATTCTTTTTCATTGATTCCTTGACCTTTTAAGTAATTGGTCAATGGATGGTTTTTTAGTTTCATTAATGCGAGTAAAACGACTTCAGTCGATAAATACTCATCATTGAACTCTTTTTTTAGTTGGTCTGCTTCAGAAAGCAAACGAAATAAGTTTTGACTCATGCTTTGTCCGTATTGAACATTGCCACCTTCAACAGATGGGATTTCATCCAATAGTCGGTCAACTTCCTTCTCGAAAGCATCGACATCAAGACCAGCGTCCGTATAAAAATTGCGGCCAAATTGATTGGCTTGCAATAAAATTTTCCATAAATGAGCGATATCGATCTCCTGATGATGGCGTGTTACCGCTACTTGTTGTGCTTCTGCAATGGCACTTTGTAAAGTTGTTGTCATTTTTTCTGGGTTCATTGTTCTACCTCCCCGTCATTTCTAGGATTTCTCCTACATTGTAGTATACCACTTTGGTCAGTAATGGTCAAAAGATATGCAAGCACTTTTTGATTTTCTTTTTTAGCAAACTATCAGCAAAAGTTGACACGGGGAAAGCTAAGATGTTATGCTTAATGAACAATTTCTACGGAGGAAAAGCAGATGTCACGCTACTATTTTAAATTTATCTTTAAATTTATCAGAAAATCTGCTCTTAACAAGAACACGATGAAGCATTGTTAAGAGCCTACAAGCGCCTAGCGCATCTGCTTCATCAAAGACTCGGAGTGAGGTTTCTTTCTCATGCCCTGGTTTTTGATGGATACTAAAAAGATTGTAAGCTGTAGACAATGACTGTCTATGGCTTTTTTATATGGAGGAAAATCATGTTAACACTATCAAATCTATCGCAACAATTCGGCGACAAAATCTTGTATGAAGAAGTCAGCGTTCAAATCAATCGTGGCGAGAAAGTCGGACTGATTGGACGAAACGGTGCCGGAAAAAGTACCTTGATCAAAATCATTACCGGGGAGATTCTTCCTGATGAAGGCCAGGTCACTTTCCCAAAAAATCTGAAAATGGGCTATTTGGATCAATATGTCAATGTGGACGAAACCCAAACCATTCGCGATTTCTTACGCTCAGCCTTTGCTGCTGATTTTGAAAAAGAGGCAAAAATTGCTTCACTATATGGTGAATATGCTGAAACATTGGATGATGAGTTACTTGAAAAAGCCGGTGAATTACAAAATCAATTGGATCAAGGTTCCTTCTATCAAATGGACACACTGATTGCTGACTTAGCGGAAGGTCTGGGCATTGCCATTCTTGGTATGGAGACCCCACTGGTCAATTTAAGTGGTGGGCAGCGATCAAAATTAATCTTAGCAAAAATGTTATTGGAAAAACCCGATATGCTGATCTTGGATGAACCAACCAATCACTTAGATGATGAGCACATCAAGTGGCTGGTTCAATTTCTCCAGGATTTCAATGGCACCTATTTGGTGGTTTCTCATGACCAACAGTTTCTCAACCAGATCACGACGCATATCATCGATATCGAATTTGGCAAATTAACGAAATATACCGGCAATCTCGAAAAATCACTGAAGCTCAAAGCGTTGCAAAATGAAAGTTATTTGAAACAATATGAAGCCCAACAGGCACATATCAAGAAAACGGAAGCCTATATTCGAAAATATAAAGCGGGTTCTCGTTCTACGATGGCTAAAAGCCGAGAAAAACAATTAGCGAAAATCGAACGATTAACGCCACCAACAGATGCCCCGACACCGCATATTGCTTTTCCTTATGCCCCTATCGTCACAACATTGGCGTTGGAAACAACACACTTAGAAATTGGCTATGACAAACCGCTTTTGTCACCGATCGATTTGACGATACGCTACGGTGAAAAAATCGCTATTCGCGGGTTTAATGGAATTGGGAAATCAACGTTGATCAAGACACTCTTAGGTCAGATACCGGCTATCAATGGATCGGTTTCATTTCCCCAACACACAAAATTCAATTATTTCTCGCAAGACTTAACTTGGGAACAACCATTACAAAATCCTTTGCACTATATGAGCGATAAATTTCCTAAAGCTACAATCAAAGAACTACGCCGCCAATTATCCCGTGCAGGATTGCCGAGTCAGCTGGCACAAGAAGCGCTAAAATCATTGAGTGGTGGCGAACAAACAAAAGTCAAACTTGCTGAAATGATGATGATCAAAAGCAATTTTCTTCTATTGGATGAGCCTACTAATCATATTGACCAAGCAACCAAAGATAATCTGAATGCAGCACTGGCTGATTTTCAAGGAACTGTCTTAGTGGTTTCCCACGAAGCCGATTTCTACGAAGACTTTGCAGATCGAATTATTGAATTAAGTGAATAAGTACGACACTAAAAAATCTCGAAGAAGTGCCGAAATTTCAGCGAACTAGCTGAAGTTTTTGAGGCATGCCTTCGAGATTTTTTTGATTTAGATTTAATAGGAGAAAGAAAAAGTTTCATTCCTTTGCTCACGCTTTTTCGTTCTTCAACTCTTCCAACTCAGCACTCATGGTTTTGCGTTTTTCCAAAATGACATAGACGAAACCGATCACGAATGGCCAAATAAAAGTAGCAAATCGATAAAGCAACATCGATGACGCTGCATCAACAGTTCCTACCATTGGTCCAAAAAGTAACATATAAACAAATTCAAACGAACCGATTCCAGCCGGCGTAGGAATAACACCCGATAGGATCACTGCAAAACTGACAAAAGAAAGCGTCAGTAAGAAGTCGATTTCTGGATGTTTAGGTGCCAATACTACATAAGGAATCACATACCAAGCAGCCAATTTAACGACATTCCAGAAATAGATCCGTAAAAAAGCCGTACGATCACGGAGAATCGAATAGACTGTCTCCCGTAACGAGTAAATCTGCGTATTGCAAGTATCGATGATTTTGCGCATGCTCTTACTTTTGAAAAGTTTGTCGCTGATTACCACAAAAGCGACTTGAACGTTGACACTTACAGAAAGTGCAAGTAAAAAGGCAATAATCAGAAAAGTAACGACCATACCAGCTAATATCACCCAAATCATATTTGGGGCTTTCTCAAAGAATAAAGAAAATTGAATCACTAGCCCTGCGATAGCATAAGTCAAGACCGCCAATTTATACATGACCATATGCAACGTAGTCACACCCACACCTTGTGACAATTTCAATCCATTTTTACGATAAAAATTGACTTCTGATATCAACGTCCCAGCACCAAAAGTAATAATTCGATAGAATCCAGAGTAACAAACGGTAAATAAGCCGTCTTTCGTTGTAAACTCCGGTTGAAATCCTACAGCGATCTCTTTGACGGAACGTCCTTCAATAAATAAGTAAATTGTTCCTAACGCCATCACTGCTGTAACGATCGACAGACTGGTTTGTCTTAATTCCGCCAAAATATCAGTCATAGAGCTGCGAATAAAATAGTACATCGCACCTAAGATCACGACCATTAATAGCAGGTTTAAGGCAAATTTCACTTTTGCTTTCATTTTTAACTCCTTAGGCAAACTTAATAAACAATAGAAGATCTACAATCACACCGAAAGCAAAAAAAATATAAAATTTACGTTTGCGTGTTTTATGGTGAAAAACGCGTTGCGCGATCAATCCACCGATTCCGCCGCCAATCAATCCCATAAACAACAGATTCCATTCAGGGACACGCCATTTTTTTCTTACGGCTTGGTATTTATCATACCCCATCAAGCCAAAAAGATAAAGATTCGCTATAAGTAAATAAAACCACAATGGATTTTGTATAAATTCTGTCATCATTTCTCCCCTGGTTGATATTATTTAGCATCCAAGTCTTCTTCTTGAACACGGACACGAAGGGCCTGTTTCATCACCTTCATTTTAACAGGCAAATTATCTGTCGGATCGCCATCAGTTCGTGTATAAACAGTTTTTTCCTGAGCACGAATCTCAATTTCATTTGCAGTAAAGTACTCGACACCTGGCACTTTCGCAATACGACCACGTATGATCCGGGGCAAATAAATAATGAATTCCAATAGATTGAGTTTTGGCAATAAAATCATGTGAAACAGCCCGTCATCTGGTCGTGCCAACTCATCGAAATTGGTAAATCCGCCAGCTGAATTGGACATGACTACTGTTAACAATTGACTCTTGCCACGCCAGCGTTTTCCGTCTGCAATAATTTCTAATTTGTATTGTTTCTTTTTGAATAAATAATGGAAAAACCGCTTGGTAAAAGCGAGTGGTCCGAACTGTTGTTTTTCTTCTTGCGAAGTAGCCGCTGCCGTATCGGCCAGCAATCCGATGGTCATCGTCGAGATCATCATGGAGTCATTGACCAATCCATAATCAATTTGTCGATCAGTCCCATTCAATATCGTTTCAAATGCTTCTTCAGGTTTGAGAGGAATCCCTAACATACGGGCAAAGTTATTGACCGTTCCGCCTGGAATAATTGCCACTGTCAGCTTATCTAACTGATCCACAAATGTTTGCAGCGCATGATGGATTGTACCGTCTCCACCAATGATTGCAATCGTATCGATTTGGTGTTCTTTCGCATTTTTTTGGATTGTTTCCGGCTCAATATCAGGATTGGAAGGTTGCAAGACTGCTTCACTTTTAGGATCATGTTCTTCTAGATAGTTCTTAAAAGACTCTGCAGTATCCTTGGCATCGCTTTTACCAGCCGTATCATTATATAAAACCATGATCTTCATATTTTTCACTTCCTAAATAAAATAGGGCTGCGAATGGTGCAGACTTCTGCATCAAGTCTCAGCCCATTATTCAACTCATTTTTCATTATCAAGCGATATTTTTCCACTTGAAAACGAAACAAAATAAAGTTCTACTGTGCGTTTTTTTCGGCAATCTTCACGATTACATCAGTTGCTTTTTTCATTGATTCCAAGGAAACAAATTCATAGCGTCCATGCATATTTTCACCACCGGCAAAAATATTTGGTGTCGGAATCCCTAAATAAGAGATCTTCGATCCATCTGTTCCGCCTCGAACTGGTTCGATCACTGGCTCGATACCCAGATCTTCCATTGCAGACTTAGCTAACTCAATAATACTCATGTCTTTTTCAATGATTTCTTTCATGTTGTAATATTGATCATATAAATCCATTTGGATTCTTGCTTCGTCAAATTGAGCATTCATTTTTTCTTGGATTGTAAGCAATTGTTTTTTACGATTTTCAAACGTTTCACGATCATGATCACGAATGATATACGCCATTTTTGCTTCTTCGACGGTTCCATTCAACGCCATCAGATGGAAAAACCCTTCAGCACCATCTGTTTTTTCCGGCACTTGATCTTTTGGCAATTGATTATGAAAATCAATCGCCAATTGCAAAGCATTGATCATCGTATCTTTTGCGGTTCCTGGGTGCACATTTTTCCCTTGGATCGTCAGTTCAGCTTGTGCAGCATTGAAAGTTTCATATTGCAACTCACCCACTGGACCGCCATCCATGGTATAAGCAAAATCAACATTGAAATCAGCCACATCAAATTTATCAGCCCCCACCCCAATTTCTTCATCTGGTCCAAAGGCGATTTTGATTTCTCCGTGTTTGATTTCAGGATGGTTAAGCAAAATTTCCATCGCCGTCAAAATCTCTGCGATACCTGCTTTGTCATCGGCTCCTAAAAGCGTGCTGCCATCTGTCGTAATCAATGTTTCTCCACGATAATTTTTCAAATTAGGAAAGTCTTTGATATTCAGTGTAAATTTGCCCTCTTTATCCAATTTGATCGTTGACTCACCGTCATAGTTTTCAATAATTTGGGGATCCACATTCACCGCGTTAAAATCCGCCGTATCCATATGTGCGATAAATCCAATGGAACGAACTGGTTCGGAAACATTACTTGGTAACGTACCAATCACAAAACCATTTTCCTCATTATAATGGACATCATGAAGTCCTAATTCTTCCATTTCTTTTTGCAATGTCTTGGCAAACGCCACTTGCGTTTGTGTGGAGGGTGTTGTTTGGCTTGTCGCATCAGAACGAGTTTCCGTCTTTACATATCTTAAAAAACGCGGTAATAAATTTTCGTACATAATTGATCACTCCTATTTATATTGGAATGGATTTGTGGAAGTCTCTGAAGGAATAAAGTCTACCTGCCAACCTTCTTCCGCTTTCCATTCATTGAATTTTTTGATAAAACGAGGGATACATTCCCGTTCAATGTTATGACCTGGATCGATTGCCGTCAAGCTGTTTGCTTGTATATCATGAGCGGTGTGATAACTGATGTCTCCAGTAATATACACATCTGCTTTGGCCTTCACGGCTTCTTGATAAAACTGTTCGCCACTGCCGCCGCATATAGCAATCCGTTGAACGTTTTGCCGCTTTGCTTTTGGTTCGATCAAACGCAACCCCTCTAACTGAAAAACACTTTTGATTTCATCGATGAAATCTTCCAACAAAACAGGTGCTTTTAATTGACCTACTCGCCCGATCCCATAATGCTGAGACAAGTTATCCAAGGAATAAAGGTCATAGGCGGGTTCTTCATAGGGATGCGCCTCAACCATCGCTTGCAACACCTTTTCGGTGATGGTTTCTGGGAAAATCACTTCGATTTTTGCTTCTTGTACCGACTCTTCTTCCCCAATTTCACCAATCGCAGGATGCGCATCCTCTTGAGGAGTAAAACGGCCGGTACCAATCAGTGAATAGCTGGTGTTTTGATAATTGCCTTGCTGTCCAGCTCCAGCTTTTCCTAAAGCTTTCCTCATTGATGCGCCTTGCTCAATTGGAACAAAAACAGCCAATTTTTTCATTTTGATTGTATGGGTGGGAACGAGATACGTGGTTTCTTCTATTCCAAGCATTTCACAAAACCAGTCATTCAGCCCATCATGAATAATATCCATATTCGTATGCGCAGCATAGACCGAAATATTATGTTTGATCAGATCCATATACATTTTTTGTTGCGGATCATCGGCTCTCAAACGACGTATGGAACGAAAAATCGGTGGATGTTTGGCAACAATGAAGTCTACTTGTTTTTCAATTGCTTCTGCAACGACTTCTGGACGAACATCTAATGTCATCATTACCCGTTGGATCTCGTTGTCCAACGTTCCGATATGCAATCCCACTGGATCACCATCTTCTGCTAACCATTGCGGACAATATCTTTCGAAACGTTCAATAAACGTTCTAGCTAACATTATTCCAGCACCTCCTTGATCCAATCAATCTGTTCGTTTAACTCACTTATTTTATCTTGAGGAGGAATTGCCGCTTTCTCTAGTTCTTGCAAAACGATTTCTCGCTGCTGCAATTCATGGGCCCATTTTTTATAAAAAACGAGATTTTTTTCTTTCAATAAACACGGGCCAAAAAATAATTCTTGTGGTGTATAGATTTTACTGCCTTCTTCAGCTACGATGATTTCGTAGTTTTTATGGTTTTCTTCAATCAGTTCTTCGTGTAAAATCATGTAATTATTCTCCTGAAGCCATTCTCGCAAAGTCCGCTCCCCCACATTGGGTTGCAAGACAAGGCGCTCCTTCCCAGTAATTTTCTGCTGAGATTTTCCATTTTCTAAAATTGTTCGAATCAAAGTGCCACCCATACCAGCAATAACCACCGTATCAATCTGATCATCAGGTTGGATTGCAGCTAACCCATCTGCTAAGCGAACAGTGATTTTGTCGCTCAAGCCATTTTTTTCGACTTGCCGTGAAGCAGATTCGAATGGTCCTTTTACAACTTCACCTGCTACTGCATACTGAATTTTATTTTGTAGCATCAATGCCACGGGTAAATAGGCATGATCTGATCCAATATCTGCCAAGCGGGCTTGATCCGGAATCTGTTCGCCAACACGAGTCAATCGCAGGGATAATGATTGTTCGTTCATAACGTCACTCCTTCAGAAATAGTATATCATTCTTTATTGCATTTTAAAGGGAGAGTTTTTACTCCTTTTATTTACGGCTTTACTTCGCCTAGAGTTGCTTTTGCACTTTTCGTAAAGAAAACTTGCATATCTTGCTTTTCAAACCAATCGTTGTGATCCATATGAAGGTTACTGCGCTCCCGTCACCCAGTTGAGTATCAATCGCAGTGATTCATACGATGGTTACTACTCTCTCTTCGGTCGTCTAGTACTGCTCATCATCTGCTCTGTCTTGCTTCGCAAGCCAATCGCAGTGATTCATACGAAGGTTACTACTCTCCCTTCGGTCGTCTAGTACTGCTCATCATCTGCTCTGTCTTGCTTCGCAAGCCAATCGCAGTGATTCATACGAAGGTTACTACTCTCCCTTCGGTCACCTAGTACTGCTCATCATCTGCTCTGTCTTGCTTCGCAAGCCAATCGCAGTGATTCGCAGCAAAACGCGTTGTCCGTTGGGACAACGCGTGGGGTTATTGCACGATTTCAACTGTTTTGATTGAATTTCCTGGAACTTGAGGTGGGATTGACATAGTCATTACTGGCAAGCCTGACAATGTGACTTGGACCGTTGTTCCTTTGGTCAACTCAGAAACTTGACCTTCAAATGATTCTTGCGGTGCGTGTAGGATCACGCCGTCTGTTTGAAAGTTAGGAACAATCGTTTCTTGATCGTCGACTGCTTCGATATCATTTAGAAAAATCTGTATCGTTTCGTTGTCGCCAGCTGTTGCATTTTCTTGAAGAACTCCTGTAAAAATAGTCGTTGCCTCGCTTTCGACAGTGCTATTTGTCGTGCTTTCATCGTTTTTAGTTGTTTCACTCATCGAATCATTATCTGACGGCGAACCGCAGGAAGCTAATAATAAGGTTGTCAAAGCCAAACCTAAAATCGTCAATTTCTTCATAAGAAGTTCTCCTCTCTTCTATATTTCCGAATTCCGGCGATTTTTGCCAGTCATTTGGATCTCTTTTGTCAAGTAACGAATTCGTTCCATGATCCGCTTGGCTTTCAATGGCTCTGATTCTCCACGTTGAGTAACGGATAGATGCTTCTCTAACTCTTGCATGGAAAAGTTGGAGGAAAAGAACGTTGGCAGTTGTTCTTGCATCCGATATTGCAGAATGACACCAAAGACTTCATCACGGATCCAGCTGCTCATGGCATCTGCACCAATATCATCCATCATTAGGATGGGGGCTTTTTTAACTGCATTGAGTTTGTCGCCAACCAAGTCTTTGCCGATTGCTTGTTTCATTTCGACAGCAAATGTCGGGAAGTGAACAAGGGTCGTCGTATAACCTGCTTCCGCAAGGTCCCGGGCAATTGCCCCTAGTAAATAAGTTTTGCCGATCCCAAAACTACCCACCAGATATAATCCTTTGTGAAAAGCCCTTGGATCGTTTTTTAGGTTTTCAATAAACTCGACTGCAGCCATCAAAGCTTCGCCCCGGCCGGGAGTACTTTCATACTGAGCAAAATTGGCCTCTTGAATATCTTTCGGCATATCCATTGCTTTGATGCGACTACGGATCTCTTCTTGTCGTTGATGCGCTAAAAGCTCTTGCGTGGGCACATAAGTGACATCGATAAAATGAAAGTTCAACGCTAGTCGTGGCTCATATCCAGGTGCAATCATCGTAGGGTCATTCAAACGAAACTTTCGTTTTTCTTGAACAAATTCATAGAGTTTCGCATAACTTTTTTGGATATCTGCATCTGTCAGTTCCTCCCGATGTTCTGAAATGAATTCTTTGACATCCGGATCTTTCAATACGTCCCCCATCATTTCTGAGAAACGATCGCGATAGTTTCGTTTGTCTAAAATTTTTGATAGATTCTTCCCAACATCTTCCATTAATTGTCACCTGCTTTCTTTTGCAAGTAGGCTTGCAGTTTTTTGTCAATCTCTGCCTGACGTTCTGGGGATAATGTCGTTTCTTCAACTGGTTTTTCGGCCCAGCTTGGCAGTTTTTCTTCACGAATGATCTTTTTAGACGGGCTTTGCGGCCGTGTGCGTTTTTCTTTTGCTTCTTTAACTAAGTCCCGTACATGCTTGATCGCTTCTTCCGCGGTTTTTACTTGCAATTCAGACCATTGTGCCGCAATGTTATTGACATAACTTGCTGGCAAAGCCGCATTGTTCTGTACCACTAACACATAATGAATAAGAACATTGATCACACTATTGGATAATGGCGAGCGTTCCACTAAGCTTTTTAGCAGCCATTGTTCGGAGTCTGTGACAAAGCTCTTTTTTTCAGCTTTGATTGCTTTCAAGAATGCCATCGGCGCATTATTCTCACTTTCGCGGATCAATGCTAGATCGTTATCACTATACCCATTTTGTTTTAATGTATTAAATCGTCGGATCTCTTCATCTGAAGTGGGATCCACTTTATTTACAGTTTTGGTAAAACGCGTCCGTGCTTTTTGTAAAATCAATTGTTCTAATGCCTTCTGATCGATTTTTCCAGTAGTTAAAGAAACCGAATCTGTCATCAGATCCAACAGCTCCATCACATCATAGCCGTATAATGAATGGTATAGGAGTAGTTTTTGCCGAAAATCTTTATCGAAATTGTCTGCACGGATGTAGCGGCGTTGTGCTTCATAAAGAAGAAAATCCCAATCTAGTTGTTGTTCATCTAACACCAGTCTGCTTTGAGTGTCTTGGAATTTGCCATTGACTTCCTGTAATTCCTCTTCATTGGCTGCAAATTGTTGTGTATCCAAGCGATAAGCATCCATAAAAGAAGCCGTAACTTCTTGATAGCCTTCTGCTTGCCATTTTGCTGGTTGGAACAATGAAACAAGTTGTCGAAACTTTCGCTCGCCAACATGGTTAAGCAATAAGAAACTATAGAGTTCATCTTGAAAGAAATCGCTCGCATGAACTGGCTCTTGCAGGTGATACAAAAATGTGATTCCTAACTCGTCATCTTCTTTTTCAAACGTTTTGAGTAAGCCGATTCCTTCTAACTTATTTCGTGCTTGAATAAAACGCTGTAACCCTACATTCATCGCATTCAAAATATCTAGATGAATAAACTCACTTTCTTGCGGATCCTGCTGATCCGCAGTCAGTGTCAGATAGAGTGCTAAGGCATCACTTTCGATGATTGGCTGATAAAGATGAATCAGCGCATCCTTCCCTTCAGTTGTTAGTGGACGACTTTTGAAGACACGATACAATTGATTTGGTAATATGTTGCCCACCATTCAGGGACCTCCTATTCTTCTTGATTCTCTGCTGTTTCTTGCGGATCACTTGGTTCTTTTGCCTTTTCAACGATGTCCTGCAATTCTTTTAAGAAGACTGACATATCTTTGAATTGGCGGTAGACACTAGCAAACCGAATGTAAGCAATCTCATCTAAGTCGACTAGATCTTCCATGACATATTCGCCAATCATCGTTGTCGAAACTTCATTTTCACCTAGTGCTCGCACACGATTCTCCACATGATCAACAATTTTTTCCATTTGTTCCATTGTAACGGGTCTTTTTTCAGCAGAGCGTATCAACCCTCTTAATATCTTTTCACGATTAAATTCTTCACGAGCGCCATTTTTCTTAATAACTAATAATGGTGCTTCTTCAATTCGTTCAAATGTGGTAAATCGATAACCACAGTTTTCACATTCGCGGCGGCGGCGAATCACGCGACCATCGTCGGCTTGGCGGCTATCAATCACTCGAGAATTGTTATGATGACATTTTGGACATTGCATAGTTCCACCCCGTTCTCTCTTCCGTGTCTCGAATGATGGCGAGACAGCGATGATTTATATGCTTAATTATAACATGAAATTCTTTTATCTAATAGGTAAAGTCTTTCAAGCGAAAGAAATATTACAAATTTTAAATAATGTGACGGGTGTTTTTTTAGCCACAAAAGAATAACGACAGAATCAATTCTGTCGTTCTCCTCCTTATCTCATTTGTAACAGTGACACAAACTCATCCAGAGTTTCCCGTTGTTCCATTTGTTGGTTGCATTGCTCACTGTCGCGACAAATGTAATTTCCTCGTTTGGTGTATGTTCCATCGCCACCACTTTTTGTCAACGATAAAAACATGGAGACAGTAGACTCATGCTGACATAAAGGACAGATTCCTTTTTTTACTTCTGTAGATAAATGACCATAGATTCCTTGGTAGCCTTTTTGAGTATTTACGATCATAAATTTACTTTGACTGCCGATGTCATCCCAAGCCAAATACGTATAATCACGAAGGTCTGTTTGGGAAAAATCAGGTACTTTTAATTTTTTTACTTTACGAAACAGTTTCTCTGTTTGTTTGACTGAAGGCACTTGAAAAGGTCGGACATTCTTTTTTAGTGCTTCAAGAATGGTCAAGCTCTTTGACATCGTCAAAGATGAATCAAAAAATTGACGAATCAGAGACTGTGCTTCTTTGTCCTCCTCAGAAAAAAATGGTTGAATGGCTTCTTTAGTTAACATTTCAACTGTGCGAATCGTATGGCGATCATTAACAGACTGATAAGTCCGAACTAATTGTTGGACTTGATGTTTGATGAAATGAAATTGATAGGGTTCAATGGTGGTCATAATAGATATCGATCCTCTCTTTAATGAAAAAACAAAAGATATTACTGATAAATTCCTCTGACCACAGTCAAGGACAATGCAGAATTCAGCATTTGTTGACCACCTCCTGGACTTCCCTTTTTTTGTGGAAAGTCATTGGCTATTATAGTTTTTCCTTCAGGGGTTGTCAATCATTGTCCGCAGACAGCATTCTTTTCTTGTCAAAGTGGAATTATTGTTACCTTTTAAAACAGGATTTCCTTCTTTTTTATCTATTTATATTGATTGACGAATATGGTTTATCATAAAAAAAACTCCAGATCCTGTCTAGAGTTTTTCTTCGATTCCTGTATAATGTTTCAAATGATCAGCATCCCGTCGTTCGGTTGAAGAGATCTTTGCAGCATCTGTGTCTTCATTTTCGTTTAGCAATCGGTCCCGACCAAGTGTTTCTGATGTTTTATCACCTGGTTGAGCATCTAATTCATCATGCCGATCCTCAATTTCGTCTACCTGTTGTTGACGGTGATCTTTTTTGGCTTTTGCTTCATTTGCCTGTTCTTTTCCTTCTTGTTCCATTTTTTCATTATTGATCCATTCACCAATTTTTTCTTTTGCAGAACCAACAATTACATCTTTTTCGTCTTTCAATGATCCCATGATGATTCCTCCTTTTTTATTAGCATAGCAAGAATTTCTTCGATTGACAAAAGATACGTATGCGCTTCATTTAAAGATATGGTATACTGAATCAAATTTTCAGAATATTCTTTGACAAGGAGCAGTTTATGGACATCTTAAATTTTGAAGACATCCAGTTGGTTCGCAAGCAAACTGTTTTGTTGCAAGACATCAACTGGCAAATTGCTAAAAATCAGCATTGGGCACTTTTAGGATTAAATGGTGCTGGCAAAACACTTTTATTACAACTGATCATTGGGATGATCTGGCCGACTTCTGGCAAACGGCAAGTCCTAGGTCAAGTCTACGGAAAAACATCTGTGCCAGACCTTCAACGCAGAATTGGTTGGATAAGTGCGACCTTGCAAGAGAAGATTCCTGCTCAGGAGCTCTCAGAAATGGTCGTTCTATCGGGAAAATATGCTAGTATCGGTATTTATGAAGACTACCAAATGAAAGACTTGAACCAAGCTATTGCCATTCTTTGTTCAACTGGCGGCAGTCAACTGATTGGCCAGCCATTTCATCAGTTATCTCAAGGGGAACGTCAATTAGTCTTAATCAGCCGCGCTTTGATGGCAAATCCCGAATTGTTGATTTTAGATGAACCTTGTAATGGATTGGATCTTTTTGCTCGAGAAGAATTGCTAAGTCGAATTGGCGAGATGGCGCACAAGGAATCACCTACGTTGATTTATGTGACCCACCATACAGAAGAGATTTTACCGATTTTTGACCATATCATGATGCTGAAAAATGGTAAAATCCACGCTTCTGGCAAGCGCCAGCAAATTTTTAACGAAAAAACGTTATCTGCTTTTTATGGGAAACCTGTTTTTTTTCATGAAGTCACTTCCGATCGTCTGGCAGTTTTACCAAAAAGCAACTCACTAAACAAAAAATGAAACAAAAAAAGAGACAGCGACAACCAAAGCCTCTTTCCAGATATCCTTTCTAACTTCAGTTTCCAGCAAACGACAAAGTAATGCGTCAACTGTTAGCTTTTCAGAAATAAAGGGGGCTCCTTTGTGCCGGTGTCTCTGTCTTAATTCTTTCTTTTAGCAAGCCATTCTTGTACTTGCGTCTTAACTTCTTCAATGGTTCCTTGATTGTCAAAGAGGATATCTGCCCGTTTGCGCTTCTCTTCTATTGGCATTTGACTATTGATACGTTGTTGGGCTTCGATGCTGGTTAAATGGTCTCGCTTCATCAGTCGCTGCAACTGGATCGATTCCGGAAGATAGACCACCGCTACTTGATCTAGCAGGGATTCATAACCAGTTTCGTATAACAAAGGAATATCTACGATCACAAGATCAGCTTTTGCTTTCATGACTTCAATCTGTCGTAGGATTTCTTTACGGATAAAGGGTCCTAATGTGCGGTTCAGCAATTCCCGTTTATTGTCATCCGCAAAAATGATTTTTCCTAATTTTTTCCGAGCTAGTGTCCCATCGGGATTGATGACCTCTGGCCCAAAAACAGTTTCGATTTTTTCAAGCCCTGGCATCCCTGGCTCCACCACTTCGCGAGCAACGATATCAGCATCGATGATTGGGATACCAGCTTCTTCAAAGCACTTGACAACGGTACTCTTGCCAGTAGCAATCCCGCCCGTTACACCTACAACCAAGCTCATCTTTCTGTCCCCGCGTGTAATTGCTGGCAGAATGGACAATAGTGGGTCCCTCGTTGTGCAACTTTTGTTTTTACGATCGGGGTACCACAGCGGACACAAGGATTGCCGGTTTGACCATAAACGTGTAGAGAGACTTGGAAATGCCCCGCTTCGCCTAACGCATTCAAATAGGTCCGAATCGTTGTGCCTCCTGCCTCCACTGCTCGGGCTAAGACATCAATGATCGCCCGATGCAACAAGTTAATTTCGGCTTCATTCAGTGTCGCTGCCGATTGCTCGGGATGAATCTTTGCTTCCCATAAAGCCTCATCCACATAGATATTGCCTAAACCTGTCACAAGCTTTTGATCTAAAAGCAGCGGCTTGATGGCTTTTTTTGATTTCTTTAGGTCACGAGTAAAGTCTGTCAACAGAAACAGTTCCGGCAATGGTTCCGGCCCCAACTGCATGATTCCTTTATACGTACTGCTCTGGTCTTTTTCAACTAAAGTCATACGTCCAAATTTTCGCACGTCCCGATAATGCAATTCACTGCCATCAGTGAATTGAAAAATCACATGCGTGTGTTTGTCCGGCACCCCTTCTTTTTCAAAAAATTCATACTTGCCTTCCATGCGTAAATGGGAAATCAGATCATAATCGGTCAATTTGAAAATCAAGAATTTGCCTCGACGATCAAAAGCTTGAAATTGTTGTCCTTTTAGCATCGCTGCAAAAATCGGTACTTCTGGAGATTCAATGATCCGGGGCCAACGAATCTCCATTTCTTTGATCGTTTTATTTAAAATCAGTTTCTCTAGTCCTCTGCGAACTGTTTCCACTTCTGGTAATTCCGGCACAACATCTCACCTCATTTATTTTGCTTCATACCACGTTTTGCCCCAGTTACTATCTGTCAACAATGGCACATGCAGTGAAACAGCATTTTCCATGACTTCTTTGACAAGAGCATCTAAGCGTTCTAATTCATCTTCTGGTACTTCGAAGACAAGTTCATCGTGGACTTGTAAAAGCATCGTTGCTTGTAATTTTTCATCCTTTAGACGACGATCCAAATCAATCATGGCAATTTTCAAAATATCTGCGGCACTGCCTTGGATCGGTGTATTGATTGCTGTACGTTCCGCGAATGTCCGCAAATTAAAATTGCGGGAATTGATATCTGGTAAATAGCGACGACGATGATACAATGTTTCCACATAGCCTTTGTCTTTCGCTTCACGGACAACTTCTTCCATATAAGTTTTGACCCCTGGATATTTTTCAAAGTAGGTATCAATATATTGCTGCGCCGCTTTGCGAGTGATCCCAAGATTTTGGGAGAGTCCATAATCAGAGATACCATAAACGATCCCAAAGTTGACCGCTTTTGCTTGACGTCGCATGTTTGGTGTAACTTCTTCTGGAGTGGAGATCCCAAAGACTCGCATAGCGGTACTTGAATGAATATCTTGTCCTTCTACAAAGGCCGCTTTTAAATGCTCATCATTCGAGATATGGGCTAAAACCCGCAGCTCGATCTGAGAATAATCCGAAGAATAAATGACCCAATCTTTGGCTCTTGGAACAAAGGCTTCTCGAATTTTCCGCCCTTCTTCTAATCGGATTGGGATATTCTGCAGATTTGGATCAACGGAACTCAAACGTCCAGTTTGTGTTAAAGTCTGCACGTAACGGGTATGGACTTTGCCATCTCCTTGAATCACTTTAAGCAGTCCTTCCACATAGGTGGATTGGATTTTGGCAATTTGACGATAGATCAAAATGTCTTCGACGATCGGTGCCTGTTCCTTCAACTGTTCCAAAACATCCACTGCCGTTGAATAGCCAGTCTTAGTTTTCTTGATCACTGGCAGCCCCATTTTTTCAAATAAAATCACGCCTAATTGTTTTGGCGAATTTAAATTGAATTCTTCGCCAGCTTCTTGATAAATCTTTTGTTCGATTTCATGCAAACGTTCTGCAAATTCGCCCTTCATCTGATGCAAACGAGAAGCGTCCACGCGAATCCCAGTGATTTCCATCTCTGCTAAAATTTTTGATAATGGCAATTCCATATCAGTAAAGAGTGCAGTCTGATTTTTCTCTGCTAGCTCTTTCGCCAAACGGACAGAAAGGTAGTTGATCGCCGCAACTTTTCGAGCTAAATGAGCGAAAAAGACTTCTTCATCTGCCGGTAGTCCTCGTTTCGCACCTTTGCCATAGATAGCTTCGTCCGATTGAATCGCATCAAATCCATAATGCTTAGCAACACCTGCAATATCATTATTTGAATCATTGGTATCTAGCAAGTAAGCAGCTAATAATGTATCAAAGACAATCCCTTGTGGTGCAGTCGCATAACGATTCAGCGCCACATACGTTCGTTTTGCATCATAGACTTTCTTCTGTGAAGAGGCATTTTTTAGCCAAGCAATAAAATACTCATTTTCAAAGAGATCATCTTGATTGGTCACATAAATTTTTTGCTGATTCCCCCAAGCGACACCAACGATATCTTCTAAATGATAGTTATCGCCCAGCATCTCGATATAAAGAGCCATATCCTCAGTAAACATTTCCGGAGTGACCTCTGTTACAACGTCAAAAAGAATATCTTCCATTTCTTCCGGTTCAGTCACCACATTTAATTTTTCCAAGAAAGAATTGAAGTTCATTTCTTGATAGAATGGAATCAATTTATCCAGATCTTTTCCTTCGTACTTCAATGAATCAATGGCCACATCCACTGGCGCATCCACATCGATCGTTGCCAATTTTTTTGACAAAAAGGCTGTCTCTTTATCATTGAGCAAGTTTTCTTTCATCTTGCTTGGTTTCATCTCATCGATATGCTCGTAGATTCCTTCAACTGAACCATATTCTTTCAAAAGTTTGATGGCCGTCTTTTCACCGATTTTTGTGACACCGGGAATGTTGTCAGAGGCATCTCCAGCTAATCCTTTCATGTCAATGATCTGTAATGGCGCTAAACCATCATATTTTTCTGCAACATGTTCTGGCGTATAACTTTCGATCTCGCTGACACCCTTTACTGTGATATCAACCTTCACATGGTCGGTAGCCAACTGGGTCAAATCGCGATCTCCAGATAGTACCACAACATCAAATTGCTCTTTGTCAACTTTTTGTGCCAATGTGCCGATAATATCATCCGCTTCATAATTGTCCAGTTCATAATACTGAACACCTAAAGCGGTGATCAATTCGCGAATATAGGGCATTTGTTCCTTGAATTCTCCAGGCGTTTTTGAACGGCCGCCTTTATATTCCTCATACATCGCAGTCCGAAAAGTTGTTTTGCCCGCGTCGAAAGCCACCAGGACATGAGTTGGCTGTTCTTTTGCCATTACATTTTCAAACATGGTGTGAAAAGCGTAAATCGCATTGGTATGCAAACCATTGTTGTTTTTAAAACGTTCCAATGAATTGTGCAGTGCAAAAAAAGCCCGAAATGCGACACTATTTCCGTCAACTAGCAATAATTTATTTTTTGTCATTTGAATAACTCCTCACCTCAAAAGTTCTCTCTTATTCTATCAAAGAAATCCATGAAAAGCGATGGATTGCCTTTGTTCGATTAAGCCAATTGCAAAAAAAAATGCGAGTTTCCTCGCATTTCCTCATTAGTTGTTTTTACCAAAGATTCGCAAAATCGCTAAGAACAAGTTGATAAAGTCAAGATACAACTGTAATGCCATGAAGACAGCCATTCCAGTATTTGCTTGGCCATTCGTTGCTTGGTATAGATTACGGATCTGTTGGTTGTCATAGGCAGTGATTCCCATAAAGACAAATACTGTCACGATTGACAAGAAAAAGTCAACTGGACCACTATGCAAAATAAACACATTCAGCAATGTCGAAATGATGATCCCGATCAATATGCCGTAGCCGATTCGTCCCACAACACTTAAATCACGTTTTGTCATGATACCAAATGCTGACATTACGCCGAAAGTGATCGCTGCGGAAACAAATGCACCTGCGATCGATCCGAAGTCATAATACATTAGTGTAACTGACAGCGTCACCCCATTTAAAAGGGAGTAAACCAGATATCCTGCTATGGTCAGCGAAGGATTCTTTTGCGCTTTTGCGCCTAATACCAAGACCAAAATAATTTGAAGGATCCATAACCCTGTAAAGCCTAGTGGAAAATTACGGATAAAATTCATTGTTTGTTCTGCAAATACTTGTCCGAAAAAGTAGGCAGACACTGCGCTGATTCCTAGTCCTACAGCAAAAAATAGATAGACTTTGGAATAAAAACGATTGAGCCCTTGGGCATTAACTACTTCATTGTTCATTTTCTTCACCTTCCTCTACGATTTTTGGAGGTTGGACCATCACTACTGCATCCAACACACGATCTTCTTGCGTATTGACAGCTTCAACAGAGATCGTCACTACGTCTTTCATCTTATCGACTTTGATCACTTCGAAATCGAAGGTCAACGTCTCATAATGAAAAACAGGTTCAATAAAGTTCACCGAAAAATTCACCACATGAGAACCTGGTCCTGGCAAATGTTTAGAAATCGCACTTGTAATAATCCCCATCAACATTACCGAAGGCACGATTGGCCGTTGGTATTCTGTTTTTTGGGTATAGTCATGCTGAATATAAAGCGGATTGGCATCATTTGTCAAACCGAGATACAACAAAAGCTGACTGTCTTCGATCGATTCTGTTAAAGATAACGAATCGCCTTCCTCGATTTCATCAATTTTCTTACCTAATTTTCGCGGTTTACCAATGTTCAAATTTATTTCCTCCAAAATAAATAATTTTACTCTGATTTCATTTTATCAGATGCAGATAAAAGTGCAAGTTCGTGGTGCGATGTCCCAAAAAAGCAAAAACGGGGCGCTGACTTTTGTCAAATCGATGCGAGCAATAGCAACGAAGGCTAAATAGTAGGTCTCACTGGTTGATTTTGTATCATAGTTCTGTTGACAGCCAGTGCAATTGAGATACCATTTGTTTCGTTGATCTGCTCGGGTGATTTGATTTGGTCATCGCTCCGTATTTTTTATAACACGTTTCGAGTCGTATTACTCAACAACTTTTCATAGGCTGATTCAAACTTTTGTACGTCCCCAGCACCCATGAAAATGATCACAGCATCTTGATGATCCAATAATGGTGAAACATTCTCTTCTTTGATCACTTGTCCACCCTTTTGAATCTTGTTCCCAAGATCTTCAATTTTCACATCGCCGCGAGATTCCCGAGCCGAGCCAAAGATATCGCATAGATAAACGCTATCGGCTAGATCCAATGCCTCTGCGAATTCGTCCATCAATGCAATCGTTCGGGTAAAGGTATGGGGTTGGAAAACAGCGATAATTTCTTTTTCAGGGTATTTTTGGCGTGCGCCGTCAATTGTTGCTCTGATTTCTGCCGGATGATGAGCATAATCATCAACGATTGTCATATCAGCGACTTTCTTCTCACTGAAACGACGTTTAACACCAGGAAATGACAACATTTCTTCCGCAACTTCTGTCATATCCAGCCCTTCTTTATAGGCTACTGCAATGACCCCTAAAGCGTTGTTGATATTATGTTGGCCAAATGCCGGTAACACGAAGTGACCGATGTTTTCGTTATGGATATAGACATCGAACTCAGAACCTGTCGTTGTACGCTGAATGTTTTTTGCTTGTACATCATCATCATCATTCACACCATAATAATAGATCGGTACATCTGCTTCTAATTTTCTTAAATAGGCATCGTCACCAAACGCAAAGATTCCTTTTTTGACTTGCTTGGCCATCGATTGAAAAGCTGAGAAAACATCGTCGATCGATTGATAATAATCAGGGTGATCAAAATCGATATTCGTCATGATCGCATAATCTGGAGAATACGCTAAAAAGTGACGACGATATTCACAGGCTTCAAATGAGAAGAACTCTGCGTTAGGGTCTCCATGACCTGTTCCATCGCCAATCAGAAAACTAGTTGGACGAACACCGCTCAACACATGGGACAATAGACCTGTCGTACTGGTTTTACCATGAGAACCAGTGACTGCAATACTTGTGTAAGGTTGAATGAATTTACCAATAAAATCATGGTAACGCGTAATTTCTAACCCTAATTCCTTCGCACGAAGGATTTCTTCGTGGGTATCCGGAAAGGCATTTCCTTGGATAATCACCATTTCTGGCTGAATATTCTCTTTATCGAAAGGCAGTAATGTGATTCCGGCTTTTTCCAGATCACGCTGTGTAAAGAAGTACTCTTCCACATCTGAACCTTGTACATGATAGCCCTTTTCATGCAGAACCAAAGCCAATGAACTCATGCCGGAACCTTTGATTCCAACAAAATGATATACTTTGTCTTGATTTTCCATTTTTTAAAATCCTCTTTTCTCAAGTTCACATTACAATAAACGCATGTTTATTAACATTTAGATTTGTTGCACGTCCTACATTATCATACAAAATGAAAAAAATAGCAACGAGTTTTGTTTTTGGGCTTGACTTTTTGCTCAAATCGCTATTTCTTTCAAGCGTCCGCGGCACTTTCCACAGCCAAAACGTTTAGTGTTCAGCCTTCTCGTTCGCTTGATCACAGCTCCACATTGTTGACACTGGTACTGATGCTTCGCATTTTTCATCATACTTGGGGCATAACGAAGTCCACCAGTAGCTGCCAAAAGAGCTTTGAATTCTGGATCTCGGTGTCGGTAGCCTTTGCCAGCTAAATGCAGATGATAGTGACACAACTCATGCTTGATGATTTGAATGAATGTATCTACACCAAATTCAGCTAATAAATGCGGATTGAAATCTAAATGATGATCGCTTAAGTGATAACGTCCACCGGTGGTCTTTAGCCGCCCATTGAAATACGCCTCATGTTGAAATGGTTTGCCAAACGATTCTAGAGAAACTTTTTCAACGAGCTGCTGCAATTCTTTGGTGGTCATTTTCCGTGTGTTGGATCAACCATTGTCAGGCTGATTCGGCCTTTCGTGGTATCGACTTGTTCAATCCAGACAGTAACGATATCTCCGACAGCGACAACGTCTTTCGGATGCTTGACAAAATTTCGGCTTAATTTTGATAAATGAACCAAACCATCTTGTTTGACACCAATATCAACAAACGCACCAAAGTCAATCACATTCCGGACAGTTCCCATCAATTCCATTCCTGGTTTAAGGTCTTCCATGCTCAGGACATCTTTACGCAATAATGGTGCCGGCATCTCATCTCGCATATCTCTTCCAGGTTGCATCAGTGATTTCAAGATATCTGTGATCGTTTCTTTTCCGATCGCTAGTTGTTTAGAAAGATCAGCAACATTTAACTGTGCAAGTCGTTCTTTGGCTTCTGCTGATTGGGCTCCTAGTTGAGTTAGTTTAACTCCAGCAACTTCTAAAATTTCTTTGGCTGCAGTATAACTTTCCGGATGGATTCCAGTGTTGTCTAAAATATTCTTCCCACCAGGGATCCGCAAAAATCCAATCGCTTGTTCATAAGCTTTAGGTCCTAAACGAGGCACCTTTTTTAATTGGCTTCTTTGCGTGAAGCTACCGTTTTCTTCTCTGTAAGCAACAATATTTTGTGCAGTCGTTTTATTCAATCCTGAGACATGCTGCAGCAGTTGAGGACTAGCAGTATTGACATCGACCCCTACTTGGTTGACGGCAGTTTCGACCACAAAATCAAGTTGGTCACTCAATCGTTTTTGTGAAACATCGTGCTGGTATTGACCAACCCCTACAGATTGAGGATCGATTTTGACCAGTTCAGCTAAAGGATCTTGGAGTCGACGCCCGATACTAATGGCGCTGCGTTCTTCCACTTGTAGATCCGGAAATTCTTGACGGGCGATTGGGCTGGCGGAATACACGGATGCACCCGCTTCATTCACAATCACATAAAATGCTTCATGATCGATTTGTTTCAATTGTTCGGCAACGAATTGTTCTGATTCACGACTTGCCGTCCCATTCCCAATAGCGATCATTTGGACACCGTATCGATTGATCAAACGTTGCAGTGCTGGACCAGCTGCTTGGCGTTTATTCATCGGTGCCGGTTTATGAGGGTAAATAACTTCGATGGCTAATACTTTCCCAGTTTCATCAATCACAGCTAATTTACAACCTGTTCGGTAAGCCGGGTCAAACCCTAAGACGATTTTTCCTTTTAAAGGTGGCTGCAGCAAAAGATTTCGCAAGTTTTCACCGAAGATGGCAATTGCTTGTTCATCTGCTTTCTCTGTTAATTCATTGCGGATTTCCCGCTCAATCGATGGTGCAATGAATCGTTTATAAGCATCAAGATAAGCCTCACGAACAAATGGAGTTGCTGGTGAATTGGCGTGCTTAATGAGTTGCCGTTCAAAATAATCAGTGATTTTTGACTCATCGACGACTAAGGCAACCTTTAAAACATCTTCTTTTTCACCGCGATTCGTTGCCAAAATACGATGAGAAACCATTTTATTGATGGGGTGCTGAAAATCGTAATACATTTCATAAACACCTTTCTCATCCTTTTCAGCATCGCGAAGTGTACTCGTGTAACTTCCCTTATTTGCAAAATAACTTCTGATCCAAGAACGATAGATCGGCTCATCTCCAATGGTTTCAGCAATGATCTCGTGGGCACCTTGTAACGCAGATTCAGGGTCAGGGATGGCTTCATTGGTAAATTCTGCCGCTTTTGCATAGACATCTCCTGTTGTTGGAAATGCCGCTATCCAGTCAGCTAACGGCTGCAAGCCATTTTCTTTTGCAATAGTTGCTTTCGTACGCCGTTTTTGTTTGTAAGGACGATAAAGATCTTCGACCTGCTGCATTTTTGTTGCTTGCTGAATCGATTGCGCCAATTCACTAGTCAATTTTCCTTGTTCGTCGATCAACCGAGCAACTTCTTGCTTGCGTTTTTCCAAATTCTCCAGATATTGATAGCGCTCTTCAATTTCACGAATTTGTACCTCATCTAAACCGCTAGTCATTTCTTTGCGGTAGCGAGCGATAAACGGAACGGTGTTTCCTTCATGGAGCAGTTCCAGTACTTTCGTGATTTGTCGTTGATTGTAAGATGTGGTTTCCTGCATTAGTAAGTGCAACACATCATGATTTAATTCTGCCATATTCGTTCACCTTTCAATTTAACTGCTCTAAGTTTAACATAAAAAGTTTAACATAAAAAAGACACCTCAGAAAAGAGACGTAAGTAACAGGCTAAAAACAGAACATACAGAACATGAGGTGCGAAATTAAAGCTCAAGGTATAAACCAGCAAAAAACACTTCCGCTGAATCATCAGCAGGAAGTGTCATCTACATTCAAAATCTTTCTTCAACGTCCTCGAAAGCCTTAGTTATTACCAAGCATGGATGTTTCCTTTTTACTATGCGGATCCATCTTAACTAATCTGTTTGGAAATAGTTTGTATACCCTATCTTTTTCCAAGGACCTTTAGACCCAATAGTCATAATGACACATAGATTCCTCTATGATTAGAAAAGTTTTTTAAAAGTCTGGATGCCAAGGGCCGGTTAAATTTTGGTATTCAATATCTTGTACAATGCCGTCTTCATCAAAAATCACGCCGTGAACGGAACCACCAAAAACAGCCCCTCCATCAATGCCAATCTTATTATCATGAAACCATAAATCCGTTGTTTCCATGTCACCATGAAGCATGGGTGTGATGGTATGTCCAAAGACGATTGTTTTTCCCGTATGATTTTCTCCAGTATGAAATGGCTCTCGGATCCAGATAAAATCGTGGTCAGAAGTATCCTGCCAATGCTTCTTGGTCAAATCAACACCAGCATGAACAAAAAGATATTTTTGCCATTCATAAGAAAGCGGCCTTGCCATCAAAAACGCCACTAAGTCACGGTAGCGACTCCGGATCATTAATGCAATCTCAGTTGGCGAGTACTCTTCTGTTGCTCCCGGATGTAAAAGACTTTCCATCGTCTCCTTGCCTCCATTGCGGACATAAGCGGAATACCAGTCTTCTGGTGCGTTCAAAAATTGCAGAAAATATTCTTCATGGTTCCCGCGCAAATAAATCGCTCCTGTCTCTTCCACCAATTGTTTACCCAACAAGAGACACTCTTTACTTCGTGGCCCTCGATCATTCAAGTCCCCAATCAGAACAAGCTGATGCAGTGATGGATCGTAATCCAATAAAAGTTTTTTAAAAAGATCATACATCCCGTGGATATCACTAATGACGTAAATGAGTTTTTTCATTTGGGTTCATCCCCTTCTTTAAATTATTATAAAAAAGCCAGCGAAACTTTACAACTGTTAGCCCTTTCCTTATAATAAAACCAACTAAAGGAGCGAGAAGATGAATTGGCTGCATCAACAATGGATCCATTTTAAAAAAGACATGCGAGAAGCTTTTGATACAGGAGCTATCGCTGCACATGGTAAGAAATAGTTTGAATTTTGATTGTTAATTGATTGAATCAAAAAAAGAGAATTCTCCAGTTAAGTACTGGGAATTCTCTTTTTTTATTTTCCAGAAACAGCAAAGTAATTACCATCTGGATCTGCAAAATTAAAGACCATTCGTTCTTCCATCTGGATCAGGTCGCCAACTTCTACATTT
This sequence comes from Enterococcus sp. 125944, assembly GCF_051909435.1. Classification (NCBI taxonomy): domain Bacteria; kingdom Bacillati; phylum Bacillota; class Bacilli; order Lactobacillales; family Enterococcaceae; genus Enterococcus; species Enterococcus sp. 125944. The sequence goes on along the minus strand of NZ_JBQASY010000002.1, from coordinate 204,920 downwards.
GTATCTAGTAATTTCTTGTAAAGCGTTGTGATATCTTCTGAAAAAAACATGATCGATGGTGAGTTCAATGCTACTTCAGGAGAATGGGCGCCAATAAAGCCTTTATCATAAAGCACAAAACGAGCATCTGATTCTCTGCTTGGTGCTATTTCAACGACAGAAGTCCCATCTGCCGTTTGCTCATCAATGATTTCAAATCCCAATGATTGCCAAAACGCAACGGATTTGGGCACGTCCTCTACATATAACATGATCTGCATTTGATTCGCAAACATATCTCTCACTCCTCTGTTGTTGATGATTCTGATGTTTCTGAGGCTTCATTTGACGTATTGAAATTCAATTGCAGACCTGGTTTGTCGGTAATGATTTCTGTTACTTCATAGGTTAAGCGTTTGATAATATCAAACAGCGGCTCCACTAAGCGGTCTGTCTCCGCTTTGCTTAAGTCTTCACCTGAACGGACTTGCCGGTTCAAGATGTGATTGACCTGCCCTACCCGACCGGACAGCACATATTCAGGAAAAACGAGTTGAAATTCCAAGCGGGCGCCAATAATGCTATTTTGTTTCATATACTCTTCATCTTGTACCTTCAACGGGGCAAAGCCAACATTCAATTTGGTTTCCATTTCTTTGTCTTTAGGCTTCATATCGAAATGATAAGCTTCGACGATTGGTTGTTGTCGTTTGATTTCCACAGTCTTCACACTCCTTGATTAAAAGTATAGCATACCGATGACATCCAGCCTACCTTCATTAAAAAAATCCAGACAAAAAGAAGCAAGATCTCCTCCATGCTAGAAAACTTGTTCCGTCGTTACAATTGGATCGTTAGGATACAATCGTGACTTGATAAATTGTTTTTCTATTTGATGGGTTCTTGCTTCTTGATGGGTTCTTGCTTCTATTTCGTTAAGTAAAATTTTTTATTTAAGCGTTTTGAGGTAATCTAGTGCGTCTTGCACATTTGAGACTGGTACGATCTTCATGTCAGTCCCTAGTTTCTTCGCAGCTGCTAAAGCTTCTTGATAATTTGTTTTGATCGAAGGATCAACTTCTTTTTCTTCCTTCGTGATTTCATCCTCTGGTGCAAAAAAGATTTCTACACCACTTTCACTTGCGCTTGCTACTTTTTTATCGATACCACCAATGCGGCCAACGGTTCCGTCACTGGAAATCGTTCCAGTACCGGCAATATTATGCCCTTTACGCAGGTTTTGCTGCGTCAATTGTTCGTAGATTTCTAATGTGAACATCAAGCCTGCTGATGGTCCACCGATATTTCCTGCATCAATAACAATATCTTGATCTGAACTAATTTCCGTATGGTCAACTAACGAAATGCCGATGCCGGCTTTTTTATTCGATGGCAATTCAATCAGCGATCCGGTTGCTTCTTTTTCTACATCATCTTGGAGATACGTCACTTGGATCTTATCACCGACTTTTTGACTTTGAACATAATCAATAAAATCTTGACTGTTGTCAAATCGTTTTCCATTGACAGCTACTACTGTATCACCAACAGAAATTTTTCCTTTGAAGCTAGAGTTGGATTCTACACCCATAACATAAACACCTTTATAGTTCATTGTGTAGGGAATATCTGCTAGCTTCAGTGCTTGCTCAATGGCACTATTTTGAGAGGATTCCATGTAGTAACGTTGGATCCGATTGTACTCTTCATCCGTTGCACCGCCAAAAAGTTCTTCTTCAGAAACCAAGTCTTGAAATTGATTAAATTTACTGCCAATTGCCGTAAAAACGGTTGCCTGCCGAATACCGACACTGGTCAATGAAAACGAGCCATCGTTTTGATCTTTTTGGTCATTGACTGTAATTAGTTCTTTCAAATTGATCGTTGCCCCAGGCTGTTCAATATAATAAGGGATTGGTAAAAAGGCACAGGCGGCAACTACTAATGCTGCAACAAGTAATAAGGTATATTTAACGGTTGATTTAAGATTCATGAGCATCACGCTTCTTTACGATTGCTTGGTAAATATTTGGTGGTAAATAGGCTTCCACATCGCCACCGAAATGCAAGATTTCTTTTAGCAAACTTGAACTAATATAACTGTATTTGGCATTTGCCAATAAAAAGACTGTTTCGAGCGTCGGATCTAAGTGGTGATTCATTTCCATGATATCTCGTTCGTACTCATAATCCTTGACACTCCGAATTCCTCGCAGTAAAAATTGGGCACCCATTTTTTTGGCAGCCGTAACGGTCAATTCCGTCTCTTGCGCAACAACGCGAACATTCGGGACATGCGCTAGTGCCTCAGTGATCAATTCCACTTTTTCGCCACCGGTAAAGAAGTTGACTTTACTAGTATTCACAAAGACACCAATGATCAATTCATCAAAAAGGGAAGCTCCCCGTTCGATCAGATCTACGTGACCAGCAGTCAATGGGTCGAAACTGCCCGGAAATAATGCTATTCTCTTCATCTTATCCCTCATTTCTATAAATCGTGACTGCCGTAATCCCATAAACCTGCCGTCTACTTTGGACCAATGTGCCAATCCTCTCTGGCAAATCCACTTCTTTTGCTGTTTCGCAAACAATGACCGCATGAGTTGCCATAAGATCCGCTTGTACCATTTGTTCCAGCTGCAAAACCAGCTCTTGCTTCGCATAAGGAGGATCCAAAAAAATATAGTCGAACTGCTGTTGAGTGCCCACAAAGTCTTTTAGGGCTTGTTTGGCATCCATTTTTAAAACAGTAAACTTTTCGGGCTCCTTTGTGATGCCAATATTTTCTCGAATAATCTTAATCGCTGGATAACTGCGATCGACACAGATGGCATGTGCGGCGCCGCGAGAAACAGCTTCAATAGCTAATCCGCCACTGCCCGCAAATAAATCCAATACCAAGCCGCCATCTAAATAAGGACCAATCATATTAAAAATCGATTCTTTCACTTTATCGGTGGTTGGCCGGGTATTATCCCCGCTTAAGCTCTTCAATTTTCTTCCTCGATAATCTCCTGCAACAACACGCATATGCGTTCCTCCAAAGGTTCTATAATTTCTTAAAAAAGTATTCCAGTGACCGTCATCTTTTTGAGCAACAAAAATGGGTGCGATTGGCACCCAAACTTTTGTTATACATTTTCTGCCAGTCGAATCGTCGTATTTTTTTCTTCCACATCAAATCCATCATCACTCACTTGATATGCTGCGTCAGTGCCGATTTTTTCCGCAAAATTCATCTCAACATCTGGTCGATATGAAGGTTCCACTTGCCGTACGAAATGAAATTGTTCGATTTTATTTTTTTTCATTTCATAGTCTTCTTCATTCAAGTACATGACCACATATTTCATTTTGCGTGACACATAATGGACAAATCCGAATCTGCGTAAATTTTTTAATTGGCGTAAACTATAGACCCATACGATCAGTCCCCGTCGTTTTTGGATCTCAAACGTTTCTTTCGTCTCCTCTTGCATGACAACTTCCTCCACATGTTGATTTCGATTGAAAAAAAGGACTTCCAGCGTCCACTTTGACTTCCTCTGAGAAACAATCAGCTATCGACACTGTGATCTCATCAAGCAAGACTTGCAGCTGGTTTTCACTGTGTCGAAATTCTCCGACTTGAGGATTCAAATCAAGTGCCCTTTTGGCTTTGCGTAATGCCCGCTGCTGTTCTTTATACCCGGGAGCAAACGTGCCATAAGCAGCTATTTTTTCAAAATCGGTCTTTTTATGTACAAATGAATCAATTAATCCCAATACTTCTTGGTCTTGGTACATCGCCTTCTTGTTGTAACAATAAGAGCGAAACAACTGACTGTTCTTGATACTGGAAATTAATTGTTCAATTTGGTCTTCAATTGCATATAAATGGTCATTATAAATCATCTGATGTGCTATCCTCTGTGTGTTCATTCTCATCTTCTTGGATTAAGACTACCATATTTGCTTTAGAAAAAGCAATTCCTATCTTCTCAGGGGTTTGATTCGATAAAACATTGTAAACCGAAGGATCACTATACCATGATAAAATCGTAAATGTCGGATCGTAGACAGGTGCTTCAAAGATGGAAGAAACGGTTGAAATTTCCTTTTCCTTTAAAATATCCTGCCATTCTTCTTGGGTCAGAGTGAAGGTGCTGGTTCGTTCTGCTGTCAATGCTTTTTGATAGGCATGAATCCGTTGAGATGTTAAGTGATCCGAAAGATTCTCCGTGATTTCTTGAAGGAGATCTTTGGCTTCACTATGAGTATCTAAAGCCATCCCAAAACTTTCCAGCTCTTTTTGATCACGCATTTTTTGGATGATCACGAAAGCTAACGTTTCTTTTTCAAGAGCAGCTGTTTCTTGGTTCACTGTTTGAGACTCTTGAAACAGCGGCAGCTCCCCTTCTGTTAATTGATAAGGAGACAGCTTCAATAATGTCGTTTGATCCAGATAAGTGACTGCTGCTAATTCCGATGTCGTTTGATCAAAAAACAAAACCGCGAAAGTGCCATTGTCAAACGCCACTAAGGGACGATAGTTCATATCTTGTTCCATAAGTTCAAAACTCACTGAACGATCATTTTGACTCAATGTAAAATTCGGATAGATCATCGTAAGCTCTGTAAGATCTGTCATTGTCATCCCAATCGAAAATGGGGCTAAGGATGCGCCGCCCTGGCCAATCACTTTGATTGCCTGAACACTTTCGCCGTCGGTGTTGATTTCGAGATATTGTTGATCATCTAGGTGATTATATACGCGAACTTCAAAGTCATATCCTGTGCGATACGTGCGTATCGGCGAGCCAAAATCTTCTTCAAAATCAGAAAGAGGTTCACCGATCGCTTTTGCTAAGCCATCTGCTTTGATTGGTTCATAATTCAAATTGGTAGGCGCTTTTACAGGATTATCAAAAAGAGGTCTTGAAGGAGAAACCCGCTGAAAAAATACTGGCTGCAGATAGACGACGACCAGCGCCAAAATAAACAAGCAGCAAAATAAAATTCCTCTACGTTTCATCTTCAAGACCTACTTCCTACTTCTCTTTGATTTCGATCAGCAAATCACCTGATGTGATGGCTTCTCCTTCTGCAACATAGACGTGTTCTACCACACCTGAGAAACGAGCTTCGATCGCTGTTTCCATCTTCATCGCTTCAGTTACTAGAACGGTTTGTCCTTTCGCTACCCGATCCCCTTTTTTGACTAATACTTGTAGAACAGAACCTGACATCGTTGCACCAATTTGTTCTTTATTTGTTGGCTCAGCTTTGCGTTTTGTTTGAACGGAGCTGATGATCGAATAATCTTTGACTAAGATCTCCCGACGTTGTCCATTCAAGTTAAAGAACAACGTGCGGTTGCCTTCAATATCTGGTTCGCCGATTTCATCCAAGCGGATGATCAAGATTTTCCCTTTTTCAAGTTCAACATTGATCGTTTCACCTAATCGCATCCCATTAAAGAATGTTGGTGTATCTAGGACCTTGACGTCGGCAAACTGTTCATATGCTTTTCGGTAGTCTAAAAAGACTTGCGGATACATCAAATAGCTCAATACTTCTTCTGTTTTAGGCTGGTAGCCGATCTTTTCTGCTAATTCGGCTTTGACTTTTTCAAAATCTACTGGTTCAGCAAACGCACCAGGACGTTCTGTGAATGCTGGCCGACCTTTCAGAATGATCCGTTGTAATTCTTTTGGAAAACCGCCGACTGGTTGACCTAGTTCACCTTGGAAGAAAGTAACGACTGATTCTGGAAAACTTAAGGTTTCACCTTTATCATAAATGTCTTGTTCAGATAACCCGTTTTGTACCATGAAAAGAGCCATATCGCCAACCACTTTTGATGATGGCGTGACTTTGACGATATCACCGAACATCATATTGACTTCATGATAAACTTCTTTGATTTCGTCCCATTTTTCCCCAAGTCCCACTGCTTTTGCTTGTTGTTGCAGGTTCGAATATTGACCACCAGGCATCTCGTGTTTATACACTTCTGTCTGAGGAGCATTCAACCCATTCTCGAAAGGATGGTAATACATACGAACATCTTCCCAGTAATGATTCAACTGCTGGATATTATCGACATTAATTTCTGGACAACGTTCGCCGTTGACTAACGCATAGTAAAGGCTACTCATACTTGGCTGGCTAGTTGCTCCACTGACTGCAGACATAGCAACATCGACAATATCGACACCCGCTTTGGTTGCGGCAGAGTAAGTGATGATGCCATTGCCACTTGTGTCGTGGGTGTGCAGATGAATTGGTACATCAATACTCGCTTTCAGTTCACTGATCAAGCGATACGCCGCTTGTGGTTTCAGCAATCCTGCCATATCCTTGATCGCAATGATATGTGCACCAAGATTTTGCAACTCCTTGGCCATATCCTTATAATAATCGATCGAGTATTTTTGACGAGTCGGATCATTAATATCTCCGGTATAACAGATCGCTGCTTCTGCAATTTTGCCTGCGTCCCTTACTGCTTGGATGCTTTTTTCCATTTGCGGAACCCAGTTCAAGCTATCAAAAATTCGGAAGACATCGATTCCTTGCGCAGCAGATTCTTTGATAAATTCTTCTAACACATTATCTGGATAATTTGAATATCCCACCGCATTTGATCCTCGAAACAGCATTTGTAACAATGTGTTCGGCATTTTCTTACGAAACATACGCAGCCGTTCCCATGGATCTTCTGTCAAGAAACGGTAAGCAACATCAAACGTTGCTCCGCCCCACATTTCACTGGAGAATAGTTGAGGAATTCCCTCTTCTGTCAACGCAGCGATCTTCTTGAAGTCCTGGGTGCGAACTCGTGTAGCCAGCAAGCTTTGATGCGCATCACGGAAAGTCGTATCCGTTAGTAAAACATTTTTTTGCTGATTGATCCAACGAATGACACCATCAGCACCTTGAGTATCTAAAATGGTTTTAGCCGATACGAAATCAGGCAATGTCTCGATCTGTTGCGGGATTCTTGGATCATTATAAAATGGTTTTTTCTGTTTCTCGATTCCCGGAAAGCCATTGATCGTAATCTCACCGATATATTTCATTGTTTTATTTCCGCGGTCACGAATGCGAGGAAACTCAAACAATTCAGGAGTATTATCAATAAATGTCGTTTTCGCTTCGCCAGAACGAAATTGCGGATGAGAAACAACATTACGCATAAAGAGAATATTGGTTTTGACTCCACGAACCCGAAATTCTTTCAAGCAGCGCATCATTTTTTGAATCGCTTGATCAAATGTCGCTGCATGGGTACAAACTTTTACCAGCAATGAATCAAAATAGGGAGTTACAACGGCGCCAGCATAGGCATTACCAACATCTAGCCGAACGCCAAAACCACCAGGTGAACGATAAGTATCGATTTTTCCAGTATCAGGCATAAAGTTATTGGCAGGATCTTCTGTCGTTACACGACACTGGATCGCAACCCCTTCAAAGTGGATATCCTTTTGTTGCGGGATACCGATTTCTTTGTGCAAGTCTTTCCCTTGAGCAATCAAAATTTGTGTCGTTACAATGTCCAAGTTAGTGATCATTTCAGTAATGGTATGCTCTACTTGAACCCGAGGATTCACTTCGATAAAGTAAAAATTGTCTCCTTCTACCAAAAACTCTACGGTTCCCGCATTGATATACCCGACATGTTTCATCAACTGTACCGCAGCTTGACAAATTTTTTCTCGTTGGGCAGCATTCATTGATACACATGGAGCGACTTCCACCACTTTTTGGTGTCGACGTTGGACAGAACAATCTCTTTCAAATAGATGGACAACATTGCCATGACTGTCCCCTAATATTTGCACTTCGATATGTTTTGGATTACTGATGTATTTCTCTACATAGACTTCATCACTACCAAATGCCGCTTTCGCTTCGCTTTTCGCTCGTTCGTAACCTTCTCGGGCTTCTTTCTCATCGTGAGCGACCCGCATGCCGCGGCCACCACCGCCTAAGGCTGCTTTGATCATGATTGGATAACCATGGGTTTCAGCAAACAGCAAAACGTCATCAATAGTGTTGACGGGTCCGTCGGAACCTGGAATGGATTGGATACCAGCCTCGATTGCAGCTGTTTTGGCTTTGATTTTATCGCCAAAGATATCCAGATGGTGTGTCGAAGGTCCAATAAAAATCAAGCCTTCTTCTTCACAGCGTTGCGCAAACGCTAAATTCTCGGATAAAAATCCGTAACCGGGATGAATCGCTTCGGCACCGGCCTTTTTCGCGGTGCGAATAATATCTTCTATGTCCAGATAGGCTTCAATGGGGCGCTTGCCTTTTCCGACAAGATACGCTTCATCCGCTTTAAAACGATGGACTGAATATTCATCTTCTGCAGCGTAGATACCCACTGTTTTGATGCCCAACTCTGCACACGCACGGAAAACTCGAATCGCGATTTCTCCACGATTAGCGACTAATACTTTTTTCATCATACCACTCCATTCCATTGATCAATAATTCAAACTATATTGTTTCCTCTTTTCTTCTGCACTAATGTTCAAAATAAAGCCGATACAAATCGACAACATTAACAAACTTGATCCTCCTTGACTCAAAAAAGGAAAAGTGATCCCCGTTAACGGAATCAAGCCGGTGATCCCACCTAAATTGATAAAGATCTGTGACATAAATAATGTCCCGATCCCAATACACATCATGGAATTGAAGGAATCTCTTGATCGAATGCCAATCAAAAACATTCTTCCTACCATATAAAAGAGAATCCCCAACAAAACGATTGAGGGAATCAAGCCAAGTTCTTCCATCACGATTGAAAAAATATAATCGGTATGGGCTTCATTCAAGAAGCCTCGTTTTTGAATACTATTTCCTAATCCGCGACCAAATAATCCGCCATTGAACATGGCATAATATCCATTGACCATTTGATGTCCTGTATCAAATTCATCGGCAAAAGGATTGGTGAAAGCGGCAAATCGATTGTAGATATATTCAGGCAGAAATTTCCCACCTGTCAAATTGACAAAAGTAATCGCCAAAAAACTAAAGAGAACTGTGGCCCCACCTAATATCAGGGTATACACATAGTTTAATCCGCTAGCCAGCAAAACCACAAAAGCCAGCATGAAAATAATAACAGCGTTCCCGAAATCGGGATAGAAGGCCAAAATCACCGTATAAGCCAATACGATCGCCATTGGTCTTCTCACAGAACCCCAGAAGTCTTGCTGGATGCCCTCTTGGCGATAAGAGAATGTGACCGACAAGAACCAAATGATAATAAACTTTAAGTACTCCGCTGGCTGAACAGAGAATCCTGCAATCGAGAGCCAGCCCCATGCACCATTCCTTTTTTGGAAGAAAAAGGCGGCGATCAAAAGAAAGAAAATAACGATCATGGCAATTTGGACAAACTTCTTATTGCGAAAGACATCAGTTTTCATCTTGTACATGATCGTGATCATAATCAAACTTACCACCCAAAAAACGGCTTGATTGATCACATAAGCTGCTGAAGTAGTCGGTGGCTTTGCTGTCATTGCGACATATGAGGTCGAACTGTAAACCATCATCAAACCAGTTACGCATAAAATAAGGTAAGGTATTAAAATGCTATAGTCTAAAAGGTGTCTTTTTTTAACTTTTTCTGGCAAGATTATGCCTCCTTGCCGATTTCAGTAGATTTTTGTTCTTCATATACTTCGCTATACAATTGATTTAGGTCTTTTTCCAGATCTGCCATCAATTGTTGGCCAGCAGCATTGTCTACAATACCCAAGCGTGTTGCGAAAGCGACTTGTCGTGATAAGCCATACATTTGTGTGTCAACGACTTCCTCGAATGCTTTACACTGAGCAATACACAAACTATTTTCTTGATTGCGAATCAATCGTTTGATTCGTTCGGCATCCTCTAAAAGCAGATTCAATGCCATTTCTGAATCAATCTGCGCCATTCTGGTCCCCCCATTTCTTAGTTTCATTATTATAGCATATTCTATACCGATTTGGCACAGTAGGATGCCATAAATTCAACCGTAAATAACGAACATAATTTTTTTTTTGCTAACAAAAAAAGCGAATTATCGACTGATATAAAAAAAAGAAGTATTTTCATTCGTTTTTTTCTGTTTCATTGGGTTCCGCTTTGCTTTGTAAATCGTGAAACACGAGCCAATTGTGAAACATCCTTTGCGATTCTCTTAATAAGGAAAAAGACAAAAGATTGATCCAGCAGCCTTTATTGAAAAAAAAGAAGTGGAATTGTCCACATGTTCTTTTTTCCTTTCAAAAAAAGAACAGGAAGCGCACCGCTTCATGTTCTTTTGATTACTACTGTTTCTGCTTTTCACCGATAAAGCCATCACCGTTGATGTCCTCATCTGATAACCGTTCGACTTCTTTGATGAATCCCTGACTAAGTTCTTCGTAAGATTCTCCAACAACTGCGTCATCTGGAATTTGATCTAGGTTAGCAAAAAATTCAATATGATTATGCAAGTTGGTAAAGATCATCGGGGCATCGCCGCCGTATTCACCATCTAAATTGATCATCAAACGATCTTTTGCATCTGGCGCATCGACTTCCAAACGAGACGTTTTTGTATAGATCAAGCGTCGGTCATTGATATGTTTGCCACCGTTCATCATCAATGCAATCAGATGAACGATCTCAAAAATATTTGCCGTTTTCACTATGATCAGCGAAAATTTCCCATCGTCAAGTTTCGCATCCGGGGCGATTTGTTCAAAACCTCCCACTGAATTCGTCAATCCTAGGAAGAACATCGAAGCGCCGCCAATATATTCTCCATCGTCATATTTAAAGTGCATCTTGATTGGTTTGACTCGCGGCAACAATTCTGCGCCTTTAGCAAGATATGCCAAATAACCGAACACACTCTTCAACTCTGAAGGAACATCATAGGTCAACTCAGTCAGGTGTCCACCTGCAGCGATATTGATAAAATAATCCCGATCAGTTTTTCCAATATCCATTTTGATCGTTTGTTCCTTGAGAATGACTTCTGCAGCAGCCTTCACATCGTTTCTAGGAATCTTCAATGCACGAGCATAATCATTGGTTGTTCCGCCTGGGATGATCGCCATTTTGGGGCGCTTTTTTAGCGGAGCGATACCATTAACTACCTCATTAATGGTTCCGTCGCCTCCGGCTGCAACAACCAGATCAAATCCGGCTCTCCCTGCCCTACTTGCTTCATCGCGAGCAGAGAATGGGAGAGCAGTCGTCGCAAAAGCACTGGCTTCATAACCGGCTTTCTCTAAGACTTCTAATATATCGGCAAGATGTTTACGAATCAGTTCTTTTCCTGATGTTGGATTATAAATGACTCTGGCTCTTTTCATATTCCGCCTCTTATCGTTTTGCTAATTCTTCTTGAAGTAATTTGTTCACAACGCCAGGGTTCGCTTGTCCTTTAGTTGCTTTCATGATTTGTCCAACTAAGAACCCAACTGCTCGGTCTTTTCCGTTCTTGAAGTCATCAACAGATTGTTGATTCTTATCTAAGACTTCATTGATCATTGGCAGAAGTTGTGCTGGATCGGATAGTTGGATCAATCCTTTCGCTTTGACAACTTCTTTGGCATCGCCGCCATTGGTGATCAATTCTTTAAAGACTTTTTTCGCAATCTTAGAACTGATCGTTCCATCAGCAATCAGTTGGATCATTCCTGCAAGATTATCCGGCGTTAATTTGGTTTCTTCTAATTCCAATTTTTCACTGTTCAAGTAGGCCGAAACTTCACCCATCAACCAGTTTGATGCTTGTTTTGGTTCTGCCCCAGCATCGATGGTTGCTTCAAAGAAGTCGGACATTTCTTTGGTCAGTGTCAAGACCATTGCGTCGTATTCTGGCAATCCAAGTTCGTTGATGTACCGTTGGCGGCGTTTTTGTGGAAGTTCTGGCAATGTTTGCCGTACTCGTTCGATCCATTCGTCATCGATAACAAATTTAGGAATATCTGGTTCTGGGAAATAACGGTAATCAGATGATCCTTCTTTGACCCGCATCAAGATTGTCTTATTAGTGGTTTCATCAAAACGACGTGTTTCTTGTTGGATCTCACCGCCAGAAAGCAATACTTTTGCTTGGCGTTTTTCTTCGAAAGCCAAGCCTTTTTTGACAAAGGACATAGAGTTTAGGTTTTTCAATTCGGTTTTGGTACCAAAAGCTTCTTGGCCATAAGGACGTAAAGAGATATTGGCATCACAACGCATGGATCCTTCTTCCATCTTCACATCAGATACTTCTGTAAATTGGATGATAGAGCGCAAAGCTTCCAAATAAGCATAGGCTTCTTCTGGCGAGCGCATATCTGCTTCAGAAACGATCTCGATCAACGGCGTGCCCTGACGATTTAAATCCACATAGGAATAGCCGCCGATGCCATGCATATTTTTCCCAGCATCTTCTTCAAGATGAACCCGCTCAATACGGATTTTTTTCTTTTTGCCTGCTACTTCGATCTCGATCCAACCATCATGACCGATTGGTTGGTCAAATTGAGAAATTTGATAGGCTTTCGGATTATCCGGATAGAAATAGTTTTTGCGGTCGAAATGAGTATCTTTGGAAATTTCACAGTTTAACGCTAGTGCTGCTTTCATCCCAAATTCTAACGCGGCTTTATTCATCACCGGTAATACCCCTGGATAACCCCAGTCAATCACATTCGTATTGCTATTTGGCTCGGCACCAAAATGTGCTGGCGCCGGTGAAAAGATTTTTGAGTTGGTTTTTAATTCTACGTGGACTTCAAGCCCAATGACTGTTTCGAAGTTCATGCGTTATTCCCTCCTAAAATCACTGGTTTTTTCGTATGAAAATCAGTTGCTTGTTCAAACGCATAAGCCGCTTGATACATCGTTGCTTCATCAAAATGTTTACCAATGATTTGCAAACCGACTGGTAATCCTTCAGAAAATCCTGCTGGTACAGACATACCTGGCAATCCAGCCAAATTGACTGGAATCGTTAAGATATCATTCATGTACATTGTGATTGGATCATTGATATTTTCACCTAGACCAAAAGCAACGGTTGGAGATGCAGGACCAATAATCAAATCGTAATCAGCAAATACTTTGTCAAAATCTTGTTTGATCAATGTACGGACTTGTCCAGCCTTTTTGAAGTAAGCATCATAATATCCAGCACTTAATGAGAATGTCCCTAACATGATCCGGCGTTTTACTTCTTCTCCGAATCCTTCACTACGAGAATTGACATACACATCGTCTAGATTTTTTACGTTTTCTGAACGGTAGCCATAACGGATTCCGTCAAAACGTTGCAAGTTAGAGCTTGCTTCAGAAGAGGCAATAATATAATAAACGGAAACGCCATATTTAGAATGAGGCAAGCTGACTTCTTCGACTGTTGCTCCTAATGCTCGGAATGTTTCTGCCGCTTTCAACACAGCTTCACGGACACCAGGTTGAATCCCCTCACCCATATATTCTTTTGGCAGCGCAACTTTCATACCTTTGATATCGCCAGTTAACCCTGAAGCAAAATCTGGTACTGCTACTCCAGCAGAAGTGCTGTCTTTGGCGTCAAATCCACTAATGGCAGACAATGCCAGTGCATTATCTTTTACTGAACGAGTCATTGGTCCGATTTGATCCAATGAAGAAGCAAACGCAATCAGACCAAAACGTGAAACACGACCATATGTTGGTTTCATTCCTACGATTCCATTGAAAGAAGCAGGCTGCCGGATCGAACCACCTGTGTCACTCCCTAATGAGACTGGTACTTGCCCAGCAGCTACTGCAGCTGCAGAACCACCAGAAGAACCGCCAGGAACTTTGGTATGATCCCACGCATTCTTTGTTTTTTTGAAGTAAGAAGTTTCCGTACTTGCTCCCATGGCAAATTCATCCATGTTCAATTTACCGACTGGTATCATGTCTGCTTGGTAGACTTTTTCCATCACAGTTGCATCATATATTGGTTCAAAGTTAGCCAAGATCTTAGATGCAGCTGTAGTCAGTAGGTCTTTGGTCACGATATTGTCTTTGATCCCAATCGGAATCCCTGCCAAAACATTGCTTTCAGAAATACCCTTCTCATCAATTGCTTTGGCTAATGCCATCGCGTTTGACTCGTTCAATGTAATAAAAGAATCCACTTTTGGTTCAGTCGCTTTGATTTGCTCGAATGTCTCTGCTGCCAAATCGACAGCTGAAATTTCTTTGGCAACAAGCATGCCATGGAGCTCTTCCAAACTTTTACTTACTAATTCTGTCATTACGCACCGGCCTCCCCATTATCAATAATTGCTGGTACTTTAATGAAACCATCTTCTGATTCCGGCACATTACGCATCAATTCTTGTCGGTTCCAGCCTTCTGCTGCGATATCTTCACGCATCACATTGATTGTTTCAGCAACGTTTGATGTAAATGGCACACCTTCTGTGTCTACTTCCTCTAAGGTTTCTACCATATCAATAATTTTTCCTAGCTGAGAGGTAAACTCATGTAATTCATCATCTGAGAATGATAATTTTGCTAGCTTGGCAACGTGTTTGACTTGTTCTTCGCTTATCGCCATAAAATCCTCCTCTTTCTCGCATCCATAAAAATACGTTTACGTTTTTCCAATGTATTGTATCACTTTTCCAGCAAATCATGAAATACATTTTGAAAATTATCATACTTAATTGAAAATGTAGGTCTCGATTTTTTCTTCCCCATCTTTACGGGCAATAAAAGCTTGCTGTTTCCCTAGAGAGCCAACTTGGACTTCGATCTCGCCAGGAACTCCTTTGAAGACAGATTCCACTTGCTTTGCGCTATACTGAACAAAACTGGTGATCTCGGTTTTACTGTAATAATTCGACTCGACTTTCAAAACAAGTTTTTGGAGTTGATCATTTACGTAATACGCATTGCCGGTCACACCACTCAAGTCAGGAAAGAAACTAATGACAGCATCACGAAATGTTTTGAACTTATTATCCAAACCATCATCGGTTGCAGCATTGGTGACCCCCGCAGCTACAGGTAAAATAATGTGGGCCTCTGCTACTTTCTCATACTGATCGATAGTTGTTCCTCCATCTTGGCTGACTGCTTGATAAACATAATTGCCTCCGGCGATATCATCTTTAGCAGCTTGTTCGAATAACCCGATCACGATAGGTACAGTCTCCAACCCTTTGATTTTTCTTACTTGTGTCAAAACAGCATTGACTGTCTTCCGCGCGTTTGCCATCCACTCATCACGAGAGATAGAAATGGTCTCGTCGCTGCCATAGTAGACGGTATTAAAGGCAAAGCCTAAACTAATACCTGCCAATGTTTTGCCGTCTTCTTTAATAAAATCTTGCTCCATCAATTGTTGAAAAATAAGCGGCTGATCTGAACCGGCAGGGTTAAGACCTTGCGGGTTATCATCAGAGACACGTTTCAGCCAATTCTTGATCGTATCAGCAGGAATTTTTTGACCTTCTTGAAAGTAGCACGTATCGACAGAAAAAGTCTGCTTGGACAGCCTCAGCAAGCCATTCTCAAAATTGGTTTGATTGAACCCGCTGTTCATTTGCTCTGCATTCAATCCTCTAGCAGCACTCGGTTGGTACTTGCCGTCTGTCATGACTGCCTGATAGACTGAATTATCGACACGGCCAGTGGTAATATTACCGCTGGCCGTCTCTTCACCTTCGTTGATATTCGTGATTCCTTTGTTGAGATTGCCGCAACCTGACAAAAAGCTTAACGACATCGCGACGATCAAGAAGTGTTTAATCTTCATGGTTATGGCTCCCTTCAATCGCTGCCACCATTTGATTCTCTTCCCAAACTGTAATGCCCAAGCTTTGCGCTTTCGTCAATTTACTACCAGCCTCTTCTCCCGCTACGACGATATCTGTTTTCTTTGAGACACTTCCCGTCACTTTGCCGCCAAGGTTCTCAATTCTTTCCTTTGCTTCTTCCCGAGTGAAATGAGTCAACTTTCCTGTTAAGACAACTGTCTTACCTTTAAAGGGTGAGTCAATAGCCGAGAGCTCCTCATTTTTTAAACCAAGGTAATCAAAATTGACCCCTGCTTTCTCCAACTCATCTAAAAGATCATGGACTTCTTCGTTGTTGAAATAAGTGACAACACTATCCGCGATGGTTTGCCCAATCGTTTCTAAAGAAACGATCTCCGACTCATCCGCTTTACTTAGATTACGCAGATTGCGATAATGTTCCGCAAGAATTCTTGCTGCTTTAGATCCGACATGGCGAATCCCTAAGCCAAATATCAAACGCTCAACGGAATTTTCTTTACTGGCTTCGATTGCTGACAAAATATTGTTTGCCGATTTTTCTTTGATTTTGTCTAATGTCAACAATTGTTCTTCCGTCAAATAATATAGGTCTGCAACATCAGCAACTAAGTGCTTTTCATACATTTGTTCAAGAACTCGTGGGCCTAACCCTTCAATGTTCATAGCATTTCGGGAAACAAAATGACTCAATCCTTCTTTCATTTGTGCAGGACACTTCGGATTGATGCAGCGCAGTGCCACTTCTTCATCTAAATGGACCAATTCACTGTCGCAAATGGGACAATGGGTAGGAATCGGATAGGGCTCACTGGCTTTTGACCGCTTATCCGTCAATACGTTGGCAACTTCTGGAATGATGTCTCCTGCTTTATAGATAATCACAGAGTCATTCAAGCGAATATCTTTAGCGCGAATATAATCGACATTATGCAGGCTGGCACGACTTACTGTTGTACCAGCTACTCGAACCGGCGTCATGACCGCTGTTGGTGTCACAACACCTGTGCGTCCAACTGTCCATTCAATATCTTCAATGGTCGTTTCTGCTTCTTCGGGTGGAAATTTATAAGCTGCCGCCCACCGAGGAGCTTTAACCGTAAATCCTAGTGTATCTTGATCGGAGAAGTCATTGACTTTGATGACAACACCATCGATTTCATAAGGCAGCTCACTGCGTTTTTCGTGAAATTCTTCGATATACGCCCAAACTTCATCGATCGTTCGGCACAAACGCCGTTCATGATTTGTCCGGAAACCCAAACTGTCTAATTCATCAAGCGCTGAGAATTGATCGTGTGCCTCGATAGGACCGAAATCTGCCAGAGTATATAAGAATGTGCTCAAATTACGGCTGGCAGCAATCCGTGTATCCAGTTGCCGCAAGCTTCCTGCTGCGGCATTTCGAGGATTGGCAAATACCTCTAAGCCCTCTTCTTCCCGTACTTGATTCAAACGGATGAAAGAAGCTTTAGGCATGTAACATTCGCCTCGGACTTCTAATGAAACAGGTTCTTTCAATTTTAATGGAATTGACTTGACTGTCTTCAAGTTTTCCGTAATATTCTCGCCGACTGTTCCGTCACCCCGTGTTGCACCACGCACAAACCGTCCATTCTCATATTTCAAAGAGATTGATAGCCCATCGATCTTCAATTCACAGACATAATCAACGGCACGACCTAGCGCTTTTTGGACTCGCGCATCAAAAGCGATGATTTCTTCTTTATCAAACACATCATTCAAACTGTACAGAGGAATATCATGGATGACCTTTTCAAATCCAGGCAGAACGATTCCACCCACTCGCTGAGTAGGAGAATCTTCTGTGACCAGCTGCGGGTAATCCGTTTCTAATTGAACAAGTTCTTTATAAAGTCGATCATAGACGTAATCTTCGACAGACGGCTGATCCTTCACATAATACTCATAGGCATATTGATTCAAAGTGGTTCTTAATTCTTCCGCTCGTTGTTGAACTTCAGTTGATGGCACAGCCATTTTGATTCCTCCTTATAGTTTTTCGATCGGAGCAAATGCTGCAAGCAGCCGTTTTACTCCTTGTTGGGGAAAAGCGACATCTAATTCTAGATCCTGGGCGGCCCCTGTGGTCCGAACGATCGTGCCGACACCCCATTTTTTATGGTTGACTTTTTCCCCCACTTGCCATTGATTGCCGGCTGCAGTCGTGGTTTGTCTCGACGAAACAGTGGACTGACGAGGTTGGGTATACGTTGGTTTGAAAACTTTAGGCTGAAAGGAAGCAGCTGCCCCTTTCGGCTGAGTTCTTTCTCCCAGTGACTGCAGAAGATCTTGTTCAATCTCTTCCACAAACCGAGAAGGACGATTGTATTGAGTGCGTCCATACAATGTACGAGAAAATGCGTTTGTCAAGAATAGCTCTTCTTCTGCACGAGTAATCCCCACATAAGCCAAACGACGTTCTTCTTCCAGTTCGCTTTCTTCCATCAATGCTCGAGATAACGGGAAGATGTTCTCTTCTAGCCCAATCAAAAAGACCACAGGAAATTCCAATCCTTTTGCCGCATGCAATGTCATTAATGTCACTTGACTGCTTTCTTCTTCATAGGAATCAACATCGGAAAGTAAAGCGAGGTCATTGAGGAAGACAGTCAATTTTTCTTCTGGCGCATCGGCATCATCTTCATTTTGTGCCTCAAAGCGTTTGTCAAATTCTTGGGTCACTGTTAAGAACTCTTCCAAGTTCTCCAGCCGGGATTGTGATTCCAGATTGTTCTGATTGATCAAATCTTGTTTGTAACCTGTTTTATCCAAAATTTCTTTCGTCAGTTCTGTCACTGACAGATAAGGAATCATTTGGGCAAACTGGTCCATCATCATGCCGAAGCTACCAAGTTCTTTGCCGGCCTTGCCTGAGATATTGGCTAAATCGACATTCATCGCAGCTTCTAACAAGGACCATTCATGAAGCGAAGCAAACTCACGAAGTTTTTCGACAGAAGTCGCCCCGATACCACGTTTAGGCACATTAATGATCCGTTCTAGGCTTAGAGAATCGCTTGGGTTAGCAATGGCCGAAAGATAAGCCAAGATATCACGGATTTCTTTCCGATCATAGAATTTGCGTCCGCCCACCATTGTATAAGGCACGTTTGCTTTTAATAGCATTTCTTCAATCACCCGGGATTGAGCATTGGTCCGATACAAAACAGCAAAGTCGCCGAATTTACGTCCTTTATCTGCAATTTGTTTTTGCATCTCACTGACAATAAAACGAGCTTCATCTCGTTCACTATCCCCGCGATAGTAAGTGATTTTTTCACCGGCTCTATTTTCAGTCCACAAATTTTTGTCTGGACGGTTGCGGTTGTTTTTGATGACTTGATTTGCAGCATTCAAAATCGTCTGAGTTGAGCGGTAATTTTGTTCCAACAAAATCACTGCTGCATCCGGATAATCTTTTTCGAAGTCCAAAATATTTTGCATATTGGCACCCCGCCAGCCATAGATACTTTGATCCGCATCTCCCACGACACAAAGATTTTTGAAGCGGTCCGCTAATAAATTAACAAGCGTATATTGGGCATGATTCGTATCTTGGTATTCATCCACATGGATATAGTGAAATTTTCGTTGATAAAACTGCAGTGCATCTTCATTTTCCTTAAACAAGCGAATGGTATTCATGATCAGATCATCAAAATCCATACATTGATTATTTCGTAATTCCTTTTGATACAGCGCATAACAGCGGCCTACGATCTGTTCAAACAAGCTCCCTTGTTGATTTTCATAATCTGCCGGAGTCAACAATTCATTTTTGGCATTGGAGATCGCTCCTAAAATGGAACGCGGGTCATATTTTTTTGGATCAATATTTAACTCTTTTAAGACTCGTTTCATCAAAGTGTTTTGTTCAGAGGTATCAATGATCGTAAAGTTTCTAGAGTAGCCGATCTGATCAACATCTCTTCGTAAAATCCGGACACACATCGAGTGAAACGTAGAGACCCAAACATCTTCTCCCCCAGATCCAAGAAGCTGATTCACCCGTTCTTTCATTTCTCTAGCCGCCTTATTCGTAAAAGTAATGGCTAGAATATTCCAAGGATTGACATTTTTTTCTTCAATCAAATAAGCAATCCGATGGGTTAAGACCCGCGTTTTGCCACTACCGGCTCCGGCCATTAACAACAGAGGTCCTTCTGTATGCATCACGGCCTCTTTTTGCCGGGGATTCATATTCGCAAGTAATTCATTTTTGGATGACATGGTTTTAACCATCCTTTCTTTCTCAATCCATTCAATTATAGCATTATCCGATTGTAGGGAAAACCGAACGCCTTGAAAAGTTGCTAAATTTTTCTTTTTTGTCCTTCAAAAAAATTCCTTGTTATCTATTCAAAAAAGGGCTAAATTAAATAAGGAAAGTGAGGAGTTTGATGAAGAAACATGAAATCCATTATTTAGATACAACCCGCCTGGCCTTTATAGGCAAAGGAATCTTGGTAGGAGCATTTGTGGGGATCGTGGTTAGTTTGTTTCGCCTTGCGATTGAATGGATAGGCGAAAAAGTTGCTGCTGTCTATCGACACCTTGCTGATCATCCAGATCAGATCATACTGTGGGTAATTCTCTCTATCATCACTGCAATTATTGTGATCCTTTTAGTAAAATCAGAACCTCAAATCAAAGGCAGCGGTATTCCTCAAGTTGAAGGGAAGTTAAGTGGCGAGATCGATTATAATTGGTTCTCTGTCCTTTGGAAAAAGTTTATCGGGGGCATTTTATCCGTCGGATCGGGTCTTTTTTTGGGGCGGGAAGGTCCTTCGATTCAACTAGGTGCTGCTGTCGGACAAGGTTTAAGTCAGTTCTTCAAAGCCCCAAAGTCAGAAGAAAAAATATTGATTTCCAGTGGTGCCAGTGCAGGATTGTCGGCGGCTTTCAATGCACCGATTGCCGGTTTGCTGTTCATTTTAGAAGAGATCCACCATTCCTTTTCACCTCTTGTATGGCTGACATCTTTTGCTTCAGTGATTACCGCTAACTTTGTCTCTTTAAATTTTTTTGGATTGAAACCTGTCCTTTACCAAGGAAAGATCAATGACTTGCCTTTGAAATATTACGGTGCTTTAGTCATCTTAGGTATCTTACTAGGGATCTTAGGACGATTTTACCAGTGGACATTGCTGTCTTTGCCTAAATGGTATGGAAAACTACCCATATCCTCTGACTGGTATGGATTGATTCCTTTTGTGCTGATTATTCCAATCGGTCTATTTTTACCAGACTATTTAGGCGGCGGGAATCAAATTATCTTGACTTTAGGAGAAACCGGGGCTCCCCTGTTGTTTTTGGTCATGTTGCTGATTTTGCGTTACTGTTTTTCCATGATTTCATATGGAGCTGGACTGCCTGGGGGGATTTTCCTACCAATCTTAACATTAGGTGCGCTGATTGGTGCGATCTTTGGTACCTTTTTGGCACAGTCGATCGGTCTGGATCCTATTTATATCAAGAATTTCGTGATCGTAGCAATGGCTGGTTATTTTACAGCGATCGGTAAGGCTCCTTTAACTGCTATTATTTTAGTAACAGAGATGGTTGGATCAATCAATCACCTAATGCCGTTAGGACTAGTTAGTTTAGTAGCTTATATCGTGGTCGATGGTCTTGGTGGTCATCCTATTTATGAGTCTCTCCTTGAAAAGATGCATAAAGAACCCGCTGTGAATATCCGAGGAACGAAAACAGTGATCGAGTATCCGGTAACCGCAGAAAGTTCATTTGATGGGATGGCCGTTCGAGACTTTCCTTGGCCAGAAAACATGTTGCTGATTTCCATTCGTCGTGGCGAAAATGAAATTTTGACCCGCGGAGATACGATCATGAAAGTTGGTGATGCCCTTTTGATCTTAACGGATTCGAATAGTGTTTCGGAAGTGAAGAAAAAAATCAGCTATTTAGCTGATGGTCCTCTGACTTAAACATTGGCTGCCAAATTGCCGTCAACATCCTCCTGTCTTTATTTGTCGATCAGAAAAAAATCGAAGGAGCAAAGCTGCAGAACATGTGTCTGCAGCTTTGCTCCTTCTTTCATTGCCATACAATCGCTGTCGTATAATATTGCCAAACGGTTCTTTCTAAAATCAGCTTCTGTAATCAGCTATAGTATTTTTCTACCAAACGTTCATCCACATAAACGGAAACTTGACCGTCATTGACTGGGAAAATTCCTTTACCTGTTTCGTCTAAGACAACTTTTGCTTCATTATTTTTCAAAATATCTACGTAAGTTTCGCCACCATGAATGGCGCTGATGGTCATTTCTTTCTCAGCACCTTGGGCATTCGTCATGACCACGGCCAAGCCAGACAGTTCGTGCTCATAATCTCCTGTCAGTACCCAACCGATACAATTTGGGTCATCGAAATAATCAACTTGATTGCCAAAGGAGATTTTCTCACGCAATTTCAGGAGATTTTCTAAATCTTCTCCAACTGGTTCAATACCTTGTTCAGGAATACCGAATAGATCCCCCCAGAAAACAACTGGTACTCCAGCTTTTCGCAACAAGATCAACGCATAGGCATGCACTTTAAACCAGCCATCTACCCATGACTGTAAACTCTGACCGACTTGCGTATCATGATTATCGACAAAAGTCACAGCGTAGTCTTCTCGAGAAGCAGTCAATGTACCTGCAAAGATTTGACTCATATCGTACGCACCATTCGAATGAGATGCTTCATAGAAATTGTAATGCAGTGGCACATCGAACAGATGGATCAGATTTCCAGAAGAATCGAGATACTCTTCTAGTTTCGGCAGATCACCCGACCAATATTCTCCCACCACAAATAAATCTTTGCCTTTTTCTTCTCGGCGATTCAAAAGCCAATTAACATAATAATTAAACTCAATATGTTTGACAGCATCTAGGCGATAGCCATCCACATTCGTTAACTCTTGATACCATTTGCCCCATTTATCCAGCTGTTCGATAGTTTCTGGATTCTCCATATCCAAATCACAGCCCATTAGATAATCATAGTTGCCCATCTCATCATCCACTTGATCTTCCCACCCTTTTTGGGCAAAGTTAAACAAGGCATGATCGTTGGTTCGGTCATCATAATCAACGCCAGAAAAATTTTTCCACGTCCAGACATAGTCATTGTATTTCCCTTTTCTTCCAGGGAAAGTGAACTTCGTCCAAGCTTCGATCTCTTCTTCATCACTTATCGGCTTGTTGCGATTGTCCCAACTGTATTTGACCGCTGGTGCCGTTTCTTTTTCATCGGCTCCTATCAAATGATTGAATACAATATCTGCGTAAACCTCCAACCCCTGATCTTGCAACGCTTTGATTGCTTCAAGATATTCATCTTTGGTTCCGTACTTGGTCGGTATTGATCCCTTTTGATCAAATTCTCCAAGATCGTAGTAGTCGTAAACACCATAGCCAACATCTTCGACGCCCGCTGTACCTTTATATGCAGGAGGCAACCATACCGCTGTAAATCCATAATCTTTAAGCTCACTACTCATTTCTTTCAATCTATTCCAATGTTGACTGTCTGCAGGCAAGTCCCATTCGAAGCCTTGCAATATCACTTCATTCTTCATATAATTCCCCCCTTAAAATAATTAAGCCAAAGAATAGCCATTCTTGTCAAACATTAACCCATTTCGATTCTTTTCTGAATGATTTGCCGACCGTTTTTGACCGTTTAAGAATGTATTACCCTTACATTTTGACTGTTTTTAACCGATTGTGATTGATTATGACTGTTTTATGTGCTATCATAACAATTGAAGAGGTGATGTAAATGCTTACAGAAGAGCGTCATCAAAGGATTTTAGCCCTTTTAGAAGAAACGGATATCGTGAAAGTCAGCGAATTGATCCATCAATTACAAGCATCTGAGTCCACTATCCGTCGCGATTTACAAGAACTTGAAGCACAGGGAGTTTTGGTCCGAATCCATGGA
Organism: Enterococcus sp. 125944; assembly: GCF_051909435.1. Lineage (NCBI taxonomy): Bacteria > Bacillati > Bacillota > Bacilli > Lactobacillales > Enterococcaceae > Enterococcus > Enterococcus sp. 125944. The sequence continues at coordinate 181,168 of NZ_JBQASY010000002.1, read as the reverse complement.
GGTGCCAAAAAGATCCAGCACCTTGGATTTGAACCCAATATGAAAGAAAAAACGCAAAAGTTCCAAGTAGAGAAACAAAAAATCGCCCAATATGCCGTCTCATTGATCAAAAAGGATGAGGTCATTTACTTGGATGCTGGAACCACAACTTTAGAAATGATCCCTTTCTTGTCATCGATCTCAAATGTGAAGGTTGTAACCAACTCTGTCAAACATGCGGCATTACTGATCGATCAAGGAATCGAGACATTGATTTTAGGAGGAACGATCAAAATCAGTACGAACGCTGTCTTGGGGAGCGGTGCCAGTGAGCAATTGCGAAAACTGCGCTTCAATCGCTGTTTTATTGGAATGAATGGTGCTCATGTAGACGCAGGCTTTACGACTCCAGATCCTGAAGAAGCAATGATCAAAAAAATCGCGATTGAAAATAGTCAAAAAGCTTATGTATTACTGGACCATTCTAAATTTCAACAAACTACTTTTGCTCAAGTTGCTGCCATTGAAGACGCAGAGATTATCACAGACTTCTGTCCGAAAAACTATGCGGCTAAATTTCGAACACAAACAACTATTATGGAGGTATCCGAATGATTTATACTGTCACACTCAACCCATCAATTGACTATATTGTCCACGTCGAAGCATTACAATTGGGCGAACTTAATCGAATGAAGCAAGACTTTAAACTTCCTGGCGGCAAAGGCATCAATGTTTCTCGTATTTTACAGCGGATCCAGATCCCTTCCACTGCACTTGGATTTATTGGCGGATTCACTGGACGTTTCATTGAAGATTGGCTGATCAATGAAAGAATCACGACCGATTTCACACAAGTTGCTGCCGATACAAGGATCAATATTAAATTAAAATCTGGCGAAGAAACTGAAATCAATGGATTAGGGCCAACAATCTCAAAGGATGAAAGTCAGCAATTGAAAGACAAACTGTCTTCTCTTACCAAGGAAGATATCGTCATTTTTTCTGGTAGCAAACCGAATGGACTGACGGCTGACTACTATCAAGAGTTGATCGCCATCGTCAAAGAAGCTGGAGCCGAGTTCGTCATTGACACAACGGGTCCAGAGTTGTTCGCAGCATTACCCGACCAACCGTTGCTGATCAAACCCAACAATCATGAATTAGCGGAACTGTATCAAACGACATTCCACTCCTTCGAAGATATTTTACCTTATGGACAAAAATTAATCGCTGATGGCGCCAAGAATGTCATTGTCTCCCTTGGCGGAGATGGAGCCATTTTCTTTACTGGAAACGAAATCTACCGCTCGAATGTTCTGAAGCGTTCACTGAAAAACTCGGTTGGAGCTGGCGACTCAATGATTGCTGGCTTTATCGGACAATATACAGCAACAAAAAATGCACTGGAAGCCTTTAAATGGGGAGTTGCTTGCGGCAGCGCCACTGCTTTTTCAGATGATTTAGCCACATCAGCATTTATTCAAGAATTATTGCCAGAAGTTGTTATTGAAAAGATACTTTGACTTAACATAAGGAGGATAAACAATGAAAATCAACGATTTACTCTTAAAAGATGCCATGATCATGGACCTTCAAGCAACGGATAAAAAAGGTGCGATTGACGAAATGGTTGCCAAACTTTATGAAGTTGGCCGCATTTCAGATATTGCTGTCTACAAAGAAGGGATCTTGGCTCGCGAAGCCCAAACATCAACCGGTCTTGGCGACGGTATCGCAATGCCTCATGCGAAAAATCAAGCAGTCAATGAAGCGACTGTTTTATTTGCTAAAAGTAAAACCGGTGTGGATTATGAGGCACTGGATGGTCAACCTACTTACCTCTTCTTCATGATTGCTGCTCCTGAAGGGGCTAATGATACCCATTTACAAGCCTTAGCTGCTCTTTCCCGCTTGTTGATTGATCCAGAATTTGTTGAGAAATTAAAGAAAGCACCAACTGCGGATGCAGTCCAACAACTATTTGCTGAAGCAGAAGTACAAAAAGAAGAACAGACAGATGTCACAACTACAGAATCAGTGAGTGATCGCCCTTATATCGTTGCTGTTACAGCCTGTCCAACGGGTATTGCTCATACTTACATGGCTGAAGATGCATTAAAGAAAAAAGCCAAAGAACTAGGCGTAGAAATCAAAGTTGAAACGAATGGTTCGGAAGGCATTAAAAATCGATTAACAGAAGAGGATATTGCGCGAGCAGCTGGCGTCATTGTCGCTGCTGATAAAAAGGTCGAGATGGATCGTTTCAACGGCAAACATCTAGTGAATCGTCCTGTTAGTGACGGGATTCGTAAGACGGAACAACTGATCAATGAAGCTTTAAGCGGTGATGCTCCTGTCTTTCACAGTAGCGGACAAACAGTTGCAGAAGAATCTTCTGCTGATGGTACGTTTGGTCAACGAATCTATAAAGATTTGATGAATGGTGTTTCCCATATGTTGCCATTCGTTATTGCAGGCGGAATCATGATCGCTATTTCCTTTATGGTCGATCAATTCATGGGTGTACCGCAAGACGCTTTAAATCAATTAGGTAGTTATAATCAACAAGCTGCTTGGTTCAATCAAATCGGTAATGCCGCTTTCGGATTCATGTTACCTGTCTTGGCTGGATTTATTGCATCGAGTATCAGTGATCGCCCAGGTTTGATCGTTGGTTTTGCTGCTGGCGCATTGGCAAACAGTGGTGGCGCAGGATTCCTTGGTGCATTGATTGGTGGATTTTTAGCAGGATATGTCATCAAATTCTTGCGCAATCTTTTCAAAGGTTTGCCTAAGTCATTAGATGGAATCAAAACGATTCTCTTTTACCCTGTTTTTGGTTTGTTGATTACTGGGTTCCTCATGCTAATGATCAATGTCCCAATGAAAGCGATCAATGACGGCTTAAACAGCTTCTTAACAGGATTGAGTGGAACAAATGCCGCTTTACTAGGTGCTCTGTTAGCAGCTATGATGGCAGCCGATCTAGGTGGTCCAATCAACAAAGCTGCCTATGTGTTCGGTACAGCAACACTTGCCACAACGGTTGCCGAAGGTGGTAGTGTCGTAATGGCCTCAGTCATGGCTGGTGGAATGGTGCCGCCATTGGCGATCTTTATCGCAACAGTTTTATTCAAAAATAAATTCACTAAAGATCAAAAAGAAGCAGGTTTGACGAATATCGTGATGGGCTTATCTTTTGTTACTGAAGGTGCGATTCCTTTTGCAGCAGCTGATCCTCTTCGGGCCATTCCAAGTTTCGTGATTGGTTCTGCTTTAACTGGTGCCCTAGTCGGTGCATTCAATATTCAATTGATGGCTCCTCACGGCGGGATCTTTGTGGTCCTTTTACTATCAAAACCATTATTATTCCTATTGTTCATATTAATTGGTGCGATTGTTTCAGGAATCATCTTCGGTTTGTTAAAAAAAGAAGTAACTACCGCTTAATACGTGTTGTGTGAAACAACTAGCGTCTCCTATGCAAAAAAAATCTCCAGTGTGTTTGAAACACACTGGAGATTTTTTTGCGAGAATCATTCAACTTTCTTGTCTTTGCTATTTTATATGGCTCTATTTATTTCCGGAAATGGATTGGTGTTCAGCTAAGCGTTCCATATTCATAAAATAGACCCGCAAGCGATGGGTTTCTTTTTTTAGATTGACCCAGGTATATTTTTTGCTGCGATGCAAAAAACCAAAGCGAACATCTGACATACGATCTTTCAATTCGTCGATAGGTATATCTGTCATCGCCTCTTGCGGCAAATAGAACTGCAAACAGACGGTGTATTCTTCAAAATGTTCCGTAGTGTAATCCGCCTCTAAATGACTGCGAATATAAAATTCATAAGCATCTAAGCCATTATCGAGCGTTAACTGTGGTTTTAAGACAATGTAATCCATCATCCGCATGCCTTCTTGGTCGATCCAAGGGAAATAAGCCTGTGCATTCAACAATCCCCTCACCCGACGTTCTTGGTAAATCTCACGAACTAAATCAAAGTTCCGAGTGATAAAATGGGTCGCTTTGCGTTTGACGGTGGGCTGTAAACGATCATTTTGATATTGGATCGTTTGGATCAACTGATGGCCAAACGCGTATTCAATAAACGGTTCTCGCAAAATCCCTACTCCGTTATCCCAAGTAAGTTGATCCACCCCGATTTGGTCCCGAAACAAACGTTGATAAGAAAGGTTGGCAGGATGATCCCATTGAAACGGATCACGGTAAAGCTCCACCATGACAACCCCTTCCTCCATCGTTTGGATTTGTTCTACTTGTTGGGCATCTTTAATAATCACTAACGGTAATACTCGCTCATAGTACTCTGAGAAATACATGCGCCAACAGGAAGTTAAACAAAACCCGTTATAAAAAACATCATATCCGGCAAATTGATTGCAATCGATCACGATTTCTTTGGCATGGTTTTTTCGCTTTGGTAATTCAGCGATTTCTTCTGGTTTCTGAAAGTTATAGCGTTTCTCTACACTTTCGACATTATGATTGAGGAATTCATCATAAGCTCGAATATAACTAAAGAGACCGCCTTGTTCCATTGTGGTCTTTATATAACTCAGTAATAGTTCTCGCGATCCCTGAAAAACATCAAATGTAAAAAGATGTCGTTGCAGTACGGCTTCTTGGACAACGTGTATACTGGATTCATTTTGTCCATCGGTTAAAATCAGTTCAAAATTGACCTCATCAATACTTCCCTCCAGCAATGAGCGTACTTCAGCGATATCATAGGAGTGGATTTCCTTTTGATTTAAATAGTAGCTGGTGGGGGTAAAGGAAAGACGGACCAAAGCGAACCAGTTGGCTATTTGTTCACGCATCAGAGCATCGGCGAGTTGTGCCGATTGAATAAAGGCATAGATTTTCTTCGTTTTGATCATCTTTCTCACCTCTTTATGTACTTCTTATTTTATTATAGTAAAGGGATTCATGATTGAACACTATTTCGCTTACTTTTGAGATGAAAAACTTTGGTTTTCATGGTAAACTAGAGGCGCTTGGAGGTGGGAATATGGGATTAAAATTCCAACGTGAAGATTCTCTTGATAAAATGTTCGATGAGTTTGCTATTCTTCCCGACAATGACAAAAAAGAAAACAAACCCGACATCGAACGCTTCTTGAATGCGAAAGAAGATAAAGAAGAAACTGAAAAAAATACGGATCTTAAAAAACAAACAAAAAAAACATCCTAATCGATGTTTTTTTGTTTGCACAGAATTTTTCCGATAAAAGATGTTCCGGAGCAAACTTTCTCCGTTTATTTTCTAGTCCTGAGAGATTGCCCCATGCATCTTACCTCTTATCTATTATTGCTTGATGGCCGCTTCTATCGCTTGCCAAGCTTCTTCTTTCCCCTGTTTAGTGATGGAAGAAAAAAGAATAAAGGTGTCTGCTGGATCGAATTCCAGCGCTTTTTTGATCACACTTTCATGCTTGTTCCATTTCCCGCGAGGAATCTTGTCTGCTTTCGTGGCCACCACGATTACTGGAATCTCATAATATTTCAAAAACTGATACATTTGAATATCTTCCTGAGAAGGCGCATGGCGCAGATCCACTAGAGAGACGACTGCCCGCAGCTGCTGTCTCTCTGCAAGATACGTCTCGATCATCTTCCCCCACTTTGCCCGCTCCGTTTTTGAAACTTTTGCATAGCCATATCCTGGCACATCCACAAAATGCAAGGTATTTTCAATCAAGTAAAAATTCAATGTTTGGGTCTTACCAGGTTTCGAAGACGTTCGCGCTAAATTTTTTCGATTAATCAATGTATTGATAAAGGAAGACTTCCCAACATTGGAACGACCCGCTAACGCGATTTCCGGTAAATGTGTATCCGGATATTGTGCCGGTGAAACAGCACTGATCACAATTTCTGCATCATGTACTTTCATCTGCTCGCTCCCTTCTAATAAAATCTCATATGCTTTCAGAAAGAAAGTCGGATAGTCATCAAACTATCCGACTTACTAAAATCAAACTGCTTTTTTTGTTTCTTCATTATAAATGATTGTCGGTTCACCGATTTCTTTGGCTGCATCTTCGGTAATAATGACTTTTTCAATCGACTCATCAGAAGGAACATTGAACATCACGTCCATCATGATATTTTCGATAATCGAACGTAAACCACGAGCACCCGTATTGCGTTCGATCGCTTTATCCGCAATCGCGCGTAGAGCAGCTGGTTCAAACTCAAGCTCAGTATCGTCTAATGCTAGCAGTTTTTGGTATTGTTTGACTAGCGCATTTTTCGGCTCCGTCAAAATACGGACCAAGTCATCGGTCGTCAATTTGTCTAAAGCTGCCATAACCGGCAAACGGCCAATAAATTCTGGGATCAAGCCGAATTTCAACAAGTCTTCAGGAATGATATGTTGCATGATGCTTTCATCTTCTGAGAACCGTTTGTTGTTCGTTCCAAAACCGATCGTTTTTTCACCCATCCGGTTTTTAACGATGGTATCAATCCCGTCAAATGCACCACCAACGATGAATAAAATATTCGTCGTATCGATTTGAATCATTTCTTGATGAGGATGCTTCCGTCCACCTTGAGGCGGTACACTTGCTTGTGTCCCTTCCAAGATCTTCAGCAACGCTTGTTGCACCCCTTCACCCGATACATCTCGCGTGATCGAAACATTTTCGCTTTTACGAGCGATTTTGTCGATTTCATCAATATAAATGATGCCCTTTTCTGCCATTTCAACGTTATAGTCCGCTGCTTGCAGAAGTTTCAGCAAAATATTTTCTACATCTTCTCCGACATATCCAGCTTCCGTCAAGCTGGTGGCATCGGCGATAGCAAATGGCACATTCAATGAACGGGCCAATGTTTGAGCAAGGAACGTCTTCCCAGAGCCAGTTGGTCCAATTAGACAAATATTGCTTTTTTGCAACTCAACGTCTTCTGCGGTCGGCTCAACGTTCACTCGTTTGTAATGATTGTAAACCGCTACAGCAAGTGTCTTTTTCGCACGATCTTGTCCGATGACGTAATCATTTAATATATGCAGCAATTCTTGTGGTTTAGGTACCTCGGTAAATTCACGAATGGCTTCTTCGTAGAACTCTTCGTCAATGATCTCCTTGCACAAGTCGATACATTCATTACATATGTATACACCAGGACCGGCAACGATCTTCTTTACTTCCTCTTGCGTCTTCCCGCAAAAAGAACAACGAACAGCGTCATTTCCATTTGTGTTGTCGTACATACTGTTCACCCCTTGATAAATTTCTAACCTGTAAAGGAGTGGAATTGGTTTTACTATCTTTACAGTCTTTAATCATCTTATCATAACTCATTTGAAAGAAAAAGCTATTTCTCATGGCCGTTACGTTTTCTTAGCAATTGACCACGTCCGCAAAATAAGTTAAGATCCTCCTGCTCAAAAAGGCAAAGTAAGCAAAAAACGATCGTATGAAATATACACACCATTGCTTTTTGATCAATCAAAAAGGGCAAACATCGGAAAAGACGTTTGCCGCTCTTTTGATGAAAATTAAGCTTCTTTCGCCGTACCAGTTACGATTTCAACGGCTTTCTTCATTGTGATGTCATGTTTCAACATATCTTCTGTCAAGACGCGTTTGATTTGATCAACAGGCATGTTGTAAGCTTCTGAAAGCTCTTGAATTTCTTTTTCGATGTCTTCTTCAGTTGCTTCCAAACCTTCTGCTTTTGCGATTGCTTCAATCACAAGGTTAGTTTTCACACGAGTTTCTGCTTCGCCTTCAAATTGTTGATGCAAGTCAGCTTCCGTTGAACCAGTCAATTGATAGTACATTTCTGGTGAAATTCCTTGACGTTGCATGTTGTTCAAGAACTCATCCATTGAGCGGTGAACTTCGTCATGGACCATTGAATGTGGTAATTCAACGATTTCTGCGTTTTCTACTGCTTGGCGAATCGCTGCTTCATCTTTTGCATCTTCAGCAGCTTTTTCTTTTGTTTCTGTCAATTCTTTGCGGTATTTTTCTTTTAGTTCAGCAAGTGTTTCAACGCTATCATCAACATCTTTGGCAAATTCATCATCTAATTCAGGCAATTCTTTTGCTTTGACTTCGTGAACTGTTACTTTAAAGACCGCATCTTTACCTGCTAGATCTTCTGCTTGATAATCTTCAGGGAAAGTGACGTTGACTTCTTTGCTTTCGCCAGCTTTCACTCCTACTAATTGATCTTCAAAACCTGGGATGAAAGAGTTAGAACCCAATTCTAATGAATAGTTTTCGCCTTTGCCGCCTTCAAATGTTTCTTCACCTAAGAAACCTTCAAAGTCGATAACGACTGTATCGCCGTTTTCAGCAGCTTCGTCTTCTTTGATGACTAACTCAGCTTGTGCTTCTTGTTCACGTTTGATGCGAGCATCTACGTCTTCTTCTGTTACTTCACGATCTTGTTTTTCAACAGTCAACTCTTTGTAATCACCAAGTTTAACTTCTGGTTTCACAGTCACTTCTGCTTTGATCACCCAGTCTTGACCTTTTTCCATGCTGTCAACATCGATTTTTGGTTGTGATACTGGATCAATACCAGCTTCTTTAACTGCTGCTTCATAAGCTTCTGGCAAGACAGCATTCAATGCATCTTCATACAATGCTTCTTCTCCGTACATACGGTTAAATACTTGGCGAGATACTTTTCCTTTACGGAAGCCAGGTACGTTTAAGTTGCCTTTCACTTTATTAAATGCAGTCGTCAAGCCTTTTTGGATTTCAGCTTGCTCGATCGAAAATGTCAATACACCATCATTGGTGCCTGTTTTTTCCCATTTTGCAGTCATTTATTTCCCTCCGAATAACAATTATATTTTACATATGAAATAGTTTCATGCATACCTTTAAATAGTACACTAACGTTCTTTAATTGTAAACATTTTACCTAGAAACTTCTCGTTTTTTTCTTGAGTGATCTGCTTTCATAATTAGAAAGAACCCAAAATCTTTCGTAATCTTGTTTTCTTACGTTGGATCTCCTCGTCGATCGCTTGTGGTTCGCTTTTTGCAAAAAGATCTTGATACTCATCGATATAGCTTTGTACCCAGCGATCAATCTCTTGGGTTTCTGGCAAGAACGGATAGCTTAAAGCAAAATGATCATTCAACTCTTCTAAAATGCCTTCTGCTAAGGTTGGATTTTCTTGCCCGATTCGTTCATTCACAGCTTGTCGCATTTGGCTGAAAACTGGCACTTCCCTCAATAAAGATAACTGATTGGGAATGATCTGCCGTTGATCCCCCATGTAGTCTATCAATTCAAACTGCTGTGAACTTCCTAAACGGACAAGTTCTTCTACTAGTTTTGGTAACAAAAAAGGATTCGTTAACTGAGGAAGCAGCTCCGTCATCAACGATACAAACTGATCCTTTGTGAGTCCTTGGGAAAAAACGTGCCATGTATGCCCGCTAACGGGTTGGTTGCTACTGTCCATTGCAAGCAATGACTGTTTTTTTCCTAAAAAATCTTCCAAACCAAGTATTTGTTGAACTTCTTCTACTTTATCCAATTCTTTCACTAAATTTTCGCTTACCGCTTCAGAGATCACCGGAAATTCCTCTGCGAGTCTTATCCATTTTCTCGCTTGCAAGTATTGACCATCAAGAATCAACAAATGACCAATTTGAACAAAACCATTTGGATCTTGTAGGTATTCATCCAAGAAATCATCTGCCACTTCCAACGCTTTTGCAAAATCAGCCAGTTGCTGTAAGCACTTAACGAGAGACTGATTGATCTCAAAAGAAGAATGCTCAGTATAAATTTCCTGGTAATCATGGTAAGCCTTCAGATAATCTTTTGCCTGATATGCTTTTTCTGCTGAATGACGCAGGCGGTCTTCAGGTTTTGGAAACTGGATCGTGTCTCCCATATCTCATTCTCCTTTATCTGTAATCGATCTGCAATCGCACTTCCGCTTGTATGGTGCAATCTTCTGGTAGCAAGACCGCTTTTCAACGGGTCAGTCTTCGTTTGCCTCAAATAGAGACTGACCGCTCATTACGTTATTGTCTATTCTTGTTACATATTGGCATTTGCCTGTTTATTGAATGCTTTAATCAAATTGATAGTAACCACACTGGTCTCAGAAAAATAATCTCCGGCATGCTGCTTTTCTTTAGTAAAAATCACTGGCAAATAACCGCAATAAAAGAAAGGATTGAATTGCAAAACGTAGCGCATACACAGTTCTCTTGTCAGAACTGTTTTCCAACTCAAATCAGCTTCTGTAAATGACACGACCCGAATACCGAAAATCATCTTACCTACCGTTTGTCCCTGATTGAACTTTGTTAATAAAACAAAATAGCCTAAGTAGATGGCCAACGAGAGTAACTGGTAGAGTCCAAAAGGATGCCCGCTACTTGACCAACCACCTAAGTGATAGATCGTATCCAGAGTAATTCCTGTAATAGCTCCGATACAAAGTACATCTACGAGATAAGCAAATAGCCGAATCCAAAACCCAGCAAAAAAGTAATCTGGAAAATCATTCACTCGTCTGCGTTCTTTCTGTTTGTCTTCTATCCCCTCATACCGTTGCCATTCTTTTTGACGCTGATTAATCTCTTCCTCGCTAAATTCTTTTCTCTTAAACGAGCCCAATACTTGTTGATAGAAATCATCTGGATGATTCGTCACAGCGGCCTCTTGATTTGGGGTATCCACAGCTAGTTGTGCTTCTTGATTCGCCTGCTCTGTAGAGATTCCAGAGGTCGACTCTAGATTTTCCAGAGTTACGTTTTCTGCTCCCTGTTCAACAGGTTGTTGTTTGATTCGTGGCTCTTTCGTTTCTTTTTCAGGCATAGTTATTCACCTCCATAATAATAAAGAGGTTTCGGCGCATCCATCGTACCCAGGCTTTCTACTACTTGCAAAAGACTACTAGACTCAGATGCCTTCAGCCCTTGAAACTCTGCCAGCTTTGAACCCAGCCATGTAGAAGCGAACCCTGTGGAACCGACACCATATTCAAAAATTTCCGCATCCTCTAACCCTTGATCTGCTTCTAATGCAGCGAAGGCGTCCTCAGGAAACCCAATTTCGTCAACTAACCCGTTCTCCACAGCTTGTTGACCATCATAAATCCGTCCGTCAGCAATTTTTCTAACAGCTTCTTCTGACATGCCTCGTCCTTCAGCTACAATGGAAACAAAGCGTCCGTATGCATTATCCACGTAAGTTTGCAGAACTTTCTTGTCCTCATCGGTAGCGGCTCTTGTAGAGGAACCCATATCTTTCAAGGCACCACTTTTATAGGTGCTATCTTCGATCCCTAATTTATCCAATAAACCTGAATAATTCAATCCAGACATAATAACTCCGATAGAACCTGTCACGGTTTCATCTGTGGCAAAGATTTTGTCCGCACCCGCTGAGACATAATAACCACCGCTAGCTGCGGTGTTCTTCATACTGACATAGACAGGAATTCCAATTTCTTTGATCTTTTTCATTTCACGAGCAATCTCTGCACTTTCGTAAACTCCGCCCCCAGGCGAATTCACTTCAAATAGAATCCCTTTGATCGTTGGGTCCTCTTGCGCGGCACGTAATTCTTCCAGAAATAATTGATGATCATATCCTTCTGTTGAGAACAATCCACCACCTGAAGTATTCGCAATCGTCCCTTCCAAAGTCAAGCGAAGGATGCGGTTATTGCTATCTCCAACCGCTATTTGATGTTCCTCCAATTCATTGCTTCCGTATAAAAGAGCATTCAATCCGTCCAGTGACGACTCTTCATTTGCTGGCGGAGCCATCAAAGCAAAAACACCTGAGCACACAAACAATCCAATTGCAATCGCAACAGCCACCCATCTTCTCTTATTCATTTTTCCACTCCTTTTTAATAGCGGTTCTCAATCACAATTACCGCTTCAACTAGTCCACTTGCATCGAATTTTTCGCTTTTTTCTTTCAATGCGTAGCCGCCGAAATATTCTTTAGTTAATTCATCTTGCACTCGAAACGCTTGTGCTTCTTGAACAGAGATCGCACCCGGAAGAATTTCCTGCAGGCTGTCCCAACCAGTGTCTAACATGATTTTTGTATCATCATTGACATTTTCTTGTTTCTCTAATCTTTCCACTATTTCCTTCAACTCGGAAAACGTCATACATTGTACAGCTTCTGACATCTTCATCCCTCACTTTCTTCTGTCATTGTATCGAAATTAAAAAAAAAAGGATAGTCAAAAACGACAATTCCAATTTTACGAATTGGATCATCCGCAATTCTCCTTCTTTAAATCTCCATTACAGAACAAACATTGCCTCTAATAACATCTATACCAATTATTTTTTTTAGCTTTTTCTCTTGACTAACGTCCTTATAAATATTATGATAATGCATGTATTTCTACAAAATAATTTAAGGAGGATAGATAGACCAATAGGAATAGCGCCAGATCTGTACAACAGATGACGAGGAAAGAGTTTATCGAAGTTTTCGGCGGGTATCTCTAGGGACTGCACTCTATAAGCAAGAACAAAACCTCATTGTGAGATGAAAACAAACCTCTTGCTGCGCAGGTAGAAATACATAATGAATCGTAAATAAGTAGTGGAAAGTAGGATTTGTCATTATGTGTGGAATCGTAGGAATTGTAGGAAAATCAAATGCTGAACAAGTCATTTTGAATGGTTTGGAACGTTTAGAATATCGTGGGTATGACTCAGCAGGTTTATATGTTGCTGATCGTACTTCTGGCCACTTAGTCAAAGCACAAGGGCGTATCAAAAACTTGGAAGACAAAGTCACACCAGAAGTAACAGGAACGATCGGTATCGGACACACTCGCTGGGCAACTCATGGTAAACCATCAGAAAAAAATGCCCACCCTCATACTTCTTCTAACCAAGAATTAGTACTGGTTCATAACGGAGTAATCGAGAATTTTGAAGAATTGCATCAAAACTATTTAAGTGATCATCACTTCGAAGGACAGACAGATACAGAGATTGTCGTCCACTTGATCGAAGTATTGAAAAAAGACCTTTCGACTAAAGAAGCGTTCAAAAAGGCACTCTCATTGATTCGTGGTTCTTATGCCTTTGCATTAGTTGATAAAAATGACCCTGAAACCATCTATGTAGCAAAAAATAAAAGTCCGTTATTGATTGGGCTTGGGGATGGGTTTAACGTTATTTGTAGTGATGCATTGGCTATGTTGGATCAGACTACTCATTTCGTTGAAATTGAAGACGGTGAAATGGTAACTGTGACGGCAGAAACGATTGAAATCGAAGACCTAAAAGGAAATCTTGTTTATCGCGAGTCTTATGAAGCACAACTTGATTTAACAGACATCGAAAAAGGAACGTATCCTTACTATATGCTGAAAGAAATCGACGAGCAGCCAGCTGTGATGCGTCGTCTCGTTCAAGAGTATCAAGGCACAGGAGAAGTGACGATCGATGACGCATTAAAGGATCAAATGATTGCGAGCGACCGCATCTACATCGTTGCTTGCGGAACCAGTAATCACGCTGGTTGGGCCGCAAAAGCGATTCTAGAATCTCTGACACAGATTCCTGTTGAAGTACATTTATCAAGTGAATTCGGCTACAACATGCCTTTGCTGTCTGCAAAACCTTTCTTTATTTTTCTATCACAAAGTGGAGAAACAGCCGACAGCCGACAAGTCTTGGTAAAAATCAATCAAATGAATTTGCCTAGTCTGACTATTACAAATGTAGCAGGCTCGACTCTTTCTCGTGAAGCTGACCATACATTGTTACTTCATGCCGGACCTGAAATCGCCGTAGCTTCTACCAAGGCCTATACTGCTCAAATCGCAGTTTTAACCTTATTAGCAAAAGCAATCGGTGATGCTAAAGGTATTGCTGCTGCACAGGACTTCGATGTTTTCCATGAATTAAGTATTGTTGCCTCTGCTATGGAAACATTAGTTGATGAAAAAGCGGTCATCAGTCAATTAGCAGAAGAGTATTTGTCTGTTAGTCACAATGCGTTTTATATTGGTCGAAGCAATGACTATTATGTTTCCATGGAAGCTGCACTGAAGCTAAAAGAGATTTCTTATATTCAAGCAGAAGGATTTGCAGCTGGCGAATTGAAACATGGAACCATCGCACTGATCGAAGAAGGAACCCCAGTCATCGGAATCATCACTGAAGAAGTGACCGGCTCCCATACGAGAGGAAATTTGAAAGAAGTTGAGTCTCGTGGCGCTCATACTTTAGTCATCGTCAGCCAAGAACTAGCGAAAGCGACGGATCACATTGTTTTGCCTTCGGTCCATCCATTGGTTACTAGTTTAGTTGCCGTGATTCCTACGCAACTGTTGGCTTACTTTGCAACATTGCAACGAGGGTATGACGTGGATAAACCTCGAAATTTAGCTAAATCAGTGACTGTCGAATAAAACTTTTAAAAGTTTTTAGGCAGAAAAAAGAGCTGCGACAAGACGATTGTCGCGGCTCTTTTTTTCGTACAACCAATTAAAAGCAATTTTTTTAGACAAGCTGAAACTGCTTGGAATGGCCTATTTTGATCATCCTTTCTTTTCTCGTCCCTCAATTTTTTTAAAGTCTTTTAAGTAATGCACAAAACAGCAAGCAGCATTCATCCCAGATTCATTGCACCTCTGTTGATCAACATAGGAGAAATGTATCATTTCTTTACACACCACGTGCCATTTATGATGATTATCCCTACTATCGTCAGTAAACTAGTTGCAACGAATAAAATATTCCCCATTAATGACCAGTGATCACTAATAAGTAATGAAAGCAGGATGAAAGCACCCAGAACCAACATACCGATGCCATTCGCTACATACAAACGATCTAAATCATACTGTGCCTTTTTTTCTTCAGAAGCCATATTGTATCCAGCAATCAATTGCCATCCATGTCTGCTTAAAAATAGGATACCTGTAATAAAAAACAAACCCACGACTAACCATCCTGTTGTATTTCCCATCACACATTCATCCTCTCTACACGTCTGCCTAACGTTTAGATCCATTCACCAATCGGTTTCTTGCGCTTTATACAGTGAGTATACCACATGAAAATCATTATTTGGATTATCATTATATTTTCACAAGATAAAAAAACCAACGAAAACGACTTTCGTTGGTTTTTGATCTCATTTATTCCGCACCGATTTCTTCCCGTACGACAGCTGCGATTTTATCGACATAGTAATCTACTTTTTCTGTTGTTGGTGCCTCAGCCATCACGCGCAATAGTGGCTCTGTTCCAGAAGGACGTACTAAGATTCTACCTTCCCCATTCATTTCTGCTTCTGTTTCTTCGACGATTTTTCGGATTGCCGGTACATCCATCGCGCCATTTTTATCTGTCACACGAATATTAACTAATTTTTGCGGATAGATCGTAACTTCCCCTGCCAGCTCAGAAAGTTTTTTCCCAGTCTGCTTCATGATATTCAATAACTGGATACCAGACAGCATTCCATCCCCTGTCGTATTGAAGTCTAAGAAGATCATGTGTCCGGACTGTTCCCCGCCAAAGTTGTAGTCATTTTTGCGCATTTCTTCTACAACGTAGCGATCACCCACTTGAGTAATCACATCTTTCAAACCAATGGCTTCAACAGCTTTATGAAAACCTAAATTGCTCATCACAGTTGTAACGATGGTATCTTGTTTCAAACGTTTTTGTTCAGCTAAGTATTTTGCACAAATGTACATGATCTTATCGCCGTCAACAATATTACCTTGTTCATCAATAGCGATCACCCGATCACCGTCTCCATCAAAGGCTAGTCCAACATCGGCCCCTTTTTCGACAACGAACTCTGCTAATTTCTCAGGATGAGTGGAACCAACACCATCATTGATGTTCAAACCATTTGGCGAAGTTCCCATGGTATAAAAATCAGTTTCTAAGTCTGCAAACAACCGATTGACACTTGTAGCAGTCGCCCCATTGGCTGCATCTACACAGACGGTGATGCCCTCTAGATCACCCGGGATCGTTTGACGGAGAAATTGGGAATACTTCAAAAGACCTTCTGGAAATTCATCAACGGTTCCTAAACCTTCAGCTGACGGCCGTGGTAACGTATCTTCTGCAGCATCTAATAAAGCTTCGATCTCCGCTTCTTGTTCGTCCACCAATTTGAAGCCATCATTACCGAAGAATTTAATTCCGTTGTCTTGTGCTGGATTATGTGATGCTGAGATCATTACTCCAGCACTAGCTTTTTGGACCCGTGTCAGATAAGCCACACCCGGCGTTGAGATGACGCCTAGTTGAAACACTTCGATTCCCACAGATAGCAAACCAGCGATCAGTGCATTTTCTAATAACTGACCAGAGATTCGTGTGTCTCGCCCAACTAAGACGCGAGGTCGACGATCGTCTGTTTCGTGTTGACTCAATACATATCCGCCATAGCGGCCAAGTTTAAATGCTAATTCTGGTGTAAGTTCCTTATTTGCTTCTCCACGAACACCATCTGTACCAAAATATTTTCCCATAATGTATTACCCTCTCTTATTCTTTACTCTCATCTGAAGTTGTAACAGTTGTTTCGCTTTCTGAATCACGGTTTTCTTCACTAGATGATTCACTAGTTTCATCTGATCGAGATTCGGCAGATGACTCGTTGCCAGTTTGACCATTCGTTTCCGTTGATTGGAAAACAGGTGTCACTTGGATCGTCACTACTTTAGGATCAATCGTCACACCATCTGGCACTGGCACTTCAACAGTTCGCTCAACAGTTGAGGTGATTCTTGAAATATCGATTGGTACGCCAATTTGATCTAATGTATCTAAAATAGTCTGGCTACCAGAAATCGTTCCGCTGATTGCACTCATTCTATAGATAAAATGGGAGATGCCGTTAGGAACTGTTCCTTGCTGGGTGACGAATAATTCCACTTGTTTTGTCGGGGCTTCTAATGTTACCGTTACGTTAACTGTTTCGGGATCTGGCAAAATTGCTAATGCATTTTTAGCGGTATCCCACGCTTGTATCGTTCCTTTGACTGTTGAAGAGGACGTTCCGATCTCATTAGGATCAATGACAGCCACCACACGATCGATATCATTTAAGGTGCGATCACCCGTTGTGATCGCTACTTTCTGAGGATCTGCCTCTAGAGAAGCGATAGAATACCCTTCTTTTAAATCTGCGCCCGATATGACTGGTTCAACAGTAAATGTTTTTGTTACTTTCTTTTCAATAGTCACTGTGATGGTCTTCGGCTCGATTTCAGCTGTTACACCCGAACTCAAATTCTGAACTTCTAAAGGAACTTCATGCGTTCCTTCCCCTAATTCAGAAAGATCCGCCATCACGCGAAAGTTTCGTGTCTCATCATTTTTTTCTGCATTCAACTGGATACGATTTCGACTTTTCAAGGTGACATTCACGGTGGTTTCATACCCTTGGATAAAATAGCTATCTGTATCATATGTCGTTTGGATGGGAACATTGCTAAGATGTTCTTCATAACCACTAGTAGAGCCGGATAGATTGACTTGCAGTGTGGAACCACTAGCAATAAAAAACAACACCAAACTAAAGAACAGCGCTAGTATACCATAAAAAATATTTCGTTGGCGTTCTTTCTTAATCATTTTCTTCCCCCTTTGTTCACACCGTCAAGGAAAGATTGCAGTAGATTACGTTTTGCTGTTTTTTCTTCAGGCACAAGCTCTCGATTCAAAATATCCAAGTATTGTTCTCGAGATAACCCAGATAACAATTGGTTGTTCATAGTGATACTGACATCCCCAGTTTCTTCAGACACAACGATCGTCAAAGCATCACTGACTTCTGACACCCCCACTGCCGCCCGATGCCTAGTCCCGAATTCTTTAGGAATCAACAAGCTTTCTGAAAGGGGCAGATACGCACTCGAAACCGCAATTTTGCCGTCTCGTATAATGACTGCTCCGTCGTGCAAAGGTGTGTTGGGAATAAAAATATTGATCAATAGTTCTCCGGTAATATCGGCATCCAAGGCAATCCCAGTTTCGACATACTCTTCCAAACCGGTAGTTCGCTCAATTGTAATCAAGGCACCTATTTTGCGTTTCGCCATATACTGGATCGCTTTATCTAAAGATTGGACCATCACTTCGTCTTCGTGCTTTTCAGACTTAGAGGTCTTGAATAGCGAACTCCGACCTAAATGTTCCAAACCTCGCCGAATCTCCGGTTGAAAAATGACAATAGCAGCGATCACCCCATAGGTGATTACTTGATCCATCAGCCATGAGAGAGTTCTCAAACCAATCAAACCCGCTAAAAAACGTAAGACGATAAACAGCCCGACCCCTTTGAATAGCTGGATCGCCTTGGTCCCTCTGACTAACTGAATCAATTTGTAGACCACATACCAGACAACTAAAACATCCAAAACATTGATTAAAAACGAAATAGAAAATATATTAAACGAGAAAACTTCTCTCCAATAATCAAAATTAAAAAAATCACTGAAATTCATCGACATAAACAGCCTTCCTTTATTCTTAAGACTTCAAATAATAGTATAACATAGGACTTCTTTTAACACGTTGAAAAAAAGCAAATTTATCTCATTTTTCCAAAAAAAATCTCACTTTTTTCTGGACTCTCGATTATTGGATAACACGGTTGATCTTTACGTAATGGAGCTTAAAAAAAACAGCTCTGCCAGATACTGGCTAGAGCTGTGACACTTGTCTATTCTGATTTTTTTCTCCGCTGCGCTCTGGCAGCTCTTCTTGCCGCGCGAGCTGCTTCGACTTCAGGATCAGAGACTGATCTACGCTGTTTAGTTCTAACAGATTCTCCTTGTTTTTCCACCGATTGAGGTTCTGCTTCAGACAATGTCTCTTTTTCTAATTTTGCTCGAATCTTTTCTTCTTGCCCAGCAAGACGCGCATAATTATAGAAACGGTTTTTGGCATCCAAGACTGTTTTTGTGAATAATGCACTTGCAGCACTTGGGTTAGCTGCATCTAAGGCTGAAAAACGAACCTGTGTTTTCATAAACGTTGGCATCAACGAAAAATCAGGTTTTTTATAGTCTAGTGTCATTGCTGGCTTACCTTTTTCAGTCATTAATGGGTTGTAACGGTATAGAGACCAATAACCGGAAGCTACTGCTTCTTTTGCTTCTTTGATGGATTGTCTCATGCCACCTGCTAATCCATGGGTGATGCATGGTGTATAAGCAATGATCAGAGATGGTCCAGGGAATTTCTCCGCTTCTTCGAAAGCTTTGATCGTCTGCATTTGATTGGCTCCGGAAGCAATTTGCGCCACGTATACATGACCATATGTCATAGCCATCATCCCTAAATCTTTTTTCGACACATATTTCCCACTAGCTGCAAACTTAGCAATCGCTGAAGTTGGGGTTGCTTTAGAGACTTGCCCGCCAGTATTTGAATAGACTTCATTATCTAAAACCAGAATATTTACATCCGCGCCTGAGGCCAAGACATGATCGATTCCGCCAAATCCGATATCGTAAGCCCAACCATCGCCACCAATCATCCATTGACTTGGCTTAACAAACAAGTCGCTGTCGTCAAGAATCGCTTGCAAACTTGGCTGTTGATGAATTTCTTGCTGTAAAGCAGCCTGTAATTTTGCCGCCCTCTGTTGGCTTCCTGCACTTTCTTCCCGATGATCGATCCAGTCTTGCATAATCCCTTGTAGATCTATCGGAACAGTGACTAAGGCTGCCTGCATTTTTGCTGCTAAGGCTTCTCTTCGTGTTTGATTTGCTAGAAACATCCCATAACCAAATTCGGCATTGTCTTCAAATAGTGAATTGGACCATGCCGGTCCCTGCCCTTGGTCGTTGGTCGTATAAGGAGACACCGGAGCAGCGCCGCCCCAAATCGATGAGCAGCCGGTGGCATTTGCGATCATCATGCGGTCCCCGAACATTTGAGTCAACAGTTTGACATACGGAGTTTCGCCACATCCTGCACAGGCTCCTGAAAATTCTAGAAGCGGTTTATTGAATTGGGTGCCCATTACGGTACCCGGTTTTGCCGGATTCTCTTTCTGACGTAGTGTCATAGCAAAGGCCCAATTCATTGCTTGCTCTTTTTGGCTTTCATAAGAGCGCATGACCAAAGCTTTGTCCTTTGCGGGACACGCTTCAACACAAAGCCCGCAGCCAGTACAATCTTCGATTGAAACTTGGATTCGATACTTCTGACCATCTTTTCCTCGCATTTCTCGAACAATAAACCCTTCTGGTGCCTCTGTCAGTTCATCTTCATCCACTAAGAAAGGTCGAATCGCTGCATGCGGACAAACAA
This sequence comes from Enterococcus sp. 125944, assembly GCF_051909435.1. Lineage (NCBI taxonomy): Bacteria > Bacillati > Bacillota > Bacilli > Lactobacillales > Enterococcaceae > Enterococcus > Enterococcus sp. 125944. The sequence goes on along the minus strand of NZ_JBQASY010000002.1, from coordinate 160,879 downwards.
ATGCACATTCATTGCACATCGTACAACGGTCGGATAACCATTCTGGCACTTCTAAAGCAATCCCTCGTTTTTCCACTGCAGTGGTCCCTAGAGGCATCGCTCCTTCCGTCATTTGATTCCGAACGAGCGTCCCCACTGATAATTGATTGCCTTCCTGTCGATTGATTGGCTCAACGATCTCCCGAACATAACGGGATGTTGCAGTTGATTTCCGTTCAGGCACATCAATGAAGGCCCATTCAGCTGGCACTTGAATCTCGCAAAGCAATTCAAGGGTCCGATCAATCGCTAAATAGTTTTTTTCGACAATTTCCATGGACTTATGTCCGTAATTCTTTAATACCTCCGCTTTTAAAATCGGCAGAACCTCGTCGAAAGGCATAATATCAGACAAATAGAAAAAGGCAGTTTCCATTGCCGTGTTGATGCGTCTGCCGAGCCCAGTCTCCATCGCTAATTGCATGGCATTGATGGTATAAAAACGGATGTCATTTTCTGCAATGTAACGCTTGATGTGTTTAGGAAGACTAGTTGCAATTTGTTGCTCATTCCAGGTGGTATTTAGTAGGAAGGTACCGCCTTTTTTTAGCCCCTTCAGCAAATCATATGTATGCAGATACGCTGGGGTATGGCATGCGACAAAGTCAGCATGCTCGATCAAATAAGTCGAGCGGATCGGTGTGTCTCCGAAACGCAAATGGGAGACTGTTAATCCTCCTGATTTTTTGGAATCATAATAAAAATAACCTTGAACATACTTATCTGTGTGATCGCCAATAATTTTGATCGCTGATTTATTGGCACCCACGGTTCCATCGGAGCCAAATCCCCAAAATTTCGCCTGAAATGTATTGGGATTGGTCAAGTCCAAAGTAGCTTCCGTGTTCAACGAGAGATGGGTAACATCATCCATGATCCCAATCGTAAACCGTCTTTTTTGCTCACTTTTTGGTTTCGTCAGTTCTTCGTATACAGCAACGATTTGATCTGGCGTTACATCTTTTGAACCCAATCCATAGCGACCACCAATGACAGCTGGCCGGATCGCTGCATCATAAAGGGCACTTTGGACATCTAAAAGCAGAGACTCGCCGTTTGCTCCCGGCTCCTTGCTACGGTCTAAAACGGCAATTGCTTTGACCGTTGATGGAAGTTTTTCCAAAAAGACTTCTAATGGAAATGGTCGATACAAATGAATTGTCAAGACCCCGACTTTTCTTCCTTGTTTGAGCAAATGATCCACCGTCTGTTGTACAGTCTGAGCCGAAGAACCCATTGTTACAATTACTTCTTCCGCATCAGCACAGCCATAATAATCGACCAAATCATAGTTGGTTCCGCGCAAATCATTAATGGCTTTCATGTATTTGCGAATTGTTGCCGGTAACGCATCGTAATGGGCATTGACCGTTTCTCGCTGTTGAAAATGAATATCGGGGTTTTGATTCGTTCCGCTAACCGTTGGATGGTTTGGATTCATTGCCTTTTCGCGAAAAGCTGCTAATTTTTCTTGATCAATCAATTGAGCCAATTCACTGTATTCAAGTACATCAATCTTCTGGATTTCATGGCTGGTTCGAAAACCATCAAAGAAATTCAGAAAGGGAATCCCACTTTCAATCGCCGCTAAATGAGCCACAGGTGCAAGATCCATAACTTCTTGAACACTGCTTTCCGCCAACATCGCAAAGCCTGTTTGGCGAGCCGCCATCACGTCTGTATGGTCACCAAAAATATTCAATGCATTCGTAGTGACTGCTCGGCTGGCAACGTGAAATACGCCAGGCAAACGTTCTCCCGCGATTTTGTACATATTTGGAATCATCAACAGCAATCCTTGCGAAGCTGTATAAGTCGTCGTTAAAGCCCCAGTCTTTAATGAACCATGTACTACACCAGCTGCTCCGGCTTCTGACTGCATTTCAACCACTTTCACTGGTTGTCCAAAAATATTTTTCTTTCCGCTGGCGGACCATTGATCTACCAATTCCGCCATTGTTGAACTAGGGGTAATAGGATAGATTGCGGCTAATTCTGTAAAAGCATAAGAAATGTAGGCTGCCGCTGTATTTCCGTCCATTGTTTTTTTCTTGCGCATCTCTCTAACTTCCTTTATCTTCCATTTTGAGCATTCTCACACAATCCATTATAGCTGAAAAATCTACTTGAATAAATACTGCAAATCAAAATAGCAGCGATTTAGTGAAAGAGCAAACGATACAGTTTCTATCTAATCTAAGATTTTTTCACAAATTTCATTTGGTTGTTTCTCCTTTTCTTTCTAGTTGAAATTCTGTTAAACTTAAAAAAAAGGAGGATGAAACATGGATATTTCAATTATCAAAGCTAAAGAAACAAATACGACTACTGGAATCAAGATTGGTGATGAAAATGCTAAGCCAATCATTGAATTCATGAATCTTCGTTGTCCTTATTGCCGCAAATGGTTTGAAGAGTCATTGCCGATCCTAACCGAAGCTGTTGCTGCGGGAAAAGTTCAACGAGTAATCAAATTATTCGATAAAGAAAAAGAGTCTCTTCAACGGGGAAATGTGATGCATCGGTTTGTAGCAACGGATAATCCTGCTCAAACGATCGCAGATATTACTAAAATCTATCAAACACAAGATCAATGGGGACATTTAACTTTAGAGGAGGTTGCAGAATTTGCGCAAAACCAGCTAGGATTAACCGAACATAACCATTCCACGTATGCTGGTGAAATCGTGGAAGAAGCCCGAAAAGCAAATATTCAATTTGTGCCGACCGTTATCGTAGGCAGTCACATTTTCGATGAATCAATCTCAGCGGATGAGTTGACACAATTGATCAATGAATAAAACCTGTGCCACAGTTCTAACAGCAACCCACTCTTGAAGGATAATCGACTCGCACGTGCGGTCCAACGAAGCCAAAACTACTTGATACTTAGCCGTTTTAGCTTCATTCTATCCCTTCAACTGTTGTCTTGTTATGACCTGTGGCACAGGTTAGTTTAACTGACTTTATCTCGCAAACGATCCGCAAATTCATTGATTTTACGGATTCGATGGTTGATGCCTGATTTGGAGATCGCTCCAGAAGGAATCATCTCTCCCAACTCCTTCAAGCTGACTTCAGGATGTTCCAATCGCAATTCGGCAATTTCCTGCAGCTTCTCTGGAAGAGCTCCCAGCCCCACCCGTTGTTGAATAAATTCAATATTGTCAATCTGTTTGGAAGCTGCATCGATGGTCTTGTTCATATTTGCTGTTTCACAATTCACCAAACGATTGACTGAATTGCGCATGTCGCGGACAATCCGAACATCTTCAAACTTGAGCATCGAATTGGTCGCGCCGATCAATGTGAGAAAATCGGCAATTTTTTCTGCGCCCTTTAAATAAGAAATAAAGCCATTTCGTCGTTCAAGGGCTCGCGCATTCAATCCATAATAGTTCAACATATCGCAGATATCTTGATTGTGCTCTTCATAGATCGAATAGATTTCCAAATGATAGCGGCTGGTCTCTGGATTGTTGACTGAACCTGATGCCATAAATGCCCCCCGTAAATAGGAACGCATTTTTTGGGCATTCCCCATAATTTCATCCGATACATGACTATGAAACATCAATCCATCCATAATATCTAAATCTAGCAATACACGTTTGGTCTCTTGTTTTAAGCGAACGATGTAAACATTGTTCTTTTTCAACTTCATTTTTCTACGAACCAACAGCTCACTTCGGACATTGTAGTGATCTTTCAATAAGGAATAAATCCGCCGAGCAATGGCAGCATTTTCTGTTTGCACATTGAGAACGAACTGCTGGTTATTAATACTTAACGATCCATTCATTCGTATCAAAGCAGCTAATTCTGCTTTTGCATGTTCCCGATGTACTTCTAGTGATGTCAGTTCCTTTTTGACTTCTGCTGCAAAGGACATAGCGTCGCCTCCTTTCTAGATTTTGGCACCGTAGACGATCCGCAGTAATTCATCGATCACTTTATCACCGTCATGAAAGACACCGCCATCACGTAACTCTAAGAAATCCGCTGAAACCACGCGACAACTTTCATTCCGCAGTCCTTGGAAGTCATGTTTCACTTGGACAAGGTATTCATCGTAGATTTCTGGATCCATATAGCCTTCTGGGACCTTCTCTGTATTGACTAACACGGTATCAATAAAAGACTTCCCTAAATGTTGATGCAAAACTCGAACATGATCTGCATCAGTAAAGTGTTCTGTTTCCCCTTTTTGCGTCATGATATTGCAGATGTAAACAGTCTCCGCTGCCGTTTCTAGCAACGCCTGTCCGATCTCACTGATCATCAAATTCGGCAAGATACTCGTAAACAAGCTACCCGGTCCTAATACGATCATATCAGCTTCTAATATCGACGTCACAACTTTACGTGCAGCTTTGGGTTCATTTTCGTCATCTTGATTCCGCACAAACACGTGATCAATGGTTTTACGATCCAAGGCAATTTTGGATTCTCCCACTGCTTCTGTCCCGTCTTTAAAAACAGCGTGCAAAATCAAAGGTTGGTCAGAAGAGGGATAGACATGGCCATCAATGTGCATGATTTTTGAAAGTATCTGGATCGCTTCATAGGTACTGTTGCGCATTTCCGCAATGGCGGCAATGATCAAATTACCTAAGGCATGGTTTGCAAGAAATTTGTCTTCTTTCTTGAACCGATACTGAAAAATATCATTATAGAGTTGCGGCATATCTGACAAAGCAGCCAGCACATTGCGCAAATCACCTGGAGGCGAAATAGACGAAACTAGGTTGCGGATCTCACCACTGCTGCCACCATCATCTGCGACCGTCACAATTGCTGTGATATCAACACCTTGATTCCGCAAACTTTTTAAAATGACCGGCAGGCCAGTTCCGCCCCCAATGACAACGATCTTAGGTTTACGGATTCGATAGGTTTTCATTTTCATGATCGATTCACCGTCTCTTTGCGCTTATCTTTGTCACGATGGGTCACATTGACTTTGTAATTTTTTGCTAAAGCAGCGCTGATCCGTTCAGATAAAGCGACCGAACGATGTTGTCCGCCCGTACAACCAATTGCGACCGTCAAACTGCTTTTTCCTTCTTTGATATACCCAGGCATTATAGTTTCAAGCAATGTCTCAAATTGCTGATAAAACTCTTCAGTTTCTGGAAAAGACATGACATAGTCATATACGGTTTTATCTTTTCCCGTTAGCGGACGCAATTCGGGTATATAATGTGGGTTTGGTAAGAATCGCACGTCCATCACGATATCCGCATCGATAGGCAATCCGTATTTGAAGCCAAAGGAAACAACTTCCACCCGAAATCCATGTTCATGGGAAGAACGAAATTCTTGATTGATCTTTTCTCGCAGCTGTCTTGGTGTTAAAGTTGTCGTGTCGATCACGATATTCGCTTTTGTCTTCAAGTCTTCCAAGATCGCACGCTCTTTACGGATCCCTTCCGTTATTAAGCCGTCCATCGCAAGGGGATGGGCTCTGCGTGTCTCTTTATAACGAGAAACCAACTCATTGTCTGTAGCATCTAAGAACAATATTTTTGTATCGATGAATCGAGTATTCTCGATATCGATCAGCATGCTTTGGATTTCTTCAAAAAAGGAACGCGAACGCAAATCAACGACCAATGCAATTTTGGTCACTTTCCCTGACTCTTTGATCAATTCCCAGAATTTAGGAATTAAACTCGGCGGCATGTTGTCAATACAAAAATAGCCCATGTCCTCAAAACTTTGAATAGCAACGGTTTTTCCTGCTCCACTCATACCAGTGATGATCACTAGTTCTAAATTATCTACTTCTGTCATCGTAAAACTCCTTCCTCACTCATTAACAGTATATCATGCCGGGCGTATCATTTAAACACTACCGCACAAAAAAAGCATCAACATGAGAGTTGACTCCCATGTCAATGCCTCGCTCAATTTCGATAAGTTAACGCTTTTTCAATTGTTCGATCGACTAAAATCGATTGCGCATCGACTACCGGATAAGGATTATTTTCCGTGAATTCTTCCATCAATGAAAGTTCGGTACAGCCTAGGACAGCTTTCTCACAACCAATTTTATGCGTTACTTCTTCTAAGATCTCAAAATAAAGATCTTGGTCTAATGTATCAGATTCTTTGATCCGATCATAAATCAATGTATTTACTTTTTGTTGTAATTGCGGCTCAGGCAAGTAGACATCAAAGCCACAAGCACGTAACTCGGCTTCATAAATCCCAGCCTTGATACTACCTTCTGTTCCTAAAAAGGCCACTTTCCCGGTAACACCTTCTTTTTGCAAAGATTTAGCAGCTTCCCGCGGCATGTGAAGTAGAGGAATCGGTGTGGCTTCTTGCAACTGATCAAAGAAATAATGCGCAGTATTACATGTCAGTACAATAAAATTTGGCTGTAATAAGTTCTGTTTAGCGATGTCATCAAGCAAATAAGGAACAGGATCTTCTAAATCGTTGTTCAAGATATACGCAGTGCGATCTGGCACTGTCGCATGATTGAATAACACATAGTTCAAATAATCTTGGTCTTTATGAGCAACGGTTCGACGGTTCAAGATTCGTACAAAACTTTCAGTCGCCATCGTTCCCATTCCACCTAAGATACTAAAGAAGTTTTCCATAGACTAGCCTTCTTTCGAATGGAAATGCAGTTTAAATCGTTTGTTGTAAAGATAGAACATTCTTTTTAGTAGAATCCAACGTTTGATGGAGAGATCTTTGTCATAAAAAACGGTAGTCCCCCAGCGATTTTCGGCTAGCAGCTTTTTAGCCCGTTCTTTTTCTTCATTTTCATTGGCATAATCCAAAAAGATGTTTTTCGGTACACCCAACCAAAGCTTCGCTGTTGGAGCATCTGCTTTCCCATAAACAGTTTCTTGGAAAGGCACATCAAATACTAAGTCTTCTGTCAGAAATTTAGCAAGATTCAATCCACTTAATGTGATGAAAAAGCTACTTCTCCCCTGACGAAGATTGATTTCAAATAATTTGTATTGCCCATCTCGGCTATCATATTTCAAATCAAAATTGGCAAAGCCAACATATTGAATTTGTTTTAAGAACGTCGAAATCATTTGATAGATTTGTTGGTTTTCATCCGGCAGAATAACCACGTAATTGCCGACTGCTCCAGGAGTTGGATCTTCTAAAAGTGGATGACCCAATGCCATCACTCGTACATTATGGTCTTTGTCAACATAGGCATTCAGCACACGCATATTGCTGTCATCCCCTGGAATAAAATCTTGCACGATCATCTCGTAATTATAGCCAGCTTGATAAATCCGCTCAACAATTTTATCGAACTCGGCACGATCTTCAATAATAAAGGCTTTCTTCCGTCCTTCGAAATCAACAGATAACCAGGCGACACTATTTGCCGGTTTCAATGCCACGGGAAACTCAAATGGCAGTTCTTGAGTAAAGCGGCCATCCTCTAATAGATCTGGTGTCAAAATAAAAGTTTTTGGATAAGGTAAGCCAAACTCTTCACACACTTCATAGAAACTCACTTTATTGATCAATCGTTTCAACAAAGAATAATCATTCGCAATAAATGTGTAATATGACGCTAAATCTGCTTTATGTTTCGCTAACAATTCAGCATAACCATCCCCGCAAGGAATCAACAAATAAGTCATAGAGGGATCGTTATAAGTGGTTTTTGCCAAATCAATCAATGTATCTAAAAAACCAGGATCATGATCAAATCCTGCTACTTGATTGACCTTGACGATTTTGCTATAGCGGGTGGGGGCAAGCTGTGTCCCAGCATAAGCAATTGACTGGATGCCATATGCTTCGTGAAAGGCTCTTGCCATACCATAGACATTCATATCGCTTCCTAACAAAATAGGAACGAATTTTTCCGGATTCATAAAACCACTCTCTCTTTTGCATATATAAATTTAGATTTTTACCTATTTACTTTGTTACAACAGACCTATAATACCATAAAGAAAAAAGCAATCAAAGTATGTACCTCTGATTGCCTTCCTCTTCTTTGAACGGATAGAACTTATAGGTCGTTTATTCTGTTACGAATAGACATTTACCTATTGCTATTTTAACAAATAAACGGTGCATTACAAGAGTTATTTGAGAATTTGCAGAATTATTACAGTAAATATTAAATTTTGCTAAAATCCCCTTTATCTCCGCCTTTATCCTACCTCTCTCATAAGACTTTCTTGAGGTATTTTCCGGTATAGCTTTCAGGAACTGCTGCTATCTCTTCAGGTGTACCAGTTGCAAGGATCGTTCCTCCGCCCTCGCCGCCTTCTGGACCTAAATCAATCACATGATCTGCTGATTTGATCACATCAAGATTATGCTCGATCACTAGAACTGTATTCCCTGCATCAACAAAACGCTCCAAGACTTTCAATAAACGAGCAATATCATCCGTATGCAAACCAGTTGTAGGTTCATCTAATATATAGAAGCTTTTTCCGTGAGAATTTTTGTGGAGTTCACTGGCAAGTTTCATTCGCTGTGCTTCCCCACCTGATAAAGTGGTTGCCGGTTGCCCCATCGTGACATACCCTAAACCTACATCAACGATCGTTTGTAATTTTCGATGGATCTTAGGAATATGTTTGAAGAATTCGACAGCATCTTCGACCGTCATCTCAAGGATCTCTGCTATATTCTTCCCTTTGTAATGCACTTCGAGGGTTTCTGAATTGTATCGTTTGCCGTGGCAAACCTCACAAGGAACATAGACATCCGGCAAGAAATGCATCTCGATCTTGATGATCCCATCTCCTTTACATGCCTCACAGCGACCGCCGCGGACATTAAAGCTGAAGCGACCTTTTTTATAACCGCGGACTTTGGCTTCATTGGTTTTTGCAAACAAATCACGAATGTCGTCAAAAACACTTGTATAAGTTGCCGGATTACTTCGAGGGGTTCGCCCGATGGGACTTTGGTCAATGTCGATTAGCTTTTCGATTGCTTCATATCCGGTTAGTTTCTTATATTTTCCCGGTTTGTTCGAATTGCGGTTGATTTTTTGTGCTAAAGCTTTTTTCAAAATTTCATTCACTAATGTTGATTTTCCCGAACCAGATACCCCAGTCACAGCAATAAACTTTCCAAGAGGGAAATCAACGCTGACATTTTTCAAGTTGTTCTCAGCTGCTCCAGTCAAGCGAATGGACTGTCCATTTCCTGCTCGACGTTCTGCCGGCGTTGGAATCTCCCGTTTTCCTGAAAGATATTGTCCAGTCAGCGAATGTTCATTAGCCGCAACTTCCTCTGGGGTCCCTGCTGCAACGATCTCGCCGCCAGCATGTCCAGCTCCCGGACCCACATCAATCAAATAATCGGCAGAACGCATGGTGTCTTCATCATGTTCGACCACAATCAATGTATTGCCAAGATCTCTCATTTTACGCAATGAATCCAATAAGCGGTCATTGTCTCTCTGATGAAGACCGATCGAAGGTTCATCCAAGATATAAAGCACACCAGAAAGATTGGAACCAATTTGTGTCGCTAAGCGAATACGTTGAGCTTCGCCCCCGGACAAAGTGCCAGAAGCCCGACTTAAAGTCAAATAATCCAATCCCACATTGCGCAAAAAGCTTAACCGGTCATCCACTTCTTTGACGATCGGTTTTGCGATCATCTTTTCTTGTTCAGAGAGCGTTAATTTTTCGACAAATGATAAGGCGTTGTTAATTGCCATCTCACTAAGTTCACCAATATGCTTGCCATTCACTTTGACGGATAATGCTTGCGGGTTTAGCCGGTAGCCATGACAGGTTTTACAGGTCAATTCTGTCATGTACAGACGCATTTGTTCCCGGGTGAAATCACTATTGGTTTCATGATAGCGACGTTTGATATTAGGAAGAATTCCTTCAAAGGGTACTTCAACGTCCCGTACACCGCCAAAATCATTTTCATAATGAAAATGGAACATTTCGCCATTGGAACCATTCAAAATAATTGCTTGGTGTTCTTCTGGCAATTCTTCAAAAGGCGTGTCCATGTCAATATTGAATTCCAAGCAAGCTTGTTCCAGCATTTGTGGATAATATTGTGAACTGATGGGATTCCAAGGAACGATCGCACCTTCACGCAACGTTTTGCTAGTATCAGGAATCACTAGATCAGTATCAACTTCTAATTTTACCCCTAATCCATCACAATCCGGACAAGCCCCAAAAGGTGCATTGAAAGAAAACAAACGTGGTTCTAACTCGCCTACTGTGAATCCGCAATAAGGACAAGAATAGTGTTCACTAAACAACATTTCTTCTTGACCAATCACATCTACTACAGCGTAGCCATCTGCCAAACGTAATGCGGCTTCAAAAGAATCAAACAATCGCGAACGAATGCCCTCTTTGACAACGATCCGGTCAATCACGATGGCGATGTCGTGTTTTTTATTTTTTTCCAGTTCAGGCGCTTCAGAAACATCATAGATTTCACCGTCTACTCGAATCCTCACATACCCTTCTCGTTGAATCATTTCAAAAACTTTTTTGTGCTGGCCTTTCTTTTGATAAACGATCGGTGCCAACAACTGGATCTTTGTCCGATCTGGCAATGCCAGTACTTCGTCGACCATTTGTTCCACTGATTGACTAGTGATCTCAATATGATCATTCGGGCAGATCGGGTGTCCAATACGGGCGTACAGCAAACGCAGATAGTCATTGATCTCGGTCACCGTACCGACCGTTGAGCGAGGATTCTTACTCGTCGTTTTCTGATCAATGGAGATCGCTGGACTCAGTCCATCGATACTATCCACATCTGGCTTATCCATTTGTCCTAGAAATTGTCGTGCATATGCAGACAAGCTTTCCACATACCGCCGCTGTCCTTCTGCATAAAGGGTATCAAACGCCAAAGAGCTCTTTCCTGAACCAGACAAACCGGTCACAACAACCAGTTTATCTCTAGGAATCGTCACATCAATGTTCTTTAAATTGTGTGCGCGAGCGCCATGGATTACGATTTTATCATTTGCCATTCTCTTGTCTCCTTTTACTCAGCTGCTTTCAATTCCAAGATCGTGTCTCGTAAAGTAGCTGCAGTTTCAAAGTCTAATGCTTTTGCGGCATCTTTCATTTCTTTTTCCAGTTTCAATAAGAGAGTTGCTTTCTCTTCACGAGTCATGTCTTCATACGAAGTGGTTGTATAATCGCCTGACTCTTCCGCAACTTTCGTAATAGCGATCAAATCGCGAATTTCCTTAATGATCGTTTTTGGTTCGATGCCATGCTCTTTATTATACGCCTCTTGGATACTGCGGCGGCGACTTGTTTCATCAATCGCTCGCTGCATAGAGTCAGTCATTTTATCCGCATACATGATCACTTTACCATCAGAATTCCGAGCAGCTCGACCAATTGTTTGGACCAAAGAACGCTCACTACGCAAGAATCCTTCTTTATCTGCATCTAAGATCGCTACGAGAGAAACTTCAGGAACGTCGATCCCTTCTCGAAGCAGATTGATCCCGACTAATACATCAAATTCACCAAGTCGCAAATCGCGAATGATCTCTGTCCGCTCAAGTGTCTTGACGTCGCTATGAAGATATTTGACTTTGATTCCTAACTCTTTAAAATAATCGGTCAGATCCTCTGCCATTTTTTTCGTCAATGTGGTAACAAAGACCCGTTGATCTTTTTCTACCCGCTCATTGATTTCTCCTACAAGATCATCAATTTGCCCCATGATTGGGCGAACCTCTACTACTGGATCCAATAACCCTGTTGGACGAATGATCTGTTGGATAACGGTATCCGTTTGTTCATGCTCGTAAGGTCCCGGCGTTGCTGAGACATAAACGATCTGATTCACATGTTCTTCAAATTCTTCTAAACGTAACGGCCGGTTATCTAACGCAGACGGTAAACGAAAGCCATAATCCACCAGCATTTGTTTGCGGGCACGGTCGCCGTTGTACATCCCACGAATCTGGGGCATCGTTACGTGAGACTCGTCAATCACGATCAGGAAATCGTCAGGAAAGAAGTCCAGCAACGTGTAAGGTGGTTCGCCTTCTTTGCGCCCATCCATGTGTCGTGAATAGTTTTCGATCCCGGATGTGTAGCCCATTTCCCGCAACATTTCGATATCATAATTGGTGCGTTGCTCTAAACGTTGTGCTTCCAATAATTTGTTCTCACTTCGAAGAACAGCTAATCGATCTTCGAGTTCTTTTTGTATCGAAGCGATAGCATGTTCCATATGGTCTTCGTTGGTCACAAAGTGAGTAGCTGGGAAAATAGAAACGTGTTCTGTTTCCCCTAAAATCTCCCCAGTCAACGCATCCACTTCTCGAATTCGATCGATCTCATCGCCAAAAAACTCGATGCGTAATGCCCGCTCGTCCCGCGATGCCGGAAAAATTTCTACCACATCTCCTCGAACACGAAAGCGTCCCCGTTGGAAATCGATATCATTGCGTTCAAATTGTATGTCGATCATTTCTTTCAGTAGTTGATCCCGCGGTTTTTCCATTCCTACTCGTAAAGAAACCACTTGCTTAGCATATTCGATTGGTGAACCCAAACCAAAAATACAAGAGACTGATGCAACCACGATCACATCGTTGCGTTCCAGTAATGAACTGGTCGCCGAATGCCGCAGCTTGTCGATCTCATCATTGATACTTGAATCTTTCTCAATGTAAGTATCACTGGAAGGTACATATGCTTCTGGTTGATAATAGTCATAATAGCTGACAAAATATTCTACTGCATTATTAGGAAAGAATTCCTTGAACTCACCGTATAATTGACCCGCCAATGTTTTGTTGTGTGCGATAATCAGTGTTGGCTTATTGACCTCTTTGATCAAGTTTGAAACAGTATAGGTTTTCCCTGTTCCAGTTGCCCCCAACAAAATCTGCGCCTTCTTGCCCCCAACGACGCCATCGACCAATTGATGGATGGCTTCTGGCTGATCTCCTGCCGGCTGATATTTTGAGATTAATTCAAATTCATGGGAAGTCGTTCTTTCGATCATCTTCATTCCCCCTGTATTTATATTTGCGAAGCGTCCGTGAAACAAAAAGAAAGCTGACGCTTTTCCATAGAATAGTATACCATAGCGAACATACTTTCGCCATCTTTTGTACTTTTTATTCTGCTAGTTTAACTTTACTTAAGATGTCAGTTTTTCTAACACCCAATGTCAGAAATAGCGCTGTTTTTTGCAAATATTGACCGAAAGACTTGTGTGTTTTTACAAAAATACCTATAATCTAAAAATACGTTAAAATCAAAAGGGGGAATTTTCTTGAAAAGAAAATATATGTTTTGTGCACTGTTTTCAGTGATTTTCTGCTTTTTCGCTTTTGCGAACAAGCCAGTCAGTGCAGCAGAAACAACGTATAAAATCGGAACAGACCTGACATTTGCTCCTTTCGAATTTCAAAACGAAAAAAATGAGTATGTAGGGATCGACATTGATCTGTTAAATGCTATTGCTGAAGATCAAGGCTTTGCTGTTGATTTGCGCCCATTAGGCTTTGATTCCTCGTTACAGGGCGTCCAATCCAATCAACTTGATGGGATGATCGCTGGGATGAGTATTACAGACGAACGGAAAGAAACCTTTGATTTTTCAGATCCTTACTTCGACAGTGGGATTCAGATGGCTGTCGCAAAAGACAACCAAGATATCAAAACTTACGCTGATTTGAAAGATAAAACAGTTGGCGCTAAAGTTGGTACCGAGAGTGCTCGTTTTCTAGAAACCAATCAAAAAAAATATGGCTACTCTATCAAAAACTATGATGATGCTAGCGGGCTTTATGGTGCCGTTCGCAATGGAACAGTTGTGGCCATCTTTGATGACTATCCAGTCTTAGGTTATGCGATTAGTAATGGTGAAGCTATGAAACTTGTGGGTGAGCCTGAAAAAGGGGCATCTTACGGGTTCGCAGTCAAAAAAGGCCAAAATCCTGAATTACTGGCTAAATTCAACGCTGGTCTAAAAGAGTTGAAATCCAGTGGTAAATACGACGAAATCATTGCTACTTATATTGCTTCATCAGAAAGCACTTCTGATGAAGCAAGTGAAGTGGTTAAAGTTGAACCGAAAAAAGACGTCTATCGAATCTCAAGTGACTCTGCATTCGCACCTTTTGAGTTTCAAAATGAAGACAATGAATATGTCGGAATCGATGTCGATCTCTTAACTAGAGCGGCGGAAATGCAAGGATTCAACATTGAGTTTAATTTCATTGGTTTCTCAGGAGCGCTACAAGCGTTAGATGGGAATCAAGCGGATGGTATGATTGCTGGGATGAGTATCAATGATGAACGCAAAAAAGCGTATGACTTCTCAGACTCCTATTTTGAAAGTGGTATTCAAATTGCGGTCAAAGAAGGAAACGATAGTATCAAGTCTTATGAAGATTTAGAAGGAAAAACAGTTGGTGCTAAAGTTGGTACCGAGAGTGCAGACTTCTTGATTGAAAATGAAGACAAATACGGCTATACCATTAAGTATTATGACGCAGCTGATCAACTTTATGCTGCAGTCAGTGGCGGTCAGATCGACGCCATGATGGATGATTACCCAGTCATTGGCTACGCCATCAGTCAAGGACAAAAACTAAGTACGCCGATTGAAAAAGAAGTGGGCGGACAATATGGGTTTGCCGTCAAAAAAGGGCAAAATCCTGAATTGATCCAAATGTTCAATGAAGCGTTAAAAGAAATGAAACGAACTGGCGAATACGATGAAATCGTCGGCCGTTATATCAAAGACGGTTCGGCTACAGAAAAGAAAGCCGATGAATCAACAGTCGCTGGTTTAATCAAAAACAATTACAAAGTTTTGCTAAAAGGTTTATGGAATACCCTGCTGCTTGCATTGATCTCCTTTGCTTTAGCGTTGATCATTGGGATCATCTTGGGACTCTTCAGCGTGTCCCCAATCCGAGCTTTGCGTATCTTCGCCGGTATCTATGTCGATATTATTCGCGGGATACCAATGATGGTGTTAGCTTTCTTCATTTTCTTTGGCCTTTCGGATGCAATTGGGATTACAATCCCCGACTTTGCTGCAGGAGTCATCACTTTGACACTGAACGCTAGTGCGTATATCGCAGAGATCGTTCGCGGAGGGATCAAGGCTGTTCCTGTAGGCCAAATGGAAGCTTCCCGCAGTTTGGGATTGACCTATACCCGAACCATGCAAAAAATCATTTTGCCGCAAGCCATCAAGATCATGATCCCATCTTTCGTCAATCAATTCGTTATCTCGCTGAAAGATACGACAATCATTTCGGTTATTGGTGTTGTGGAGCTGCTGCAAACTGGTAAGATCATTGTCGCAAGAACCACACAAAGTACCTATGTTTATCTAATCGTTGCTGTCATGTATCTAATTGTTATCACAGCCTTAACAAAACTTGCTAAAGTTTTAGAAAAGAAGGTGAAATAAATGAAGGAAAAAATTTTAGTCGAAAATCTTGTAAAAAAATATGGGGATAACACTGTTTTAAATGATATCAATGTCTCGATCCAAGAAGGCGAAGTCGTTTGTGTTATCGGTCCTTCTGGCTCAGGAAAATCTACTTTCCTGCGTTGCTTGAACCGTTTAGAAGAACCTACTAGTGGTGATATCATTATCGATGGTGCTCATCTAATGGATAAAAACACCAATATCAATGCCGTCCGTCAACACATTGGCATGGTTTTTCAACATTTCAATCTGTTTCCTCATCTTTCTGTACTAGAGAATATTATCTTAGCACCGATGGATTTAAAAAAGATGTCCCGTAATGAAGCTGAATCAAAAGCCATTCAATTGCTGGACACAGTGGGTTTGGCTGACAAAAAAGACATGTATCCAGACAATCTATCTGGTGGTCAAAAACAACGGGTAGCCATCGCCCGTGCATTAGCTATGAATCCTGATGTTATGCTGTTTGATGAACCTACATCTGCGTTAGACCCTGAAATGGTCGGCGATGTTTTGAATGTTATGAAAAAATTGGCAAAACAAGGCATGACGATGGTTATCGTTACCCATGAGATGGGTTTTGCTAAAGAAGTAGCCAATCGCGTCATGTTTATCGATGGCGGAAATTTCCTAGAAGACGGCACACCAGAACAAATTTTCACTAGTCCGAAAAACGAACGGACCAAAGACTTTTTAGACAAAGTCTTGAATATCTAAACAAAATCCGCAGAAAACTTGGCCGTTTTCTGCGGATTTTGTTATTCATCTGACATTTTAGTTTCTCGTTGCTGCTTTTTGTGCTGTGCTTCTAAAGCGATTCGTTTCTGCTTTTCACCAAAATAAACTTTTGTATCGATTGGATTGGCTTTGTTGAATCCCCCAGCACCAGTATCCATCATTTGCCCCCAGCCTTTCAGCGGATCTTTTCCTTGTTTCCTTAATTCAGCGTTCTTTTTACGCAATTCTTGTTTCTTCGCTTCTTTCTTTTGCTGCCGCTGCTCCTTTATTTCCTTAAAAAAACTCATCCCATACCCTCCTTTGATCAATAAAGAATTGTTCCAATGACTATTAATAACAAAACAACAACTGGATACATCAATTCTTTGATCCAGTGTTTTTCTTTCCAAGCAAGATACAGCAAACCGCCAATGATCAGCAATAAAATAGTCGGTTCAAACAATAAGCCAATCAAATTACCTGAATAGGTTCTGGTTGTTAGTTGATCACCCCCTGTGCTTAACCTAAAAGAACTGAAACGAAAAAGAATGAAACGACTGAAAACATAACAAGACAAAAACACCAATGAATACCCTTTTGCAAACCAACGGAATAGTTTGCTAAATGGAATTTTTTTCAACAATACTCATTCTCCTTCCGTGATTACATCTTGGACCATGATATCTGAGAGCTGCTGCAGCTGGACTCTCATGACAAGCGACCGATTCTCCGCTAACCATCGAGCTAATTCAGTGCAAGAGGCCGATACATGAACGGCACTTACTTTCACACCATTATCTTTGACATAATCTAGAATGTCGCCGAAATCATAGAAATTGATTTGATTGGTAAGATCATTGGTAAAATGGAGATTGTCAGGACTATCCCAGCCTAGATCCCCAAAAGTCGGATAATATTTTTCCAAAAAACCCAGTCCTTGCGTGACGCTTTCTGTTACTTGCCGATCATAATCATTTCCTGTTGTCTGACGAACCATTTCATCTGAATAACCAAAAATATTGCCTGAATGATAATCAATACTATAATGTTGAACAGACAAATCAGCCAGTTTTTCCCTTAGCTCACTAGGAATTTGAGGATTTTTTAAAGTAATAGAAATTTCAGCCTGCTTGTACTCGCCGAGTGAACGTAAATAGGCGAGAAAGGAGTCATAGGTCGAAACCGCATTGCCTGGCTCGTAAAGTGTTGCAGAGGGAGCAAATGCGGTCAGCGTATCGCTGGAAACAATTGTCTGAACTGCCTGATCAAAAATATAGCGATTTTCGACTGTGTACGCGACCGTCTTCTGATTTCCTAAACGAGAAATGACCGGATAAACGTCCTCTTTCCCCAAAAATACAAGCAGAGATTGCCGATTGATAGGATCGTAATGGAGGTTTCGCTGTCCCATCTCATACCAATAGTAGCGGTACTTCTCTAACGTATCATTCTTGAGCGGATCTTCCGAATATGGAGCATTCATCGCCGAAGGAATCGATTGATAATCCTCGCGGTCATTTCCGGTTGCACGATAATAGGCTAATGGTAAAAAGTAGCATAAAACAAGCACTACCATCCCCCAAAACAACACGCTATAGATCATTTGGAGTACCATGCTTTTCTTTGTACGATCCACTGACTTTTGTAATCGCTGGTACTGTTTTTTATCCATGTGACCACCTGCTTTTCACTTGTTTTCTCGCTTGAAAAACACGAGATTTCACTGTACTTAACGTTAGATTTAATATTTCTGCTATTTCTTGATAGCTATAGCCGCGAATCGCCAATATCAAAGGATGCCTTAATTTGTTAGGCAATTGATTCACATGACGGAGCGCTTCTTCTTTTTCAAGACTATCTTGGTCTTCGATAGGAATCTCCTGCATCAAAGTATCGACTTCTTCCGCTACCAAAAGATACCGCTTACGACGGTAAAAATCATATAGTGTAAACTTAGCAATCGTAAAGAGCCACCTCTCAAAGTCATCTGGCTTTGTCTTTGGCAAAGCCAAAAAAACTTTAACAAATACGTCTTGCGTTAAATCCTCTGCTTGATACTCATCCCCCACTCTTTTTTGAAAGTAGTGCTGAATTTTCTCGTAATAAATCTGATAAATCTCCTCCAACACTACCCCTCCTTACTTATATAGACGAGTGAACAACAAAAAAGTTGCAAAAAAATATTATAGTAAGAATAGTATATCACTGTTACTAACGTATTCAGAAGGTTCTTTCTACGTAACAAAACAAAAAAAGCTGTAAACCACGCTGAAATGTTTCGTGTGGCTTACAGCTTTTTAGAATGGATTTAAGCAAAGACGGTTGACCAGTTCTCCCGTTCGGCTAAAAACTCCCTTGCCAATTGTTGGGCGCCTTCTAAGGTATGGTTGGCTGCCCAGCCGCATTGGACTTCGTTACTAGCTGGAACTTCTGTCGCTTTCAACACATCTTCCATCGTTTTTTCTAACACAGTTAAAATTTCATCATAATCTTCATGATTTAAAACCGTTAGATAAAATCCTGTTTGACAGCCCATCGGAGACCAGTCAACAATGTAATCGGCATGATTACGAATCAATTCTGCGGTCAAGTGCTCTAATGAGTGGAGGCTAGCCATCTCCATATGTGCTTGATTCGGTTGTTTCAATCGAACATCATATTTGATAATCGTATCTTTTGTTCCTTGTTTTTTGTCAGCGACCCGTACATAAAGTGCTTTGACTTTCGTATGATCTAGATTAAAGCTTTCCACGTTCATTTTCATTCTTTTTCTCCTCTCGCTTCGACGAGCCAAACAAAAGCATTGATTTGTTTAAAGCGACTGGTAAAACCATTGGCTCGAAAATAGGTTTCAATATCTGGTATCAATGGGTAGTATTCTCGTTGCAGATCCGCTGCTAATCGTAAGTGATTGGCTTTGATTGCCTGTCTTAGGATGCTTTCTTTATGCTCAGGGGATAAAAACATCGTATCCCCTATAATGACTTTTCCGCCTTCAGAAAGCAGCGCTTTATATCTTTTGATCACTCGCTGTTTCTCTGTTTCATTCAAGTGATGAAAGACATAACTAGAAACGATCGTATCGATTGGAAAATTGATCTGTGGAAATTGTTCCATATCTCCATCAATAAAAGTTACCTGTGACAACTCCGGCTTTGCCTCAGCTACTTGACGCATCGCAGCCGATGGCTCGATCGCGAACACTGTTTTCTTTCTGCGAATCAACTCCAACGTCAAATTTCCCGTACCACTACCAAATTCTATCACAGAATCTCCTGCTTTTTCAGCAATATTTGCTAACAATTCTGGATAATGAAGAAAAACCTCCCGATATTCTTCATCCTTCCCTTTGACGGTCTCGTCATATTGCTTGGCCCACTCAGAAAAAATCGGAATGAATTCACGCCCCATCTTCCAGCACCCTTTCTAATCCTTGCTTTAAGTCCGTCCATAAATCGGCAGCGTCTTCAATACCAATAGACAAACGGATCAAGCCATCTTTGATTCCCGCTTTTTCTCTGATTGAAGGTGGAATTGAAGCATGCGTCATGACCGCAGGAACTTCAACTAAACTTTCAACGCCACCTAAACTTTCAGCTAGTGTAAAAATAGTTAGCGATTCAACAAACGCAGCTACTCGGTTTTCGGCTTTTAATTCAAATGAAATCATCCCGCTAAAACCAGACATTTGTTTTTTGGCGATCTCATGTCCTTTATGGCTTGATAACCCCGGATAATAAACTCTAGCTACAGCTGCATGTTCTTGAAGCAATGTGGCGATTTTTAGTGCATTGGCTTGATGGGCTTCCATCCTCAAAGCCAATGTTTTGATGCTCCGCTGAACTAGCCAGCTGTCATGAGGCCCTAACACACCACCTATAGCATTTTGCAGAAAACCAATTTGCTCAGCTAGTTCCGCTTGATTGGTTACGACCAACCCAGCAACGACATCACTATGGCCCCCCAGATATTTCGTTGCACTATGAATGACAATATCGGCACCTAATACCAGTGGACGCTGAAAATAAGGTGTCGCAAATGTGTTATCAACGATGGTCAAGAGATCCTTTTTCTTAGCAATCGTGGCAACTTGTTGAATATCTGTGATTTTCAACAAAGGATTAGTAGGCGTCTCCAGAAAGATTCCTCTTGTTTCTGGCCGAATCGCTGCGGCAATCCGCTGAATCGCTTGGGGGTCATCAGTCTTGACCAATGTATACGTCAATCCATTTTTTTTGAAGATTTTCTGAAGCAGTCGAAAGGTGCCTCCATAGACATCATCTCCCAACAAAATATGGTCTCCGGACTGAAATAAAGAAAAAATAGTATGGGTTGCTGCTAAACCTGAAGCAAAAGCAAACCCACGTATGCCTTCTTCTAGTTCAGCAATCAGTTCTTCTAATGCAAACCGTGTAGGATTGCCCGAACGAGAGTACTCATATTGTTTTGGCTGTCCCACAGCTACTTGCTTGTAGGTAGACGTTTGATAGATAGGTACACTGACAGCCCCCGTTTCTTGATCTTGACTGATCCCAGCATGAATCAATTTTGTGCGAAATTCCATGTTTATGCCTCCTCTAGTTGACCATAAATATTTTTTGACAAGTAGCGATCTCCACTGTCAGGAAAGATAGTGACGATCGTGCTTCCCTTTGGCAGTCGCTTGCTTTCTCGGATAGCGGCTGCAAATGCTGCACCGCTGGAACTGCCTACCAATAGACCATGACGGGCTGCCAGCAACCGGGTATAATAAAATCCCTCTGGATCACTGATAGTCTCAATGCTGTCTGGCATAAGACTCTTAAAAAAGATCGGCCTCTCTTCAACGCCTATCCCCTCGATCGCATGTTCATGAGCAGGCCCGCCATTCAAGATCGATCCCTCTGGTTCCACAGCAATCAAACGTATAGTAGAATCTATCGACTTTAAATACGCGCCTGTCCCGGCGAAAGTCCCGCCACTCCCCACTCCTGCTACAAAACTGTCAATTCTCTCAGGAATTTCTTGAACGATTTCCGGACCTAGTGTTCGATAATAGGCAGCCGGATTTTGTTCATTTTCAAACTGTAGCGGCAAAAAAGAGTTTGGCAATTGGTCAGCAAGAAATTTGGCTTTCCTGATTGCCCCTTGCATGCCTTCTTGACTAGGCGAGTGAATGATTCGTGCTCCTAAGGCTTTGATTAGTTGTTGCTTTTCTTGACTGAATGTCTCTGGAATCACAAAAAGCATGTCTAATCCATATGCCAAACCGGCTAAAGCTAAGCCAATCCCAGTATTGCCAGCGGTGGGTTCAATCACGGTTGTGTCTTTCGTTATTCTTCCAGCAGCAACTGCTTCTGAGATCAAATAACTGCCTAATCGGTCTTTGATACTACCTCCAGGGTTTAAGTATTCTAATTTCGCATAGATCCGGCTTTGGCTTTCTCCGCCGTAGTCAGTGGCTAAAAACTGAAAAATCGGTGTCTTACCAATTAATTCTTTAATATCTGATACGATCATGGGCAACCTTCTTTTCAATGAAATTTTTGTTGTCAGTCCACTAAAGTGCTGCAGCAAATCAGAGGCACTGCGTTTTAAAATTGGTCATTCCTAGGTGATCACCTGCTTAAAAAGGCATGATCTGTCTTTGTTTACAGATCTTTGCAAGGTAAATCAAGGCAAACAAAAAGAGGCACTGACTATTCAATCAGTACCTCTTAGAGAATGACTCTAGGACTCTTTCCCAACGAAAGAGACTCTTAGAGTGATTTATCCAGATGAGGGAACGATTAATAGGCATGACAAATCAGTATGCTGCTTTTTAGCACCATACAACAACAACATACCAATGCAAAGTTGTTGTTTGTCATGTCTACGTCCCCTCCTTTTTAAGCTTGTAAACAAAATAGCATGGGAAAAAATAGAAGTCAATCTTTTTTTCTTTGTGAAAAATTTTTGGTGACATATGCATCGACAGCCTGAAATGCATTTGCTACCTCTTCTGCTGTGATCTTAAAGGGCATTCGATGGATCGTTTCATTAGGGATAGTGGCTTGAATACCGATTGCTAGTAATTCCTGATCGCTAAGTGATTCCATCTGCATTTCTGCTAACGTTGTTGGTAACCCCAGAGCTTGATATAAAACAATATAACGTTCCAACTCGTTTGTATCTTGTTCCAACAGCAATTGCATCAACGTCGTATAGGCAATTTTTTCTCCGTGAGAAAGTTGGTGGAACTTCCCAGTAACGGCTGTCAACCCATTATGGATCGCATGAGCTGCTGCTAGTCCTCCACTTTCAAATCCTAGTCCGCTCAAAAGCGTATTCGCCTCCACTACTTGATCGAAAGCGGTTGTTACCTGTTGCTGCTGATTGGCTTTATAGGCAGCGACCCCATCGGCAAACAGCACTGCTTCACATTTCTCAGCAATTGCCAGAGCTGCTAAAGTCGGCCGGCCTCCTACGAGATTCTGAGCGCCGCTTTTAGCTACTGCTCTGGCTTCAACATACGTCGCCAATCCATCGGCGATGCCGAAAGTTAATAATTTTGCAGGTGCCTTGGCTAACAGAGTTGTATCAACCAAGACCAGTTCTGGATTCTTCGGATAATAACCATATTGTTCAAACTTCCCTTCTTCCGAATAAAGAACCGAGATGGAGGAGGTAGGGGCATCTGTTGAGGCAACTGTTGGTACGACAGCAACCGCTCGCTTCAATTGATGGGCCACTGCTTTACCGGTATCGATCACCTTTCCGCCACCAAGAGCAACAACTGCTGCCGCTTCTGCTCTTTCTGCTTCTTTTGCAATACGTCTGATTTCTGCATTGGAGGATTCACCGCTGAAATTTGCTAAGGTTACTTCGATTCCTAGATGGGCTAAATCGCTTGCCAGTTCTTCGCCAGCAATCCTCCAAACAAATGGATCGGTTATTAGTAATAATTTATCTCCTAATGAGCTAATATAGTGCAAGCCTTTTTTTAATACGTTTTCTCCTTGAATGTAGCGTTGCGGACTAACAAATATTTTTTCCATGAACTCTCCTACTTTCAGTTTTTTATACCAATTCCCGACTTTGTTAAAAATTTCACAAAAACTAGTAAAAGCGCAGCCTGAAAAAGTGGTTTTCTTCAGGCTCCGCTTATTATTTTTTCTTACCACCAAAAGCATCTTTCATTTTATCAAAAAATCCTTCGGGTTGTTGCTCGTTGGTTACATGGCCGCTTGCTTTTGCATAAGCCCGTAACGCTTCTTTTTGTTCTTCATTCAAATTCTTTGGTGTGATCAACTTAACTTTGACTTGTTGGTCACCATTGCCATTGCCACGTAATTTTGGTGCACCTTTGCCTCTTAGACGGAAATTCGTGCCCGTCTGGGTACCAGCAGGAATCTTCAATTTGACATTTCCGTGAACAGTCGGAACATTGACCTCGTCACCTAAAGCTGCTTGAACAAAGTTCAATGGTAATTCGTAATAAATTTCGGATCCATCACGATCGAAGATATCACTTTCCTCAACACGGAAAACGACATACAGGTCTCCATAAGGTCCGCCATTGCTGCCAGCTTCTCCTTGACCGGATAGGCGCATTTGTTGGCCATCTTCCACGCCAGCAGGTACATTGACTTTGACGCTATGTTTTTTCTTTTCGTGTCCTGTGCCATGACAAGTCGTACAAGGTTCTTTGATTTCTTTCCCTGTACCATGACATACATCACAGGTTTGACGACTCATGACACGACCAAGAGGTGTTTGACGTTCCACATTGATCGTACCTGAGCCATGACATTTATGACAGGTCTCAGGTTGTGTTCCTGGTTTTGCGCCATTACCGCCACAAGTATGACAGGTTTCTTCGCGGTTATACTGAATATTTTTTTCCACACCAAAAATCGCTTCTTCGAAAGAAAGATCCACAGCATATTGCAAATCAGCTCCTTGTCGCGGAGCATTTGGATTTGCCGTTCTGCCACCGCCGCCAAAGAATGATTCAAAGATGTCTTCAAATCCACCAAAGCCGCCACCGGAGAATCCCCCGCCGTTAAAGCCGCCAAAGCCGCCGCCATAACCACCACCGTAGTTCGGATCAGTTCCCGCGTGACCATATTGATCGTAAGCAGCTCGTTTTTGAGGATCGCTCAGTATTTCATATGCTTCAGAAATTTCTTTGAATTTTGCTTCTGCATCAGGTTCTTTATTGATGTCTGGATGATACTTTTTGGAAAGCTTCCGATATGCTTTTTTTATTTCGTCATCCGAAGCCCCTTTTTGTAGACCTAAGACCTCATAATAATCTCTTTTGTCTGCCATTGGCTTCCCTCCACTATTTTCTTGCGTCCCTCGTATTTTAGCATATAATTTGCTTCAGAAAAATACGTTTCAGAAATTCATAAGAAAAAGCCAAAGTGGTGACTTTGGCTTTTTCACAAACAGCGATTATTTATCGTCGCCGTCTACTTCTTCAAAATCGGCGTCTACCACATCGTCTGCGCCGCCTTGTGCAGCTTCTGGATTTTCTTGTGCTTGTTGTTGTGCAGCTTGCTCATACAACTTCACTGTCAAGTTTTGTACGATTTCATTCAATGCATCGCGTTTTGTTTTCATTTCTTCGATATTGTTTGCATCGACAGCAGCTTTCAACTCATCACGAGCTTCTTCCGCTTTCTTCACTTCATCGGCATCTACCTTGCCTTCAAGCTCTTTCAATGTTTTGTCAACAGTGAATAGTAATGCGTCGACATCATTACGCAAATCAACTTCTTCTTTACGTTGTTTGTCTGCTTCCGCATTTGCTTCCGCATCTTTAACCATCCGTTCAATTTCTTCATCGGTTAGACCTGAAGAAGATTTGATCGTGATTTTTTGTTCTTTTTGTGTTCCTAAATCTTTTGCAGATACATTTACGATACCATTTTTATCAATATCAAATGTTACTTCGATTTGTGGAATTCCTCGAGGTGCTGGTGGAATTTCCGTTAATTGGAATCTTCCTAATGTCTTGTTGTCAGCAGCCATTGGACGTTCGCCTTGTAGGACATGGATGTCTACAGCAGGTTGATTGTCTGCAGCTGTTGAGAAGACTTGTGATTTGCTTGTTGGGATCGTCGTATTGCGATCGATCAACTTCGTAAAGACGCCGCCCATTGTTTCGATACCCAATGATAATGGTGTGACATCAAGTAAAACGACATCTTTCACATCACCAGTGATCACGCCACCTTGAATCGCAGCACCCATTGCTACTACTTCATCTGGGTTCACTGATTTGTTTGGTTCTTTATTGGTTTCTTTGCGAACTGCTTCGACGACTGCAGGAATCCGAGTTGATCCACCGACTAAGATCACTTCATCGATTTCAGATTGTGAAAGACCAGCATCTTTTAGCGCTTGACGTACAGGAACTTTTGTCCGTTCGACTAAATCAGCGGTTAATTCATCAAATTTTGCCCGTGTCAATGTCATTTCTAAGTGCAATGGACCAGCATCGCCAGCTGTAATAAATGGCAAGCTGATTTGTGTACTTGTCACACCTGAAAGGTCTTTTTTCGCTTTTTCAGCAGCATCTTTCAGACGTTGCAATGCCATTTTGTCTTTACCTAAATCAATGCCATTTTCTTTTTTGAATTCTGCAACCATGTGATCGATGATCTTGTTATCAAAGTCATCTCCACCTAGATTGTTGTCCCCAGCAGTAGACAACACATCGAATACGCCATCCCCTAATTCAAGGATCGATACGTCAAATGTACCTCCACCAAGGTCGAAGACTAAGATTTTTTCGTCTTTGTCTGTTTTGTCTAATCCATAAGCTAAAGCTGCTGCTGTTGGTTCGTTGACGATTCGTTCTACTTCTAATCCGGCAATTTTACCAGCATCTTTTGTTGCTTGACGTTGTGCATCATTGAAGTAAGCAGGAACAGTGATAACTGCTTTGTCTACTTTTTCTCCTAGATAATCTTCAGCAAATCCTTTGATATATTGTAGGACCATTGCAGAGATTTCTTGAGGAGTGTATGATTTCCCTTCAACTTCTACTTTATAGCCAGCTTCACCCATATGACGTTTGATTGATGAAATCGTGTTAGGGTTCGTAACTGCTTGACGTTTAGCGACTTCCCCTACTTGGATCTCGCCGTTTTTAAATGAAACAACAGATGGTGTTGTACGATTTCCTTCTGGATTGGTGATGATTTTTGCTTCGCCGCCTTCTAGGACAGCAACAGCTGAATTAGTTGTACCTAAGTCAATACCGATAATTTTACTCATAAGTAATACGCTCCTTTTCATTCATCGTTCTTTTTATTTATTGTGCTACGATAACCATACTTGCACGCAAGACACGATCATGCAGCTTATAGCCCTTTTGCAATACTGTGACGATCGTATCCGCAGGCACATCTTCTGTCGCAGGTACGGTCTGTACCGCTTGATGAAGATTGGGATCGAAAGTTTCTCCTTCAGCAGGAATTTCTTCGATTCCTTCTTCTTTCAACGCTTGACGCAAACTTTCCAACACCATTTCGACACCTTTTTTCAAGTTAGCCGCTTGGTCTTCTTCCACATTTGCTGCCATAGCGCGTTCCAAATTATCGATCGCTGGCAATAATTTTTTGCCCAAATCTTGCGAACGGTATTTTTGCAACAATTCACGTTCATTACGATTTCTTGCTGTAATATTAGCGATTTCGGCCCGTGCGCGCAGAAATTGGTCTTCTAGTTCATTGTTTTTTTCTTTTAAACTGTCGATCTCGCTTTTTTCTACTTCTGCTTCTGATAGACCAGCTGCATCGATTTCTTCTTCTGACGGTTCTGTCAGAGGCTCTTCAGTTGTCTCAAGATCTTTTTCTACCTGTTCTTCTTTTTCTGACACTTGCTACCATCCCTTCTATAATTCACTTATTTGATCATTCACTGTTTGCATCTAGTGTGCGATAGTAATCAGCCAATGTCATTGCTAATTCTCGACGAAAGGCATCCATCAGTCCAAACATTCGCGAATAAGGCATACTAGAAGGACCTAATAAAGCAATCGTCCCTTGGCCATGACCTTCAATGTCATAGTTTGCTTGAATCAAACTCATATTTTGGAGTAATTCATTCCCTAGTTCCTGACCAATGCGGATCTGAATCGTGGAGTCTCTCGGTGCCAATAATTGTGTGAGTTCCTCTGCATTTTTCATGAAAGAGTACATCGACTTAAACTGACGAACATCTTGACTTGGTTCAAAATCTAATAAATTCATCCGTCCGCCGACGTAAATTTTCTCTTCAAAGAGATGACTCAACATATCATCGAATAAATCAATGATTCCTTCTGTTGTTTGAAAATACTTGTGCAAAATCATCGGAATCTCTGTTCGCAATCGATGATAGACCGTCATGAGCGGTTCACCCACTAATTTTTCATTGATAATCCGAACCATCTTTTCTAAGTCGCTGCTATCCATCGATGAAGGTAATGAAAAAATCTGATTTTCAACATTGCCTTTATCCGTAACAATGATAGCAATAATTTGTCGGGCATTCAAAGGTACGATCCGAAAGCCAGTTAATTTCCGTTCTTTGACATCCGGTCCTAACGATAATGCGGTATAGCTCGTAAGGTTGGATAGGATCGTAGCAGATTGCTGAATGATTTCATTGATTTCATGAAATTCTTTCCCCAAGGAATGGCGAATTGCTTTGATCTCATTTTGATTGACTTTTGATGGTCTTAATAAGTGATCAACGTAATAGCGGTAGCCGGCCATTGAAGGAACACGTCCAGAAGAGGAATGTGTCTTCAATAAGAGACCCGCTTCTTCTAAGGCCTTCATCTCATTGCGGATGGTAGCCGAACTTGCTTCAACCCCATCCTCCATCAATCGTTTGGAGCCCGTAGGCTGACCAGTATCCGTATAATTTTGGATGATGAGGTGTAAAATAGTTTGTTGTCGTTGTGTCAACATCTTATCCACTCCTCCGTTAGCACTCTTTCACATTAAGTGCTAACACGATTATTAATATACCATATTTCCTACGAATGTCAAGAATTTGACACAGATTTTTAGCACTCTTATAGAGAGAGTGCTAATCCACTTCATTGTCAATTAGCTCCAAAAAAAGAAGATCGAAAACAGCTCGATCTTCTTGGTTATTCTTAACTTAATAAAAATTTTTCAAATACATCATTGCCGATAAACATCCCAGCCTTTGTTAAATAAACGCGGTCTCCTTCTGAGACTAACCAGCCATTTTTAGAAAGTTCTTCAACGACATTGCCATAGATCGAATCAAAAGAACAGGCAAATTTATTTGAAAAGGCTGCTTTCGATACACCTTGTTTCTTCCGTAATCCAAGAAACATTTCTTCTTCCATTTGATTGCTGGTCGTTAACGATTCTGTTTCATGGATCGGCAGTTGATCTTCCCTCAATGGACGCAGATAGTGCTGGATCGGTCCAAAGTTTTTGTATCTCGTCTGTCCGATATAACCACTCGCTCCTGCGCCAAATCCGTAATAATGTTCATTATTCCAATAAACAAGATTGTGCTTAGACTCATATCCTGGCCGGGCAAAATTACTGATCTCATATTGCGATAAGCCAGCTTTAGCCATTGCAGTGATGGCTTCTTCAAACATTTGTGTCTCAGATTCCTGAGAAGGCAACTCCATTTTCCCTTGCCTAACCCAATTCATGAACATCGTTTTGTTCTCTAAAATCAGTGAATACATAGCATAGTGAGGCAAACCCAAATCAATCGCTCGTGTTAGCGTATCTCGAAAACTTTCCATCGTTTGTCCAGGTAAAGCATAAATCAGATCGATCGTAATATTTTGAAAATCATGTTTATCTAACAACCGAATCGTTTGATAGACATCCTCTGCCGTATGCTTGCGGCCGATTTTCTTTAACAAGCGGTTATCAAAAGTCTGCACCCCCATCGACAACCGATCAATGCCCAGATTTTTCAAAACTAGCAATTTATCTTCCGATAAATCCCCAGGATTGGCCTCTACCGTAAATTCTTTGGTCGTTTGCGTGGGCAGTAATTCATGTATGCCCGTAATCAGACGGTCTAGCTGCGCAGCCGAAAGGGAAGTCGGCGTTCCGCCGCCAATATAAATCGTCTCACAAGTAGTGATTGGTTGTTTGCTCACCGTTAGAGCGATTTCTTTCAGCAAACAGTCGATGTATTCATCAACCGGTTGCCCTTCTAAAAAAACTTTATTAAAGTCACAGTAATAGCAAATATGTTCACAGAAT
This sequence comes from Enterococcus sp. 125944, assembly GCF_051909435.1. NCBI lineage: Bacteria > Bacillati > Bacillota > Bacilli > Lactobacillales > Enterococcaceae > Enterococcus > Enterococcus sp. 125944. Next base: position 131,450 of record NZ_JBQASY010000002.1, on the reverse strand, counting down.
GGGATGTGAATATAGGCAGAAGTACTGGTGGAAAGTGTATTGATTGGAATCTTATTCATGGTTTGCATATTTTTATTCCTTTCAGAGATCAAATCAACGTTCAACTGCACAAATACGGCTCGCAACAAATGAACCTGATCCGAGGTATATCCGCTCCCCATTCTATCATAAGTAAGATTATCTCGAAACGCCTCTGCTTTAAAAGTAGTTAGAAGCAGATCTCACTGCTACCCGTTAATAAGAATACAATCGCATGCGCAAAATTTTAAAATCTTCACCGATAAATGGGAAATAGGCTTCATCCCCATTCAGGCGACGATTTGTCCGCCATTGCCCATCTTGTAGAATCCCCTCTTCTAAAGAAAGGATACCTAAAGGATTAGAACCCTGCTGCGCTTGCAGATCCAATGCGAAATTAGCACCGGTGAGATAGTAATATTCTTTGTGTTTAATGATCAGACCTGCGGAATTGATCATTTTGTCTCGAGAAAATAATTTGACTGCCCAGCGATCCTGTCCATTTTCATACACAATTTGGTTCTGAGCCCCTTCTTTTTTAAATGAGAAGATTTGAGCTTCCTGATCTTGCAACAGTGGCTCAAGGGCGGCGATGATTCGATATCCTTGGTTTAAATGAGGCAGTGTATCGGAAGAATCAAAGGCGTCTTTCGCTAATCCTAACTGGGATAAAAAGCGGTAATCCTGACTAGTATCATCCGTCAGAAGATCTTCGATACCAAAAGGTGAATAGCCGATTGCTCCTTGACCAAAAGCATAAAATAGATTCGAAATATATCTTTTGTCAATTCGGGTTTCCGGAATTAACAACGGCTGATCATTCCCGTATTCCGCGATGATCGGTTTGATTTCTTCTTCGTAAATATCTGGGGCAATAAAATCCAACTGAGAGGCAATAACTTTCCAAACTTGCCAAGTGGTGGATACAGCGCCACCACTAGGATATTCTCCCGGCCGCCTGTCTGGCTTTTTGAGCCATACATTCGTAAATAACGGCAACGCTAAACGTTTTCTTGCAATCTTTGCATAGTCTTGGATTGCTGCGGCATAATGATATGCCATAAACACTTCATCCCCAAAGGGGACTTCTGACCATTGTTTAGCTCCGGGATAGAGGTTTCTGATTTCTTGCGGCAACGCCATCTGATAGACTTTTTCTGCTGCTGACGAATGATCACGACTAGTGCCAAGACTACCAATCTCGTTTTCAATCTGCACCATTCTGATAAAGGCCCGCAAAGGATGGCTTCCCAAGTAGTCGCAGATGGCGGCAAAGGCTGAATGAGCCTGTGCTATCACATCTTGACATAGCGGACTATAACTATTCATCTTGTTTCCGGCGCTATCCTCTATGCGAAAATATTTGGGATCCGTTTTGATCCATTCAGGAACATACGTGGATAAGCCATTCTTCCAAAGGCCAAACCACAAAAAAATCACATCGATTTTCTTCTCAGCGGCATTTTCCAAATGGGAATCAATTAATGAAAAATCAAACTGATTAGGCTGTGGTTCGATCAGCTCCCAATAAATAGGTATCAAAAGGGTATTGGTCGCAACCTTGTCAATCTTGTCCCATACTTTTTCCTCCATGTAAGCGATAGATGAAGCAGTGGAGTTATGGACTTCTCCTCCTAGTATCAATTTTTGAGAATGCTGTCGTTGTTTCATCATTGTCCTCCTTTTTCTTCTCAGACAGATAGTCACGTTTTGATCGACTATCCCTCTCAGGTAGTTGCAAGCGTTTTTAGTCGTAATTCTATTATAGGAATCTTCTAAAATAAGGTATACTAAAAAAAGAGAATTCATACTAAAAAAACAGAAATGAGGTTTTTGATGAATCGAGAAGCACTAGAATCAATTGTGAAAAAACTCTACGATAAATATTTGATTCCTTTATTTATCTTCGATGAAAAACAGCAAGTGGTGATTCCTCGTAATTCCTTCATAACTGATAAACAAGTGGCGGAACATTTTTTCCTTACCAGCCAATCGACTGAATTGGATGTGGTGACGTTTTTTGAAGGAGATGACTTTTTTTTCAGCAGCTTTACTTGTGATCTACCAGATTCTTCAATTGGCAATGTGCTGATTGGACCTTGCGGGATATTAGGTACTAACAAAAGATCATTTCCTTTTCAAGGATATGATTACATTGCTGGGGTCCATTACTCGAAAGAAAGTCGAGAATCTTTTGTCGCTTTCGTTGAATTGTTTTACACGATCCTAAAAGGAGCCATCCCTGATGCCAACAAGTTTCGTTGGAGCGTTCCAGAGAAACAAGCAAATTCCAATACGTCCACCCTATTAGAAGAAAATCTTTATCAACGACGGTTAGAGGATCCTTATTTGGACTCGTTTGAATTTGAGAAACGTTACGTAGAGGCTGTACGCCGAAATCAACCCGAAAAAATTCTTTGGCTATTCCATAAAATGAGCAGCACCTACAGCGTCGAACTAGCAAACAACAAGCTAGAAAGTTTGAAATACAAGTATTCAGGATTGATTACCATTCTAACTCGGGTCAGTATCAATGAAGGCGTTCCGGTGAGTCAAGCCTATGGGTTATCCGATACACTACTCCAAAAACTACAAAATATTTATGACGTTCAGGAATGTTTGACCCATATTCAGGAAAGTACTTATCATTTCATGAGGTTGATTCATGCATTTCCTACCCAGAAAAGTTTTTTGATCAGAAGTCTCATCAATTACATTGATACGCATATTTACGATAAAATTACATTAAACGATTTGGCTGAATTTACTGAAAAACACCCCACCCATCTGAGCACAGAATTCAAAAAACATGTAGGCCAAACGATCCACACCTATATCAATCAGCAGAAAGTAGCGGAAGCAAAGCATTTGTTATTGTTTACTGATTATAGCTATAAAGAAATAGCTGCATTGCTTCATTTTTCGAATCAAAGCCACTTTATCCAAGTATTCAAGCAATTTGCGATCATTTCTCCTAAAGAATATCGCAAAAACTATTTCTCAAGTGTCTTTTGTTCAACTGATAGTTGATGGATCAACTTATAAACTCTCTCTAAATAAGGTTGTTAATCGTTTTTTTCTGCCCTCCATAAAAAAAGAGTGGATTTCTCCACTCCTTAAAAGACTCATGTTTTGGGTTAACTACTGCTCACAGTAATTTTTTGCTAACAACGACTTATTTAACTAGGTCTGACCTTCGCATGCTATAGTGAGAAAAAAAGCTCTTCAGGCTATACGTTTTCCTATCATTGAATAAACATCCGCAAGAGCGAAATCAGATAACGAATCAATCGATAGATCAAAAACAAGAAAAACAGGTTACCTAAAATAAAGCGGAAGCCATTTCCAATGGAGGCACGAAACGAGCGGAAACTAAAGTAACGGGACCATTTGCTAAAAGTAATTTGTCCATTTCTTCTAATACGATAGGCTTCATCATAAGTATTCTCCAACATATCATAGTAAAAGATAAAAAGAGGTTGTTTAGGGAAAAATGCTTTTTTGAATCCTGCCATCAACGTGTACGTTTTATTAGCAGACGGAAAATTCCGATTGCCGTTTTTCTTGATTCGCACTTGCTGCCCGTTTTTATTTTTGGCAGCATAATAATCTTCAAATTCTACGATTTGATAAATGATCGGTTCGCTATTTTCTTGTTCAAATTCAGCAATTATTTGATCGACTTCTTGCCAACGTAGATAAAGCCAAGCAAACAGCACGAGCAAAACAGCAATCAAAAACAAGTTTAGTAGAAATCCCTCTTGGATCAGCGCTAGATAAGCACAAATAATCAAAAGAGCGATTCCAACAACAATCATTCTTCGTTGGAAATAACTGCGATACATTTGTTCAAAAGATCGCCGATAATAGGCAAAGTCATCTTTTACAAAATTCATGATCGTCCCACTTTCTGAAAAGATTATTTGGTTCAATTTATCAATATCTTGTGAAAATGTCAATTTATCTCTCGAGTGATCGTTTTTTTATTTAAATAGAATCATTTTCCTTGACTTCTTATAGGCTACTCGGGTTAAAGTAATAGATAGGAAAACGCTTTTAAAAAAATAGAAAGTTGGGAAACTATGAGTCTACTGAATGAAACATTCACACTGAAGAATCAAATCAAAATACCTAAGATCGGATTGGGCACTTGGCAGTCCTCTCCGGAAGATGCCTATCATGCGACAAAATTTGCTCTTGAAAACGGCTATCGTCATGTGGATACTGCTGCTGCCTATAAAAACGAAGCGGCTGTGGGCAAAGCCCTCCGAGATTCTGGTGTTCCTCGAGAAGAGATATTCGTTACGACAAAAATTCCTGCTGAACTGAAGTCTTTTCAAGAAGCTGTCGATAGCATCAAACGCTCAATGGCAGAGCTTGACACTGAGTATATCGATCTTGTTTTGATCCATGCTCCACGACCTTGGAAAATCATGCGGGATAATCCGGAGCAAAAAAAATATTTCGAAGAAAACATTGATGTCTGGAAAGCACTGGAAGAAGCGTATCAAAGTGGTTTGATCAAATCGATTGGTGTTTCCAATTTTGACCAAGATGACCTGCAAAATATTTTTGACCATTGCGATGTGAAACCAATGGTCAATCAAATCATTTATCATATTGGAAAAACAAATGAAGAGTTGCTGCAATTCTGTAAAGACAACGACCTTTTAGTGGAAGGTTATTCACCAATCGCGACTGGTCGCTTGCTGGATAATGCCGACATCAAGAAAATTGCCGAGAACTATCAACGCTCGATCCCTCAATTATCTATTCGTTATCTATTGCAAAAGGACATTTTACCATTGCCAAAATCCGTTCACGAAGAATATATTTTGGATAATGCAAAAGTTGATTTTACCATTTCCGATGAAGATATGGCCTTTTTAGATCAACTCTAAACGTCCCTAACGCAAAAAATCGCTCACCTGCAAAATGATCAACTTGCAGGTGAGCCTTTTTACGGTTGTTTTATACTAATTGTTCAAAGGTTCCCCAGACTTTCACGTCTTTTTTATCGACCATCACTTTTCCTTTAGCGATCACCGTTTCAACATCTAGCGTATCTTGATTCAACAGGCAAAGATCGGCATCCATTCCAGGAGCGATCCGGCCTTTTTGAGCCAACTTCAAAATCTTTGCTGGATTAGAAGTAATTGCACGCAATGCAATCTCCAAAGGAATCTGTTCTACTTGTACAGCTTCTTTGATTCCTACCATTAAAGCTCGGGAACTACCTACCCCAAGCCCAATGAATTGATTGTTTTCATCAAAGTAAGGCAGACTTCCTTGACCATCCGATGTCATGGTGAATTGATCCAACCCGATACCTTCGTCTAACAAACGTTTTAGCCCTTTACTAAAGCGAACTTCATCATCTTCTCTTTCCCAAAAATCAGGATCTTCACTTGCGGTAAAATCGATGGTACCGCCCATTTTAGCAAAAGCGATACTTGCTTCAAACAACTCACTTGTCCGATTTGCATGAGTCGGTAAAAATTGACTAATAGGGATCTCAGTCTCCTCCACAGTTTGTAGCAAGAGTTCGTATTGTCGCTTGCCACCACCTAAATGCACATTGATGATCCCTGCTTTTCCTGAGAGCATGCCCCCTACTCGAGCATCTGCTACAGCACGAGTAAATTCTTCAAAACTAGGTTGTGAAGAACGGTGATCTGAGACCGCAATTTCACCAATGCCAATCACTTTGTCGATCGTCAAAAAGTCCTTGATCAATGAATCCGTCACTGGATCAAGAGGCAATCGATACGAACCGTCATAGACATAAGTCGAGATTCCTTCCGCTTCTAAACCTTTGGCTTTGCTGATCAATGCCACCATATCACGCCCAACACCATCGGTTCCTAAACAGCCGACAACCGTTGTGACTCCAGCAGTTGTCAGCTGGCTAAGGGTTACTTCAGGCGTTCGGTTCTGGTAGCCCCCTTCCCCGCCACCACCTAAGATATGGAAATGGCAATCGATGAATCCGGGTGTCGCAATCAATGAAGAACCATCGATTTCTTCGACAGTTAGTTGATCAAAGCCGCCACTGATTTGATCTTCGATGGCAACAATTTTGTCATTGATCACTAAAATATCTTTCTTTCCTAAATATTCTGGTGCATAAACTTCCGCTTGACGAATAAGTTTCATTCTCGCAGCTCCCCTCTTATTGCAGACCAATCGCTACAGCGATAAAGATAAAGATCGTACCTAACACAAACAGAAATCCTTGCATTTTAATTTGGAACTTTGCCCATTTTGCCCATTCGATTCGGGCAACGCCAAGCACACCGATCAAACTGGCAGATACTGGAGTGAATGCATCCATGAATCCGGAACCTAATTGATAAGCTAAAACGGCGATCTGTCTGGAGACACCCACAAGATCAGCTAATGGCGCCATGATCGGCATTGTCAATGCTGCTTGACCTGAGTTCGAAGTAACAACTAAATTAAATAAGCTTTGGAAAATATACATGAACCAAGCACCGATAAAGGCTGGCACACCGCTTAGCAATCCGCCGATGCTGTGTAGGATCGTATTCAACGCTGAAGGCACATTGGCATCAGAACCACCTAGAACAAGCAGGATTCCTTTTGCCATCCCAACAACAATCGCTGTTCCGGCCAAATCAGCTGCACCTGATTGAAAAGCACTTGCTACATCGTTCAAGCCCATGTCTTCTAACTTAAAGATCACAGCAATCAGGCCTGCACCTAAGCCCATCACGAAGAACTGTGAAGCAATTTCTGGAATATAGTACCCTTTTTGTGTTACTCCCCAGACGATCCAAATCAAAACTGCCAGCATTTCAAGCAAAATCAGTTTATGCCCCAAAAGAAACGGCTTGTTTTCATCAGATGTCTTCTGGATATGGTCGCGGAAATAGGCATCCGATTTGTAAGTCAATGATTTCTCCGGATTCTTACGAATACGTTCTGCATACACCATCAAATATGCAGCTGATAAGCCAGTAATGACTACCCACATGATAATTCGGAAAGTTGCCCCTGAAAGAACTGGGATACCCGCGATCCCTTGCGCAACCGCCACACTAAACGGACTCATCCAAGAAGTTGCATTCCCGATTTGCGAGGCCACATAGGTGACCGTTACCGCCACGATCGAATCATACCCAAGTGCGATCACAAATGGCACCATGACCATAGAAAAAGGAATTACTTCTTCCGCCATCCCAAAAGTTGCTCCTCCAAATGAAAAAGCAAAGAATAAAAGCGGTAAAGCCAATCGTTCTAATCCTCGTGTCTTACTGATAAAGGCAAAAATCCCAGCATCAATCGCTCCGGTCTTCATAATGATCCCAAATGCGCCACCGACTACTAAGATCAACGCAGCGATCCCCACAGCGGAACCATATTTATCTCCTGAAACCAATCCTTCAAACACAAAGTTCAAGAAACCAAAACCGCCAAAATCATCTGTTCCCCAAACCTTTGCTGTCTTATGAAGTTTTTCTGATGTATCGTAGATTTTATCTCCATATAACTCATAAAGAACATCATCCGTTAGGGAGAGCTCATCGAGCTTTTCTTGATCAAGTTTCGACTCCCCTTCGTCTAGCACACTTTGCAGTGCTGCTTGATCGACACCCAATTCTTCTAGCTCTGCTGGATTTTCTTCTAAATTCTCTAACTGCTCGAAGACAAAATCGGTATTAAGCGGATACGCATAACGGAATGAATCTTGTTTCAAAACCGTTCGCGTGCTCACTTCACCATTTGCATCAACATATTCAATCTCTTCCGTACTGAATTTTCCGGCAGGAATCAGAAACGTCAATACCCATGCTACCAGCACTACGCCAAAAATGATCACATACGTGTGTGGCGTTTTCATTTTTGTTAAATCTTTTTTCTTTTTCACCAATTTTCTCCCTTTCACCTTATACATTCACTGCATAAATTATCATTTTCCATCTTTTTTAGTATAGCGGAATTTTGCCCTTTACTCATTGGGAAACCATTAGAATTTGTTGTAAATTCTAGCGAAATAAGCTAGGAGAACACTGATGTACCAAACAAGTAATAGACAAGAAAAAGTCTTCAAGACAGTAAAATATCTTGAAGACTTTTAGGTGATGCATCTTCTATTTATTCACACGTTTTGCGATCATTGGTAAAATCAGTCCAATCAAGATAAAGATGATCGGTGTGATGATATTCAATGACAATTGGAACAACCAAGCTTTTGGATCAGCAGCATAATCTAATTTTGGTACCATCCCTAAGATACAAGCAAATGCTGTAAATAAGAAACACCACAAACCAATACCAAAGCCTAGTTTTGTATTTTTAACAAACTTATAATCTGATGAGAATCGATGGGCTTGTTTATTGATCAGCATGAAGGCTACAAATACCCATAAGTAACGTAATGGCATCACAACCGAATTCAAGTTCAACAACCAGCGATACAATTCAGTCATATTTCCGATACCTAACGCAGGAATGATGATCAAGATGCTGACTAAGATCCCTGTCATGATATATCCATTGATCGGTGTACCTTTTTTGTTCAATTTTGCCAAACCATTTGGTACAAATTCTGGATCTGCATCAGAAAGCAAAATTTTCAACGGCGCATCAATAGAAAATGCTAATGCTGAAATTTGCGCTAATGCATTGGCGATCGAATAAAGAATCACAAATGTATTGCCAATCCCATAGAAATTGCCAAGACGTTGGAATGCTTCATAAGCGCCATTTACCATCAAATCTTTAGGAATATTGTTTGCATCGAACAGCATCCCCATTGCGATTGATCCTAGTAACGCACATAAAGCGACCATTCCGGCTAAAAAGATCATTCCTTTAGGAAATTCTTTGGCAGGGTTTTTCGTGTTATTAACGTAAGGCGAAATTTTTTCACAGCCACCTACCGCAAACACCAGCATCGAAATCGTCGTTAAGTAAGTAAAATCGAATTTAGGAATATAAGTTGAAACAGTTGTCATATTTGGTGTTGCTACTTGAGCTCCAGTCATCGCTGGTGCTGTTACTGCTAAAATAATAAATAAGATCGACATGACAAACATCGCTGTTCCGGCAATATTACCGATCATCTTCAATGTAGTCAATCCTTTAGATGCGATCCATAAAAAGAAAAGAAAAATAGCTAAACAAATTAATGAGACTTCCATTGATCCGACAGTCGATACGAAAGAGCCGTTTCCTTTAAATAACCAACTCAATGATACCAGGATCCCTTGTGGTTTTTGTGCGAGATATGGGACGTGAACGACCCAGTAAGTCCAAGCAGCGAAAAAGGCCAATCGTTTGGTTGAAGTTTCTTTGATCCAAGAGGATACACCACCGCTTGATTCCTTGAACGTTGATCCTAGTTGACCTACACTCAATGCGTAGGGAACAAAGTATAATGCCATGATCAAGATCCAAGATACAACAACAGTCAATCCCTGTTGTGCATAGTTGTTCACTACATTCCCGAGTCCCCAAACAGAGACAAACGCCATTAGCGCAATATTATACCAGCGCAATTGTTTCTCGTTCATTACTTTCTCCTTTAAACATATGATTTCAGTGATCGAACCGAATTCTCGAATGATCATGATTTCCATGTATCGAGCAAAGTTTATTTGTAAGTCGAATGAGCTGTCCACAACGCTTTTTCACTTCTAACGAACTTCTCGATAACTGTCATTAACATTGACCAGAAATTGAATAGAATATCATTTTTTTTGACCATTCATTTCGTTTCAGTCATCACCTCATTTTAGAATAAACCCCAAAATTATTTTGGTCAAGAGAAAATAATAACAATTTTCATCGTTTTTTAACAATGGGTTAAGCGATATATAAATAACGAGATAAAAACCATTATTTAGATTAAAATAACTTCTATTGCGTTCCGTTCCTTTACTGGAAATTAGCACCTAAACAAATTTTTTAGAAAAAAGATAAAACAGAATTTTGGAATTTTTCAGACTTTTAACTATTAATGATTAGAAAAATAATTTTATTCACGCAAGATATCCCCTTACACCACTCATCCCGCTAAACAAAGTGAACAGTAATAGAAAAAAACCAACTTATATTTTGTCTAGACTACAATAAAAACGATAACATTCGTCATAAAACTCTTTTAACTATTATTTAAAATAACAAAAAATCTTAATTAGATCAGTTTGATTGACACTTTCCGATCCTCTTAAGATTTTTTACGAGTACTAAAGGTAGCTCTTATTTATTCGAAGTATTTCCTAGTATCAATCTCGTCTTGTTGCAGTTGTTCAATCAAGGCTTCTGCGCCACTAAAAGCAACTTGATCTCTCAAAAAGTGGTGCCAGCGAATCGCAACAGTCTCTCCATAGATATCTTGATGGAAATCTAAAATATAGATCTCCACTGTTAATTGTCGGCCTTGACCAAAGGTATCATTATGACCAATCGATCCCATAGACGGATACCAGCGATCACCTACTTTAAGCTCGGTAACATAGACACCTTCTTTTGGCAGGCGCACTGTACTTTTGACTTTAATATTCGCTGTCGGAAAGCCAAGTTCGCGTCCCCTGGCATCGCCATGTACGACAGTTCCTTCAAACTCATAAGGATAACCTAACAGTCGATTGGCTTCTGCCATTTCTCCGTTCTGCAAAGCGGCGCGGATTCTTGTTGAGCTGACTTTCTCCCCTGCCAAAGTTTCCTTGGGAACGGTAATCACTTCAAAACGGCCTTGGGCATAAGAAGGTAAAAGTGCCATGTTTGCTGTCTCTTTCTTTCCATAGGTATAATCGAATCCAGCCACGACCACTTCCGCATGTAAACCTACCATGTATTGATCGACAAAGACTTGCGGCGCTAAATTTGCAAAAGCTGAAGTGAAATCCACTTCGTAAAGATAGTCGACTCCTAAATCAGCCATATGGGCTTCTTTTTGTGATAAGCTGGTTAGATATTGCATTGCCTCAGGATCCACTTTTTGAAAGACAATAGATGGATGCTGGTTGAATGTCATCAATGCCAGCTTCAATCCTTTTTCTTTTGCTGCTGCTTTTCCTGTTTCAATAACTTTTTGATGACCTAGATGCACACCGTCAAAAAAGCCTAGAACCAAAACGACAGGTTCTGATGGAATGACATCTTTATTATATGGATGACGTAGCTCGATAATTTCCATTCTTACTCTCCTATTTCTGTACGAATAACTTTCGCAGGTTTTAATAGCCCCTGTTTCCTTTGATGCGGCATATAGATACTAACGACTTTATCTTGATAAAACAATGCCACAGGTGTTGCAGGAGGTTCTTGAAGACCAAAACTACGATATGGCAAGGGCATGCCATTCTTGACATTCTGCCACAACTTCTCATCAATTGCAATTTTGGGAAACCCGCTTACCCCATATTCAATGGGCTGCAGCAACTCATTGATTCGCCCTGATTCCATTGCTTCACGAACTTCTGCAAGCGTAACAGATTGATCTTTGGTAAAGCCGCCGCTTGCTAACCGTGTCAAGTCAGACATATGAGAGGCTACTCCCAAAGCAGCACCCGTATCGACGGCTAACGTACGGACATACGTTCCTTTCCCACAGCTTACTTGAAACCGCCACGATTGGGTGCCACTTGTCTCATCAAAGATTGGATCGCTGATCCGCTTAAATGAATGAATCAAAGCTCGCCGTTTTGGACGCTGCACTTCTTCATTTGCCCGGGCATATTCATACAAACGTTTCCCATTGACTTTAACTGCGGAATACATTGGCGGAATTTGGGTAATTTCACCAGTCAAACTTGCCATTGCACGATCGACTTCTGCTGTAGTAAAAGGTTTTGCTAAAGGCGTCCTTTCAACAACTTCACCCGAACGGTCTTCGGTCGTTGTGGAAAAACCTAGCGTGATTTCTCCTGTATATATCTTTCCGGAATCCACCAAGTATTCCACGACTTTGGTTCCTTTGCCAATGCAGATCGGCAATACACCGTCTACATCAGGATCTAGGGTTCCACTGTGTCCGACTTTTTTTGTATGTAAAATTTTTCGTAGTTTAAAGACACAGTCGTGACTGGTTTGACCACGTTCTTTCCATAATGGCAAAATTCCATCCATAGTATCCCTCCGCTTCTTTTTCAACTTGACCATTATACCATATTCTAAAAAAACTTAGTATGGTCTTAAAGTCTTTCAGAATGATATTCGTTCATGATACACTTATATTATAAGGAGGTGCCACATGATTGTATTCGTTTGTTCATTGATTGGTTTCATACTTTTTTTATATTTGGTTCAACGTGGTACGCTGCAACAACAAGAGGAGGCACTGGCTTTATTTGTTATCAAGAGCCGAACACCTGCTTTAACACGGATGATGCTCTTTTTTACAAATTTCGGTAAAGCATTGCCCACGATCATCTTATTATTATTGCTTTATGTTTTTCCAGCTACACAAACTATCCTAGCGCCGAAAGCAGCAGCGAGTGTCTTACTTGTCTCTGCATTCGCTTATCTGATTAAACGGATCGTCCGCAGAGAACGACCAAACGATCATCGGTTAGTCGAAGAAAAAGACCACAGCTTCCCTAGTGCCCATGCTGCTACTTCTGCCGCACTTTATGGAACTGCAGCGATGAATATGGCTTTTCTTTTGCCACCTGCTGTTCTGCCCATGAGCATTCTTGCGGTCCTGCTCAGTTTTATGATTGGGTTCAGTCGCGTTTATTTAGGGATCCATTTTTTGACAGATGTTATCGGTGGGTGGTTTTTAGGATTAGCAGTTGCTGCATTGATCACCATTTTGTTATGATTTTTGGCCTTGCACAGTATCTGTTTGATCATTATAGAATAGCCTCACCTCTCAGTAATAAAAAAAAGACCGCATATACGCGGCCTTTTTTTATGTGATTCTTTATTCGCCTTTATGCAAATCGCGAATCATTTCATCGATCTTATTTCCATATTGAACAGATTCATCTAGTTCAAATTGCAACTCCGGAACTTTATATAATGACAGTGCCTGTCCCAATTCACGACGGACCAACCCTGTTGCTTTCTCTAATCCGGCTTGTGCTTTTTGCTTTTCAGATGCAAGATCACTCAAAGTGCTGTAGAAAATCGTTGCTTGCTGCAAGTCCCCTGTCACGCGAACATCTGTGATGGTAACATCTTGAACACGAGGATCACGGACTTTCTTACGAAGTATTTGATTCACTTCTTTTAAGATTTCTTGGGCAACTCTACGGTCACGATAATTAGCCATTCAAAAAACCTCCCTGATAACTAGTGTCTTAATTCATTGGTACTTCTTCCATTACGTAGCCTTCAATCACATCGTCTACTTTGACATCATTGAATTTCTCGATCATGGCACCACATTCAAACCCTAGTTTTACTTCTTTCACGTCATCTTTGAAACGTTTCAAACTAGCTAATTTTCCTTCATAGATCACGATTCCGTCACGGATTACCCGCACACCGCTGTCACGGCGAATGCTGCCTTCCGTTACATAACAACCGGCGATCGTACCAACTTTAGAAACTTTGTAGGTTTCACGAACGATCATTTGACCAGTGATTTTTTCCTCAAATTCAGGATCAAGCATCCCTTTCATCGCTGTTTCGATTTCTTCGATAGCTTTGTAAATGATTCGGTGTAAACGAATATCGACTTCTTCGGCTTCGGCTTGTTGTTTAGCTTGCGGAGTTGGCCGCACATTGAAACCAATAATGATCGCGTTACTTGCTGCTGCAAGTGTCACGTCACTTTCATTGACTGCTCCAACTGCTGAATGGACAATATTGACCCGAACGCCTTCTACATCGATTTTCTTCAATGAAGCACCCAACGCTTCAGCAGAACCTTGAACATCCGCTTTAATGATTACATTGACTTCTTTTAATTCGCCTTCTTTTAGGCTTTCAAACAGATTGTCAAGCGTTACCCGGCTGCTGGAAGCGCGTTGTTCCATCACGGCGCGTTTCGCGCGTTCTTCCCCTGCTGCACGAGCTGTCTTTTCGTCTTCAAATGTAACGAATCGATCACCCGCTTGCGGCACATCATTCAATCCGGTAATTTCAACTGGTGTAGCTGGTCCCGCTGTTTTGTCCCGACGGCCTAAATCGTTGGTCATCACACGAACTCGACCGAATGTGTTCCCGACGACGATAGGATCACCTACATGTAACGTTCCTTGCTGTACCAATAAGGTAGCAACCGGACCTTTTCCTTTATCCAGACGAGCTTCGATCACTGTACCGATCGCCCGTTGTGATGGATCTGCTTTCAAATCTTCTACTTCAGCAACAAGTAAAATCATTTCCAGCAATTCTTCAATATTTTGACCAAATTTAGCAGAGATTTCTACAAAGATGGTATCGCCACCCCAGGCTTCTGGAATCAATTCATATTCACTTAATTCTTGCATGACATGTTGCGGGTTCGCACCTGGTTTATCGATTTTGTTAACCGCAACGATGATTGGTACTTTTGCTGCTTTAGCATGGTTGATTGCTTCGACAGTTTGTGGCATTACACCGTCATCTGCTGCTACAACTAAAATCGTAATATCAGTGATACTTGCTCCCCGTGCCCGCATACTTGTGAAGGCCGCGTGTCCAGGAGTATCCAAGAAAGTAATTGGTTTGCCATCGATATCGATTTGATAAGCACCGATATGCTGCGTGATCCCACCAGCTTCTCCGCTTGTCACACGAGAATGGCGCAATGTGTCTAATAACGTTGTTTTCCCGTGGTCAACGTGTCCCATGATGGTAACTACCGGCGGACGAGAAACAAGATTTTCTTTGTTTTGTTCTTCTGGTTCAAAGAATTTATCGATATCCGCGATGTCGATTTGAACTTTTTCTTGTGGTTCAATACCGTAATCAGTTGCTAACAATTCGATCGTATCTTTATCCAATGGTTGGTTTTGATTGACCATAACTCCCATCATAAACAACTTCTTGATGATCTCAGCAGGTTCACGATAGATTTTTTTCGCGATATCCGCTACATTCATGCCTTCTGTATATTCCAATACTTCTGGTAATTCACGGAATTTACGTGCTGGAACAGGTGGTTTTTTCTCTTGCTGTTGACGACCTTTTTTCCCTTTTTTGTTAAACTTGTTGCGGTTATTGTTATTGAAATTATTGTTGCGTCCGTTGTAGTTTGACTTACCACGGTTTTGATTTCCACCGCGATTTTGGTTATCACCAGCTGGACGGTTTTGTGTTCCTTGACTGCTAGCCCCTTGGTTTGGACGACTTTGTTGTCCTTGTGCTGGGCGATTTTGACTTTGATTTCCTTGGTTCGGACGATTTTGTTGTCCTTGTGCTGGGCGATTTTGTTGCCCTTGACCGCTAGGACGGTTTTGTTGTCCGGGTTTATTGCTTGATTGATTCGTTGGACGGTTTTGCTGTCCTTGCCGATTGTTTGTGGTTTGATTATTTGGACGATTTTGTTGTCCTTGTGTTCTATTTTGGTTCGTTGGACGATTTTGTTGTCCTTGATTGTTACGATTTTCTTGGTTATTCACTCGATTTTGACTTCCTTGGTTATTTGGTCGATTACTTCCTTGATTTGTTGATCCGTTGTTTTGACTTGTTGGGCGGTTGGGTTGTCCTTGACCATTAGGACGATAATTCGTCGTGTTCCGCTGCCCTTGATTATTGTGTCGGTTCTGGAAGTTAGGATTATTTCTCTGCGTTTTAAATTTCTTTTGCTCTTGTTTTTCCGGCTGGTTGGCTGGTTTCTGATTTGCGGGAGTTGGTTTTGCTGATGATCGATCATTTGGATTGCCGCCTAATGACTGCCGCAATTTTTGCGCCTCTCCATCTGAGATCGCGCCCATGTGATTTTTCACATCAAAGCCTAAAGATTGTGCTTTTTCAACAACCTCTTTGCTCGATTTGTTCCATTCTTTTGCAAGTTCATAAATTCTTTTTTTTCCCATGCAATCACCTTCCTAACCTAATATTAATTCCTGCACCTTCTTTGCAAATCCTGCATCTAGAATGCCCACCACCATTCGCGGTTTGCCAATGGCTGAACTGATTTCATCGGCAGAAAATGTATCTAGGAGCGGAATTTCATAATAAGAACTTTTGTCCTTTATTTTCTTTTGTGTATTTTTACCAGCGTCACTAGCGACAAGTACGAGAGCTGCTCGTTGTTGACGAATCTCTTTTAACGTCATCTCTTCGCCAGTGATCAATTTCCCAGCACGCATGGCTAGTCCTAACATATTCAATGCTTTTTGTTTATTCATTTGCAAATAACTCTCTTCGGGCTTTTTGATGCGTCACATAGTCTAAGAGTTCTTGATAAAATTCATCTGACAATTTCGTCTCTAATACTCTATCCAAGATCCGCTTATCCCAAGCTAATTGCGCTTCCTCTGGTTCGATAGCGATGTACGCTCCTCGACCCGGCATCTTGCCGGATGGATCGATCGCAACGGTTCCTTCTTTCGAACGGGTGATGCGCAGCATTTCTTTTTTGGGAATCATTTCCCCTGAAACAACAGATTTTCGTAAAGGAATTTTTCGTTTTTTCATCGCGATCTCTCCTTGACTTATTTTTCGTCAAAATCCATGTTTTCGTAATCGTCTGCCGTCATATCAGAAGCAATGATCATTTCGTCGTGAGACTCATTATCTTCGATAGTGCTTTCTTGACTTTCAACAGCCTCGCCTTCATCGATATAGGCGCCTTCTTCTAATTTTGCATAAAATTCTTCCATGTCTGACTCCGATTTGATATCGATCTTAAAGCCAGTCAATTTCGCAGCCAAACGGGCATTTTGTCCTCGTTTACCAATGGCAAGCGATAGCTGATAATCAGGTACGACCACCGTACAAGCTTTCGGATTATCCACATCAAAAATAACATCAGTCACTTCTGCTGGATTCAATGCATTTGCAATAAATACCGCTGGATCATCATTCCACTCAACAATATCCATGTTCTCACCTTTTAATTCATTGACGATTGCTTGAACCCGTTGTCCCTTTGGACCAACACAAGTTCCGACAGGATCGACATTAGCATCAAATGAGCGCACAGCTACTTTAGAGCGGTCTCCTGCTTCTCTGACAATGCTGACGATTTCAACTGTACCATCATAAACTTCCGGTACTTCTTGTTCAAATAAACGGCGTAATAAATCAGGATGACTACGGCTTACAAAAACTTGAGGTCCTTTCGAAGTATTTTCGACCCGAGAAACAAATACTTTGATCCGATCGTGAGGTTGATAGAATTCATTTGGCATTTGATCTTGTTTTGATAATACTGCTTCGATTTTTCCAAGGTTCACATAGATATAGCGATTGTCCTGACGTTCAACGATCCCTTGCAGGATATCTTTTTCATAGGCACTGAATTCATTGTAGATGATTGTCCGTTCTGCCTCGCGCACCCGTTGCAAAATGACCTGTTTTGCTGTTTGAGCAGCTATCCGGCCAAAATCTTTCGGGGTCACTTCGAAACGGATCTTATCGCCAATCTCGTAAGCAGGATTGATCGTCATGGCTTCTTTCAAAGACACTTCCAATTGAGAGTCCATTACTTCTTCGGTCACTTCTTTGACTGCATAAACGTGAATATTGCCTTTTTTCTGGTCAAATTCAACTTCTACATTTTGCGCTTGACCATAATGACGTTTGTACGCTGACACTAACGCGGCTTCCAATGCGTCAATGACGATCTCTTTTGAAATGCCTTTTTCTGCTTCCAATGCATCAAGTGCATTTAACATTTCTTTACTCATGATTCTTCCATTCCTCCGTGTTTAAAATTGGATTGCTAAACGAGCTTTGGCAATATTTTTCCGTTCGATCGTTAGTTCTTTTTCTCTTGTTTTGATTCGAATCTTAATGACTAGTTGTTCTTCATCAAAGGACTGCAAAAAGCCTTCAAATTGCTTTTCGCCTTCCACCGGCTGATACAAGGAAAGATGGATATATTCTCCAACTGCACGGTGATAGTCCTCTTCTTTTTTGAGGGGGCGTTCAGCACCAGGCGAGGATACCTCTAAGAAATAGGCTTGTGGGATCGGATCTGGATCACAGGCATCCAATTTATCACTCAGTTGTTCACTGACAAAGGCACATTCTTCAATATCGATTCCGCCCTCTTTGTCAATAAACACCCTTAGAAACCAGCTTTTTCCTTCCTTAACAAATTCTACCTCAACTAATTCAAAATTTTGCGCTTCCAGAATGGGGGTCACAATTGTTGTGACAGTTTCCACCACTGTACTCACACGACATCGCCTCCTTTATTTCTCAACGAAACGAACTTCATTCCATTAAAAAGAGTGAGCGAAAAAACCGCTCACTCACTCTAAGTATCATTACTATGTAAATATAACATAGTTTACTAACAAATTCAAGTATCCTAGCATTTTATGGCTTTTTCTGAAAATTTTACATCCTATTTCTTAAGATTTCTTCCTTCAGAATACTTCCTTGTTCCCTCTATCTCAAAATAGGCAGCTGTCTTTCTTGATTCAAGCAATGAAGGCGACAAGCTTCGTGATGACTTGTGGAAGCAAAGCTTTCGGATCAAAGTCCATCGGCGCTTGATCAGGAAAAAAGTGCCATATGCGGTAGCCATAAACGCCCAGAACAGCAATCATCAGTCCAAGCCAAAAGTAGCGATTTTGATTGATACGCTGAACCATGGGCTTTTTCCAGAAAATGACAAGTAACACTAGCAAAGGAATGAGCCAAAAAAGTGGATGAAAATAAAAAGCGCCTTGTATGTCACCTTCAAAAAGATGCAAATAGGCGCGAGTCATTCCACATCCAGGGCAAGGAACCCCCGTCAGCAGTTTAAACGGACACATTAATAATCGGTCCAATCATCAGTGTCTTGAGTAACTGATTGGCTTGCAGAATCTGCAGACTCCCACACTTGATTCATATCCGATTGTAAAATGGCCATATTGATAATGTCCAAACCAAAAATCGCTAAGACAACAAACAACACTTTATTATCATTGATACGTGGAAATTTCGTTTTTTCCTGTGCAGTGATAAAAATGTCCGCGATTCGATACCACCAATAAATTTGGTACAACCCGCAAGTAATGATCGTCAACAACACAGACATGCCTGGGGTAAGGCGATAATCTTCACTATATTCTGTCAAATCTTGCGTGGTTTGGTATAGCCAGAAAAGTGAATAGATGCCGCAAGTAATAATAGTTAGTAAAATCACCATTAAAATGGACTTTTTCTTGGATTGATAATTTTGATACATCGGTTACTCCTTCTAAAAGATTGAATCTTTTTACTTTTCTTCCAATTATACACCAATCCAAAAAAGTAGAAAGTCCTTTTAAAGGAAATTTATTTCAATAATAATGAAAAAAAAGGATGTAATCTAAGCTTTTTAATAAACGAAACCTCTGAAGGACATTGGGGATGCTGTTAATCTCCAACTAGTCACCAGTAATAACGCCAGCTGGACAAACACTTTTTTCCCACTGTCATTCGGATAGTCTCATTTTTTGCTTCTATTACAATCCTTTTATTACAATCCTTTTATTACAATCCTTTTATTACAATCCTTTTATTACAATCCTTTTAATTGATTTATGCGCGACTATAATTTTTTACTTCTGCTGCCATTGCATCAACAAAGATATTTAGTTCTTCAACGTTCGTTTCTTTGCTGCCGTAACGACGAATATTGACAGTTGCATCTTTGACTTCTTGATCTCCGACAACTAACTGATAAGGAATTTTTTGCATTTGTGATGCGCGAATTTTGTAGCCCATTTTTTCATTGCGATCGTCCACTTCCACACGTAAACCTTGTGATTGAAGACGTTCTTTGATCTCATAAGCATAATCGCTGTGTGCATCGACTGAAACAGGAATGATCGTTGCTTGGATCGGTGCCAACCAAGTTGGAAATGCGCCTTTGTAAACTTCTGTTAAGTAGGCAACGAAACGTTCCATTGTTGAAACGATCCCGCGATGGATCACGACGGGACGATGTGTATTTTCACCATCTTCACCAACATAAGTTAAGTCGAAACGTTCTGGTAATAAGAAATCTAATTGGATCGTGGAAAGCGTTTCTTCCATGCCCAAAGCAGTTTTTACTTGAACGTCTAATTTTGGACCATAGAACGCTGCTTCCCCTTCTGCTTCGAAATAATCCAAATTCAATTCATCCATCGCTGCTTTCAGCATGGTTTGGGCATTTTCCCACATCGCATCATCATCAAAGTATTTATCTTTGTTTTCTGGATCACGATAGCTTAAACGGAAGCGGTAATCTGTTACATTGAAATCTTTATAGACTTCAACCATCAAATCCAAAGTCCGTTTGAATTCATCTTTGATTTGATCAGGACGAACAAATGTATGTCCATCATTTAGAGTCATTTCCCGAACCCGTTGCAACCCAGAAAGAGCGCCAGATTTTTCGTAACGGTGCATCATCCCTAATTCAGCGATTCGAATCGGCAATTCACGATAAGAGTGAATATCGTTTTTGTAGACCATCATATGATGGGGGCAATTCATTGGACGAAGAACGAGCATTTCCCCATCTCCCATGTCCATTGGCGGAAACATATCTTCATGATAATGATCCCAGTGTCCTGAAGTCTTATAAAGATCAACATTGGCCATGATTGGTGTATAAACGTGTTGGTAACCCAAGCTTACTTCCTTGTCCACGATGTAGCGTTCAATGGTACGACGAATGGTTGCACCTTTTGGCAACCAAAATGGTAGACCAGCACCAACTTCTGGAGAGAGCATGAATAAGTCTAACTCTTTCCCTAGCTTGCGGTGATCCCGCTCTTTGGCTTCTTCTCGTAAACGAATGAATTCTTTCAACTCTTTTTTGTCAAAGAACGCTGTTCCATAGACCCGTTGCATCATTTGGTTATTTGAATTTCCACGCCAGTAAGCTCCTGCCACAGATAAAAGTTTGAACACTTGAATCCGTCCTGTTGATGGCACGTGAGGCCCGCGGCATAGATCAACAAACTCTCCTTGTTGATAGGCAGTAATCGTTTCATCTTCTGGTAGTTCACTGATCAATTCTACTTTATATGGATCTTCAGCAAATAGTTCTAAAGCTTCTTTTTTCGATAATACACGACGTTCGATCGGTAGATTTTCTTTCACGATTTTCATCATTTCTGCTTCAATTGCTGGTAAATCTTCGGCAGTTACAGGGCTTTCTCCATTATCTGTATCATAATAGAATCCTGTATCGATAGCTGGTCCCACGCCAAAATGAATGTTTGGATAAAGGCGACGCATCGCCTGAGCCATTAAGTGAGCTGCTGAATGGCGAACCAAGCCTAAAGCATCCTCATGATCCGGTGTGACGATTTCGATTTGTGCATCCTCTTCAATCCCTCGATCAAGATCAATCAACTGACCATTGACCTTTCCTGCTAAGGCTTTTTTCGCTAAACTTTTAGAGATTCCTTCAGCAATTTCTTTTGTTGTGATGCCAACTGCAAATTCTTTTTTCGCCCCATCTGGGAATGTAATTGTTAGTGTCATTTGTTTTCCCCCTACTGATTTATTTGATCAATGAATGATTCGAACCAAAAAAAGTCCTAGTATCAGATAACGATACTAGGACGAAGATTTCGTGGTTCCACCTAATTTCAAATACAACAACGCTGTATTTCTTTGACGGGATAACGGTACGACCGCCTTTGTTTCAACAAAGGTTTGAAAAAGTGGTCATCCATTGGTTTTCTTCCAGGAAATTTTCAGCCGTGATTTCCCTCTCTTATCGAAGACTCTCAAATTCAGGTGTCTTTTTCATCAATCAATTATGGCTTCATTTAACCACTATCTGCTTAAAAAATCAAGTAAATTATTTCCAATCACCATTAACTGCATACTGTCCTTTTTTCATTTCGTTGATAATGACATGAATATGTTCTTTAGGTGCCCCAGTATTTTTGTGGACTGCTTCAGTAATTTCTTTCATCATATTGGTCAATTGTTCTTGCGATCGGCCTTCTACTAATTCTACATGAATAAATGGCATAGTCATCACTCCTCTGTTCATTAGTATACGCTTCTTAATTATGCTCTGCAATAACCTGCTCTATTATCGAATGACTGTCCCTTATCAAGAATAAGCGTTTCTGACAATCTAAAGATTCTTCCATTTCATTTGGCTGGATCTTCACGCCATTTTCTCGAATGCCATTTTTGAACATACTTCATCACCTTACTGGCTTCCTCTTCATGGTACAAAAATTGGTGTTGTCTGCTTACATAACGAGCAATCTCATCAAATAGTTGAACGATTTTCCATAATGATTCGCCGCAAGTTTCAACAGATGAAAAACAAAGTGCCGTCAACCGCTCATACTCTTCTTCTGATAAATAATTTTGAAGATATTTATGGTTCTTTCCGGTACTGAGACGATAGTCTGCTTGATGCGCTAGATACCAGTCATATTGCCGAAGCAACTCTTGCCAGCAAATTTGGTACAAATGGTCGGCGGCATAGAAAAGCTGATTTCTGACAAGCCCTTTGACGACATAAGTCGCTACCCACCAAAATTCGTTACAACTGTCATGAAACGCTTTTTCTGTCGGTGGTTTAATCCAAAAGATAGAGGCATCAGGAACTGTCATTCCCTGCAGAAGTTCTTTTGGATCATAGAGACGCTCAAGAAAGGGTTCAGCTTGCAACAAATGGATCAATTCAACCGGGCAAAGCATCAAGTCTATGCGATTGCCATCTTCAAAATGCATCAAGAATGTAAAACGTCCTCCCAAAGAGGGTTGCGAAAGCACAGAACTTTCTGGAGTCTGCATGATCATGATCTGTCCGAATTCTTCCAGCCAGCTAGGTTCTGCTATTAGTTCTTGCATATTGTCAACAATATAAACGATATCATAATCTTGAAACCGATCGCTTATTGCATCAGGTTCTCGCCGGGACCCAGAGATTGCGATTGCTTGGACACCTATTTTTTGACCAACTCGTAAAATCACTGCTAGCATTTCAGCTTCATTCCGCACAGGTATCCTCCCTTTCTTTGATCCAATTGATCTCAAAAGCATACTTAAATTTTACCATAGAACGATTTTTCAGACGACATTTGCAAAGATTATATGCTATAATTTTATGTCGCAATTTTTTTAAGGAGGATTCCTTGTGAACGAACGTCAAAAAGAACAACTACATGTCGATGATACGATCGCATTGATTCGAAGAGAACAAATGGTCTTAGCGCAGCAAAAAGCGGACTTGGCTACAAAAATGGAGGATCAGTTAAAAGAGATTTCCGAAAAGAAGATTCGTGGTGGTGACAGCGAAGCTTTTTACGAATCTGTTGTTGAATATCAGCAACACGAGCAAGAATTGCTGTTAAAATATCGAACAGCGGAATCTCAAGAGAAAAGGGTCAAAACATTGGAAACAATGGCTAGCAATCCTTATTTTGCCAGAATTGATTTTCAGGAAGAACAAGAAAAAGAAACACTTTATCTAGGGATCGCCTCTTTAAGGGATCAGCAAGAAGAAACAATTGTCATCGATTGGCGGGCACCTATCGCAAATTTATATTACGAAGGAGAATTAGGCGAAACGTTTTATGAAACAGAAACCGATCGCTTTACAGTTGAGTTGTTGCTGAAGCGTCAATTCAAAATTCAAGAAGGCCAGATTTTGTCTATGGTGGACACTTCAGAAATCATCAATGATGAGTTTTTGCTGGAAATTTTAGACGAAGCCTCTTCTTCTCAAATGAAAAATATTGTCTCAACGATCCAAAAAGCACAAAATCAGATCATTCGTGATACTACTAGCAAGTTCATGCTGATTGAAGGAATTGCCGGCAGTGGTAAAACATCGGCACTGTTGCAACGGGTGGCGTTCTTGCTTTATCGCAACCGCAAATGGCTGGATGAAGAACAAGTCTTGCTTTTCTCTCCCAATCATTTATTTTCCGATTATATTTCAATGGTCTTGCCTTCTCTTGGGGAAAGTGAAGTGCCAACACGTACGTTCCACCATTTCATCCAAAGAGCTCTGCCCAATTTCCAAATCACAAAAGAAACACAGCTAGAAGAAACTTTCTTATCAGGAGCAGACGATCGGATTGAAAAGATCAAAAGCAGTCTGAAACTTGTCAAATTGATTCAACGATACGTACAGAAGATTTCTGTGATCGGTCCGTTATTTCGTGATTTAAAAATTCAAGGACAGACATACATTACGAAAGAACAAATCCGTCGTTGGTATCAAGAAACAAATCAAGAGCTTCCTTTGTATCAACGGAGTCAATTATTACAAACAAAATTACTGAAAAAAATCGGTGGTCTTGAAAAAGATGAGGCCAAAAAAGATTGGGTCAAAGAAGCAACCGAAGAGCAGTTGCAGCAACATTTTGCCAAAGATCCTTATCAGGAGTACACCGAAGAAAATGAACGCCGATTGCGTAAGCAAATCCGGCAGCAAATCGTTAAGAAAAAATTCCGCTCACTAACTCGTGGTGTCAAACAATACCAGTTTATCAACCAAACCAAGCAGTATTTACATTTCTTACAGGCAGTTCCTAAGACGTTGTTAGACGAACAAGCGATCCGTGACGAAGATTGGCAACAACATCTCCGACTTCTGAGAGAAGGTCTGCGGCAACGCCAATTGACCCAAGAAGATGCCGTGCTATTCTTTTTGCTGATCAAACAACTTTACCCAATCTATGTGGATGAAAAAGCACGGTTTATTTTCATTGATGAGATGCAGGATTTTCCGCCTGCTCAAGTGGCTCTCTTACGTCAATTATATCCTAAAGCCGGAATTACTTTATGTGGTGATTTAAATCAAAAGGTCTACGGTAATGAAACGATCGTTGGTTCGTTGGAAGAGTTGTTTCCTGCTGACAGCGTGACTCGGTATCAATTAAAAACCAGCTATCGTTCAACGAAAGAAATCACGGATTTTGCCAACCAATTCTTAACTGGTTCCGATCAAGTTGAATTGACAGCACGCGAAGGGGCTCTCCCTCAAGTCATTCAAACCGAGAACGAAACAGTTGGTCTGGACTACTTGCAGCAAGCATTAACCAAATCACAGTCACACTGGCGCACAGCTATCATCTGTAAGACAGCTGCCGACTGCCGAGCGCTTTATGCCCAGCTCTCTGAAGAGATGCAGGATCAAGTTCAATTAATTACTTCAGAGGAAGATTTTATGAAACGTAAAATCATGATTTTTCCAGCCTTTTTAGCTAAAGGGTTGGAATTTGATCAAGTATTCTTATGGACGTATGGGACTTCTTTTGTGACGGAGCAAGATCAATTGATCTTCTATACCATGGCGACCCGTGCCATGCACCAATTGATTGTTTTGCAAAATAACACCAATCAATTGCTAGAGAAAGCTGATCCCGCAACCTACGCATTACAATTGCTTTAAGGAAAGCGATTGATACATCAAAAAAACGAGAGCAAGCGGACAATCCCTTGCTCTCGTTTTTGCTTAGCGATAAATGATCAATCAAACAATATTCTTCTCGACAAAAGCCTTGTTTGATCGGTATTTGTTTTGTCATTTTTTTACAGGGTTCGATCACCCCTTCAATTCACCGATAAAGAGTCTCGTTTCTGGATATTTCATCGCGACAATCGTCAAAATCATCTGAAGTTCTGAAACATTTTCTTCATTGTCAGGATCAAAGATTTTACTATGTTTTCCAATACTGCCATTGTCGATCAATCGATAGATCCGGTTCCATTCCATAAATTGTTCGACATCTGTAAAGTGACTGAGGGGAAAACCGGAACCATCTAGAATTTCTGTTAAACGAAAAGCAATATAAGAACTGTCGATCACATATTCCCTTTCAGGATCAATTTGACTACTTTTCTGAAAATCAATGATTGCTTTTTCTGGACGATGATGCAGCAGCCACTCTAACAACAAGAAAAAGCCTTCCATCCGATAATTGTCCAAAAATAAGCGTTGGGACGCTTCCGATACTCGAAAAACCAGCGGGATCAAAAAATTCCGTTTATAAATCAGTAAAGGCGCACGATCTACCGTCACATTCAAGTAACGATTCAAATAGGTGGCTCCACGAAAGCCGCCCAAACGGTATCCCTCTACACCGTATTTTTTGTATTTGCGGCACAGTGCAGAACAATCAGAAACTGAGACAGATACTTCTGCTAATTTATCGTATCCGCTTAAAATCCGATCAAAAGGCTCTAAAACGATTTTTTCTTCCAACTCTGCCGCTCCCTTCTTGCTCATACTGCTAATTACTTAAATAATAACATAAAAAAAGCGATTAAACCAAAAGAAATACCCCTTTGTTTTTTGAAAACGATAAAAATGAAAGTAAAAAAACACCCCCGAAAGCACAGATAAACTTTCAAGGATGTCTTACTTTTATTCTTCTTCGCTGTCTGCTACATTATGATAAACGTTTTGGACATCTTCTAAGTCTTCTAGTGCATCGATCATTTTTTCAAATTTTTCAAGATCTTCTCCAGTCAAAGTGACTTCATTTTGAGGAATCATTTGCATCTCAGCAATTGAAAACTCAGTAATTCCTTTTTCTTTTAAAGCTTCTTGAATCACATGAAAATCACTAGGTTCTCCATGGACGATGATTTGACCATCTTCTTCAAGAACATCGCGCACGTCGATGTCTTTTTCCATCAAGTATTCTAAGATGTCATCTGCATCCGTACCAGAAAAACCAAATAATGCCGTATTATCAAACATGTAAGCAACCGCGCCAGAAACACCCATGTTTCCGCCATTTTTACCAAAAGCTGCTCGTACGTCTGCTGCTGTACGGTTAACATTATTCGTCAATGTATCGACGATAACCATTGAACCATTTGGTCCGAACCCTTCATAACGCAATTCGGAGTATTGTTCATCCCCTGAACCTTTTGCTTTCTCAATTGCTCGGTCAATGATGTGTTTTGGTACATTGTATGTTTTTGCACGTTCAATAACAAAGCGCAATTTTTGGTTCGCATGAGGATCAGGATCACCTGATTTTGCTGCCGCGTAGATTTCGATTCCAAATTTTGCATAAACTCGGCTATTGTTTGCATCCTTAGCAGTTTTCTTTGCTACGATATTTGCCCATTTACGACCCATAATTTCACTTCGCTTTCTTTATAATCAAAATTCCTTAATCATTATACTTGTGATTTCCTGTTCTGTGAAGTAATTTCAGTTCAATTCTTTAGAAAAATAGGGGAACGACCAAAATTTTGTTCTACAATCTGTGGTGATGCCAACTGATAGATTTGATCTACCCGTAAAGAATACCCAAAACGCTCGCTTTCCTTTTTGCCAAATTTAGAAATGAGCGGCAGGTCTGTCTTCTTTTTAACTTGCTTTAAATAAGTTTGACCTGCTGTTGTAAACCCCAAAATACGAATCCCGGTATTCTTTTGCGCTTGTTGGACTTCTTCACTGGTTGCTTGAAACAATAGATAACACATCAACCGCTGAAGTCTAGTTCTAGTATACCGTTTTGTTTTCAGAAGTGCCATAAATTCCGCAAAAGAAGTGGCGTGTAAACAATCTTTGATCCGATATTCTAATCCTTCGGTCACTTGATACCGGGTTCGCAATTGTTCAAGAGGGGTTGCGATAAGTTGGTACTGCAACAATGGCCAAAAAAACTCCCAATCAATCGTTTGGTCTAATAAATCATTTCTTACACTTTCAGGAACGTACCCTTTAATCTCTTGACCTGCCTTCACAGCTTTGCGAATAGCCGTCGCACTGGCAATCATCCCACCAGACAATTCTTGTGAGTGATAGGCCGCTTGTTTCCTTGAAATCGGCAACAGTTTCATTGGTGATGGATACTGACATGTTTCACGAGCATAGCGCATGCCCAATATGTGATTAGGCAAATGAGCCTCTGCCAAAAAGTCTGGATAGACTGCTGCAAAAGCCGCATGCATTTTTTGTGTATAGGTTTGGTTCTCAGAAGCATTCTCTTGAAAAAACTGGTCGATGACTTCTTGATTGTTTTGCTCAAAATGCGCAAATGCTTCATAATCAAACGGTTCGGGAGCGTCCGTTCCAAAACATAAAAAGGAGCAATCCAATGATTGCAGAATGCTAATTGCTCCTTTTGCAAAGAAATCAGCTGATTGAACTGACCAAGCCGGCGGTAATTCTACAATTAGATCCACGCCGTTTTCGAGTGCAGCTCGAGCACGCTGCCATTTGTCAACGATTGCCGGTTCTCCTCGCTGCAAAAAGTTGCCACTCATCACCGCCACAACAACATCCGCTCCGGATGCTTTTCTAGCTTGCTGGACATGAAATTCATGGCCATTATGAAAAGGATTATACTCTACAACAATACCGCATGCTTGCATTTCTCCACTCCTTTCTCCCATCAGCAAATAAATTTAAGTTCTTTTTAATCTAAAAAAACCGCAAACAATCAAAGCTTGCGGCAGACAAAGAACCAACGACGGCTCTTTTCATTTGGCGGACTATCAATAAAGTCTGCATACATTTCGATTTCAGAGAAGCCGGCATTTTCTAACATCCGCTGATAACTTTCAAGCGAATAGGTGCGTTCTCGGTGTAGTTCATCCATTCGTTGGAAAGTTCCATCCTCATTTTGCACAAAAAAAGTCAAAAAATGTTCAATGCTGTGAGGAACTTCTCCTTGGTAACTTTCCCAGAGAAAGGCAAACTCATCTGTTTGATAGTGGTAGCTGTAATCAGGGAATACTTCATCGATCTGGTACGTTGAGTGTACATCGAACATAAATACCCCGTCGTCACGCAAACTGTTATAAACCCCATCGAAAACTTGCTGGACACTTTGCTCATCTTCCATATAACAGATTGAGTCAGAGTAACAAGTGATCGCTTCGTAGGTTCCCACATCTGTCAGATCCAGCATGTCCCCTTCTACCAATTGGATGGGCGTATCCTCTTGTTCCGCCCGCTGACTGGCGATCATCAACATTTCTTCTGAAAGGTCTAAGCCGGTTACATCAAAACCCGCTTTAGCGAATTCTACTGCTAATGCACCTGTTCCGCAGGCTAATTCCATGATTTGTTTTTTTTCACCTAAATGACAGCAAGAAAAATCCAGCCACTTTTGATAGAGACTGGAATCCATTACTTCGTCATAGACAAAAGCAAATGTTTCGTAGGCCATTATTAAGCCACGACCCATTCATTCAGATCAACAAGCGGTGCATCTGACCATAATTTTTCTAAATTATAAAACGCACGTTCTGAAGCGTTGAAAACGTGAACGATGACATCACCAAGATCAATCAAGACCCATTTACCACCATCTTTTCCTTCAACACGGCGAACCTCCACTTGGTTTTCTTCTTCTTTGTCAAGAACTTCATCAATGATGGCATTGATTTGTCTTTCACTGTTTCCTGAACAAATCACAAAGTAATCGGCTAATAATGAAATTTCACGAACGTCTAATGCCATAATATCTTCGGCATGTTTTGAATCTGC
The DNA here is from genome assembly GCF_051909435.1 of Enterococcus sp. 125944. Taxonomy (NCBI): domain Bacteria; kingdom Bacillati; phylum Bacillota; class Bacilli; order Lactobacillales; family Enterococcaceae; genus Enterococcus; species Enterococcus sp. 125944. The sequence continues at coordinate 101,947 of NZ_JBQASY010000002.1, read as the reverse complement.
TGCTTTAACAGCAATTTCTAAAATTCTCTGGCTATCTATGGTAATTCCCTCCTAATGGTTTGCGACCCAATGATTGTATGTTTCAATCGTCTTGGGATAAATTGGTGCTTCCTTTTCAATCAAATAAAGCAATGTATGTTTCGTTTCGTAAGCTACTGCAGCGTCAAGATCAATCATAGCTAATTCACGGGCTTCTTTCACACCAGGAAATGATCGACCAGGTTCGATATAATCGGCAACGTAAATGATCTTATCCAACAAACTCATTTCTGCAGCGCCAGTCGTATGGATACGAATGGCTTGTAGGATCTCTTCGTCATCGATGCCTAACTCTCGCTGAACAAAATCGGCTCCCACAATACCATGCCAAATAGCATTGCTCCAATTGAGCAATTCCAGATCAAAACCATCTCGCCGAATGACAAGCTGGAATTCTTCATCTGGACGCTCTTTGGCATAATCATGAGTCAGCGCAGCGATACTGGCTTTTTCCGGTGAAGCACCGAATTTTTCAGCCAATGCGACAGCCGTTTTTTCTACCCCTAGTACATGCTGAAATCGTTTTTGGCTCATATGCATTTGTACTTCCTGCATCAATAATTCGCGTTCAGCAGGCGTATACTGTTGGCTATTCATCCAGATACAGCCCCTTTTCTTGAATATAGTTTAACACATTTTCCGGCAATAAGTAGCGAATCGAGCATCCTTGTTGCACTTTCTTACGAATTATTGTGGAGCTGATATCCATCAAAGGCACATCGATCCAAATGATCGGATAGGGTGTTTCAACGGGATAACTAGGACGACGAACCCCGACGAAGGTGACCAACTCCATCAATTCATCAATCCGATGCCACTTCGGCAAGTATTGTACCATGTCGCCGCCAATAATAAAGTAATAACTTGTATCAGGGTTCTTTTCAGTCAGTTCCTTCATTGTATCAAAAGTATAGCTTTTCCCTTTGCGTTTCAATTCAATGTCTTCAATCGCAAATCGGGGATTATCCGCAATCGCTAACTGTAACATTGCCAGTCGGTGAGCAGCCGGGATCGTCTTTTTTTCATCGACATGCGGCGGAAGATACTCAGGCATAAAATAGACTTTATCCAAGCCCAAAGCTTGCCCAACTTCTTCACCCATGACCAAGTGGGTATAGTGAACGGGGTTGAAATTCCCCCCCAGTATGCCCACTTGTTTTTTAGGCGCTTGATAAGCCGCTTCTGTTGTATATAAGGTCTGAACTTTGCCAAACGAATTTCCTTGCATGTCAAATCACTCCTATAATGAACGTACGTTTACAGAGATTTTTTGATATTTTTCTTTTGTAGATGGTTTGAATAACACAATCACGCGTCCAATGATTTGAACAACCTCGCATTGAATCGCTTCACTGATTGCTGCAGCAGCGTCCTCCGCCACTTCGTCGGTATTTTGCAATAAAGATACCTTGATCAATTCTCTTTTTTCTAGCGCTTCTTCGATTTGATTGATCATTGCCTCATTCAACCCGCCTTTGCCAATCTGAAAAATCGGTGTTAAATGATGCGCTTCACTGCGTAAAAACCGCTTTTGTTTTCCTCGTAATTCCATGTTCTGCCTTCTTCCTTTAAATTAATGCTTTCCGTTTGATCACATCAACGCCTTTGGGTGCCCAACCAGCAACAACTCCTGGTTTTGTGACTGTGATCCATCCTAAACCTGCAAAAACAATATCTGTTTTTTCTTTGATCGAAAATTCAAAGCGAACTAACTCCGGAAAATCAGCTAACTCATCAGGACGAGGCGGTTGTAAAAGACCACCAACATGTTTTTGATAAAAGGCATCAGCTTTTTCTAACTTCGTGCGATGCAGCACCACATCATTTGCTACATAAGCAATGAATGAGCTGCGCTCTCCTTGAATAAAGTCAAAACGTGCCACTCCTCCGAAAAAGAGTGTTTGGCCAGCATTCAATTGGTAGCTTTTCGGTTTGATTTCCTTATTCGGCGCCACGATTTTTAAATCTTTCTTTCCAAGGTAATGAGCCATCTGATGTCGGTGGATGATCCCTGGAGTGTCGATCAAAAAGTGACCGTCGTCGAGAGGAATTTCGATTTTATCAAGGGTTGTCCCTGGAAAACGAGAAGTAGTAATCAATTCTTGGACTCCAGCCGTCTGTTTGATGATTTGATTGATCAATGTCGACTTACCAACATTCGTAACACCTACCACATAGACATCTCGACCTTCTCGATAATGATCGATCGCCTGTAACAATTCAGTCATTTCGGCGGCTTTTTTTGCACTTGTCAATAAAACATCGATTGGACGCAGCCCTGCTTCATGGGCACGCTCTCTCATCCATTGGGTCATTTTTGATTTCTTCAATGACTTTGGCAAGATATCCACTTTATTGCCCACTAGCAACACAGGATTGTCTCCCACAAAACGATGAAGTCCTGGAATCAACGAACCGTTAAAATCAAAGATATCCACTACATTTACGATTAATGCATCTTTTTGACCGAGTTCGTTCAGTAAACGCAGAAAATCATCGTCTGTCAGCGAGACATCTTGGATTTCATTGTAATGTCGCAAGCGGAAACAGCGTTGGCAATAGACTTCTCCGGTTTCTAACCCTTTCTCTAATGCAGAGAGCGGTGTATAACCAAGCTCTGTTGGATTTTCTGTCTGGATCAGCGCGCCACAGCCAATACAATGAATCATTTCTTCATTCATTATCAAATTCCACCTCGCCATTTCATTTCTGGATTGTGTTTCAATAAATACTTCATAATTCTTCGCTCCAGCAAACGGTTGAATTGTGTTTTCCATGAATCCGTATTAATGATCGGCTTCACTAAGATACTACGGACCCCTGCTCGATTAGCACCTTGAATGTCGGTCATGATTTGGTCACCGATCATCACAACATCTTCTTTTTGCAAGCCGAGTTGGCGGTATCCTTGCTTGATGCCACGAGAAAAAGGTTTCAATGCTCGATGGACGTATTGCAAACCAAAGGGCGCCACTGCCCGTGCGACCCGTTCACTATTATTGTTTGAAACGACAATCACCGGGATTCCCGCATTCTTCATTTCTAACAACCAATTTTTTAGCTCTTCACTACCGTCAGGATCATTCCAAGCAATCAGGGTATTATCAAGGTCAGTTAGAACAGCTTTGATGCCTTGCTTCTTAAGTTGATGGGGAGTGATCTGATAGATGGCATCGACCATCCAAGTCGGTTTAAATTTTGAAAACATAGATTCTCCTTGATTCTTTTATTCATGTGACAAAAATAGTCAATTTGTTGACACGTCTAGATAAAAACAGCTTGTCAGCTGACAAGTCGTCAATCAGTCCCCACAGGGTCACTGATGATTATTTAAAGGCATCCTACTTATAATGCTACTTTCAACCTGTAATTATACAATAGAATCGTGTGAAATACTAGACTGAGCTACAACTCTCAGCAACAGATTTTCATCTAGTTGAAAAAAGCAACGGATCATCCACTGCTACTTTCTTTAAAAAATAAAAAAGCCGAACGATCAGAGGAGTGAGCAATCAATGCAGATTACTTCTGCAGCTTCCTTCCTCAAGAATCGTTCAGACAATTCATTGTTTTTCATCTTGACCGATATGAACGCACATCACACTAACCAACTTCATGGTCTAAAAAAGATCATAAGACTTTTGCCAGAAAATCGATTGTCCGCGGATTTTGCGGTGCATCAAATATTTGAGCAGGAGTCCCCTCTTCCATAATGACCCCTTGGTCCATGAAAAGAACGCGGTCGCCAACCTCTTTGGCAAATCCCATTTCATGGGTAACGATCACCATCGTCATCCCTTCTTGAGCCAAACGCTGCATGACACTCAATACCTCACCGACCATTTCCGGGTCTAACGCCGATGTCGGTTCGTCAAACAACATCACTTCTGGCTGCATCGCCAATGCGCGAGCAATAGCGATCCGTTGCATTTGTCCTCCGGATAAGCTTTGGGGATAAGCTTTTGCTTTATCCGGCAACCCTACGTCAGTCAACAGTTTCTCTCCGATTTTCCGAGCGTCTTCTTTAGACATTTTTTTTACTTTGATTGGCGACAATGTAATATTATCCATTACTGTCAGATTGGGGAAGAGGTTAAAGTTTTGAAAAACCATGCCTAATTTTTCCCGCATTTGATAAATATCATTTTTTTTGTCAGTAATGTCCGTCCCCTTAAAGTAAATATTGCCGCTTGTTGGTTCTTCTAACAAATTCAAGCAGCGTAAAAAAGTACTCTTTCCCGATCCGGAAGGTCCAATCACAACAACGACCTCACCTTTTTTGATTTCAGTATTGATACCTTTAAGCACCTGATTTGTTCCAAATGTTTTGTGTAAATTCTTTACTTTGATCATTGTATCCATCTTTTTTCCTCCTATCGCCGGTAACCTTTGCCGAGTTTTTTCTCCCATAGATTCAACAAGCGGGAGGTGGTAAACGTTAAAATAAAGTAAATTACAGCGGCAACATATAAAGGAGTTAATGGCTGATACGAACTTGTCACAACAATTTGTGCGCTATTCATCAATTCGTAGATACCGATAGTGGATAACAAAGAAGAGTCTTTGATCAAAACAATGAACTCGTTACCTAGAGGAGGCAAGATATTACGCAAAGCTTGAGGTAAAATAACATACCGCATCGCTTGTGCAGGACGCAATCCTAGCGAACCAGCTGCTTCTGATTGACCAAAATCGACTGCATTGATACCACCACGAACGATTTCAGCAACGTAAGCCCCTGAGTTCAATGAAAGGGCGATAATCCCTGGAAATAGTCGTCCAAAGTCAAGATTCAACACACCAAACGAAATCGTCGGCAGTGAGAACAGCCCCTGCAACAACCCAAATGCAATCAATATCTGAACCAGCATCGGTGTTCCCCGTAACACTTCGATATACGTATTAGCGATCCAGCGTAATGGTTTTACTTTTGATAACTTCATCAATGCAAAGGTGATTCCGAGGATGGTGCCTAGGATCACTGTAATAATGGAGATGACAATCGTAATCAATACCCCTGAGATAAAGTAAGGATAATAAGTCGACAAGAAGGAAAAATCCATAAATTTACTACTCCGATCTATTCAGCCGCATTTTCGTTGGCTAAGTCTGTATTCTTTTGAACGTATTCATTAATTGTCCCTTTATCATTCAATTCTTTCAAAATACGGTTCAATTCATCTTTTAATTCTGTGCTGCCTTTTGGTAGAGCGATAGCATAAGAATCATCTGGTGAAGCTTCCAAAGCAATGTCAGCCACTGCCAAATCATCATTTTGAGCAACATATGAGTCTGCAACGGCACTTTCAAGTACTAGCCCATCGATCGATCCTTGTTTCAATTCATTGATCAAGTTAGGCACTTTCGCAATCGAAACCAATTGTGAGTCAGCTAATTGGTTTTGAACCACAGCCTCTTGGATCGATCCTTTTTGGGCGCCTACCTTCTTTCCTGAAAAGTCATCGATTGCAGACAATGCATCCGTATTGTCCTTTTTGATCACGATTTTTTGTTCAGGTGTAAAGTAGTTGTCAGTAAAATCAAATGTTTGTTTTCTTTCATCAGTTGCTGAGATCCCAGAAACCGCAATATCCGCTTTTCCTTGGCTCAATGCAGTTAGAACAGCATTGAACTCCAAATCCATTACATTGACTTTGACGCCTAATTCTTTGGCGATTTCATTTACCAGATCAATGTCCGCGCCGACGATTTGGTCTTTGCCATCAATCAAAGCATGGAACTCAAAAGGTGCAAAATCAGCTGATGTCGCTACATTTAATACACCAGCAGACTTGATAGCTTCTAGCTGATTTTGATCTCCTTTTTTTGACGAATCAGTGCTTGATGATCCACCATTCCCACATGCAGCTAAAGTTAATAAAGCAGCAACTGTTATAAATCCACTCATCAATTTCTTCATTTGTTTTCTCCCCTTATAAAATAAATAATTATGCATATATCCCCATCTTTATTCAGAATATATACATAATACCACAATGTTATTGAATTTCAAACAACTATCTGCTGATGTTTATTATATTAGAGAAATTTCACAAGGACAAATAAAAAAGCTTGAAATCAATGACGGATCAAAAATCGACATTGATATCAAACTTATGATTAAAATTTGCGAAAACGCTGATAGCGCTCAGCAAGGAGTTGATCTATATTCTTTTGTGCTAGAGCAGCGATCTTTTTGGTGATTGCCGATCGCATTTCCGCGATCACTGTCTCTTTCGACAACAGTTCACCGTCGATGGTCTCGGGAATCACTTTTTCGATCACTCCAAGCTTGTGCAACTCTTGCGCTGTTATTTTCATGAGTCCGGCAGCTTCTTTCGCACGGCTTCCATCTTTCCAGAGGATCGATGCAAAGCCTTCCGGGGATAAAATCGCATAGATAGAATGTTCCATCATCCATACTTCATCCCCTAAAGCCAATGCCAAAGCTCCACCACTGCCGCCTTCGCCAATAATGATTGCCAAGATTGGTACTTTTAAATCTGACATTTCTAAGAGATTGCGCGCAATCGCTTCTCCTTCGCCACGCTCTTCAGCGCCGACGCCGCAATAGGCACCTGCTGTATTGATCAATGTGATAACAGGCCGTTGAAATTTCTCCGCTTGTTTCATTAGCCGCAACGCTTTTCGGTAACCTTCTGGATGAGGAGCACCAAAATTTCGTCGAAGGTTCTCTGGCAGGTTCCGCCCTTTTTGGATACCGATCACTGTCACAGGTTTCCCATCTAAGGCAGCGACCCCGCCCACAACAGCTTCATCATCGGCATAGAGACGATCCCCATGGAATTCCTGAAAATCGCTAAAAACATGTTCAAAGTAATCAAGTGCCGTCAAACGATCTTTGCTGCGGGCTAACTCAACGATCTCATGTGCCGCTTCAATCATTTGTCATCCACCCCTTTGTCGTATGCAATTTAAGCAATTGGGAAATTCGTTCCCTTAATTGTGTCCGTGGAACGATTTGATCGACAAAACCATGTTCCAACAAGAACTCTGCTTTTTGGAAGTCTTCTGGCAGTTCTTGTCGAATCGTTTGTTCGATCACTCGTCTCCCCGCAAACCCAATCAATGCCTGCGGTTCAGCGAGAATCACATCTCCTTCCATTGCAAAACTTGCTGTTACGCCTCCGGTAGTTGGATCTGTCAAGACTGTCAAATAAAATAAACCGGCTTCACTATGACGCTTCACTGCTGCAGAGATCTTAGCCATCTGCATCAATGAAAAAATCCCTTCTTGCATCCGTGCACCACCAGAAGCAGTGAATAATACAACGGGTAAGTTCTTCGCAAGCGCTCGCTCAAACAATCGAGTGATTTTTTCACCTACGACAGTTCCCATACTTCCCATAATAAAGTTGGAATCCATGATTCCTATTGCCACAGGTTGCTGATTGATTGTCGCTTCTCCAGTTAACACGGCTTCATGAAGACCAGTTTTTTCCTGTACGGAAGCTATTTTTTCGAGATAATCAGGAAAGTTGAGAGGATCTTCTGTTTTCACATCTGTATCCCATTCTTCCAAGCTTTTTTCGTCGATCGTTAATGCGATTCTTTCCCAGGCACTGATACGGAAATTATAGCCACAATGAGGACAGACTTTTTCTGCGCCCATTTCTTTTGTATATAAGGTCCGTTTACAGCTGGGACATTTCGCCCAAAGATTGTCGGGCACTGTTGGTTCATTGGCAGGTGCCTGGCCGCGATTAGGATTGATGCGAATGTAATTCTTCTTTTTAAATAAAGCCATTCTCTTCCCTCCTATTGTTCAGGCGTCCAGTTTGGCAAGAATTCCTCTTGTAAAAAGGCTGTGTTGTAGTCTCCGGCAATCACTTTTGGATGACCGATCAGATCCATTTGGAATTCTGCATTCGTCACTACACCCTCAGTCACTAATTCAGCCAAAGCTCGCTGCATTTTCATCAATGCTTCAAATCGATTTTCTCCATGAACGATGACCTTTGCAATCATCGAATCATAGTAAGGAGGAATCGTATATCCAGAGTACATGGCACTATCCACACGAACGCCCAGACCTCCTCCAGGTAAAAACAAATTATGAATTTTTCCAGGGGAAGGAGCAAAATTAAAGGCTGGATTTTCCGCATTGATACGACACTCGATGGCAGCACCTTGCATTTTGACATCTTCTTGTTTGATATTCAGCGGTTCGCCGCTAGCAATCTCAATTTGTTTTTTTACGAGATCGATATTGGTCACCATTTCTGTGATCGGATGTTCGACCTGGATGCGAGTATTCATTTCCATGAAATAGAATTCGCCAGCTTCATCCATCAGAAATTCGATTGTACCAGCATTGCGATAGCCAACAGCCTGAGCGGCGCGAACTGCTGCAGCTCCTAGTTCTTGACGTTTACTAGCTGATATTACGACCGATGGCGATTCTTCCAAAACTTTTTGATTGTTCCGTTGTAAAGAACAATCCCGCTCGCCCAAGTGAATGATATTCCCAAAAGAATCTCCTAAAACTTGGACTTCGATATGTCTTGCGGGATACACGATTTTCTCAATATACATTTCATCATTACCAAAAGCGGCTTTTGCTTCTTGCTGAGCGGAAGAAAAATGCTGCGGCAATTCTTCTTTTGTCAATACTTTACGTATGCCTTTACCACCACCGCCTGCTGCTGCTTTAAGCATCACTGGATAGCCAATTTCTTCAGCGATCGTCAATGCTTCTTTCACATCAGAAATCGCTCCTTGACTGCCGGGGATCACTGGCACTTGTGCTTCGATCATCAACCGTCGGGCATTGATTTTGTTCCCCATTGCATCGATTGTTTCACTCTTAGGACCAATAAAGACAATATTGCATTCTTCACACATAGATGCAAAACGGCTATTTTCTGATAAGAAACCAAATCCGGGATGGATGGCTTCAGCTTTGGTAACGATCGCGGCGCTTAATATTTGTTGCACATTCAAATAAGAGTCTGCTGCTTTCGCCGGGCCAATACAAATGGCTTCATCGGCAAGTTCTGCATGTAACGCTTCTTTATCTGCTTCTGAATAAACTGCGACCGTTTGGATCCCAAGTTCGCGGCAAGCACGTATAATGCGAACAGCGATCTCACCACGGTTAGCTATCAATACTTTAGAAAACATTTTTCACCTATCCAATCATGAAGGTAAGTTCTGCTTCTGCAACTTTTTTGCCATCAACATAGGCAATCCCTTTGCCGATTCCTGCTGCAGATTTTACCTTGAGTATTTCTACTTCTAAGATCAATGTATCTCCTGGTGTTACTTTTTTGCGGAATTTTGCTTTATCAAGTCCGCCGAAATAAGCGGTTTTACCTCGAAAATCCGGTAAAGACAAGAGTGCAACTGCCCCCGCTTGGGCCATTGCTTCAACGATCAATACACCAGGCATGACTGGTTCATGAGGAAAATGGCCTTGAAAAAAAGGTTCGTTGATGGTCACGTTCTTCTTTGCTACCACCCGTTTTCCTTCTTCTAGTTCTTCAATGCGATCCACTAAGAGCATAGGATAGCGATGGGGAATGATTTCTTTGATTTCTTGAATTGACATAACTGACATAGCTTACCCTTCTTTCACACGGAATAATGGTTGATCGTATTCAACGATCTGCTCATTTTCAACTAAGATTTCAACTAATTCGCCATCAACATCGCTAACAATTTCATTCATTACTTTCATTGCTTCAACGATACAAAGGACATCCCCTTTTTTGACAGAATCGCCGATTTGTTTGAATTGGCTTTGTTCAGGACTAGGTTTTAAGTAAACCACACCCACTAAAGGTGAAACGATCTCCGTTCCCGCTATAATTGGCTCTGAACTAACCTCGAGGGTTCCAGCAGCTGTTGGTTGTACGCTTGGTACTGGTGCAGCTGCAGGGATGCTTTCAACTTTGACATCTGAACTCTCGGATGATACTTGACGGCTACTGAACGAATTTTTATTAAAATAAAGTTCGATGTTTTCTTTTTTGAGCTGCAATTCAGTCAAAGAGGACTGATCAAATTGGGAAAGCAGATCCTTGATTTCATTTGTTTCCAATTAAGCTTCCTCCCAACGTTTCAATAAGATGACTGCATTGTGTCCACCAAAACCTAGTGAGTTACTCATTGCATACGTAATTTCTGCTGGCTGGCTTTGGTTTTTCACAATATTTAAGTCGATTTCAGGATCTTGTTCACGAACATTGATGGTCGGTGGAATAAATTGATGCTGCAATGCTAAAAGCGAGGCAATTGCTTCGATTCCTCCTGCTGCCCCCAATAGATGTCCTGTCATAGATTTTGTACTGCTGACGTAAGGTTTGCGATAGTCGTCCCCTAAACCATATTGGATCGATGTAGCTTCAGCTACATCATTAGCTGGTGTGCTTGTTCCGTGAGCATTGATATAGCCAACTTCGGCTGGAGTGATCGCTGCTTCAGACATCGCGAGTTTCATTGCTTTTCCAGCACCTGAACCGTCAGGATTCGGTGCAGTCATATGGTAGGCATCACAATTGGCACCATAGCCAACAACTTCCCCGAGAATCTTCGCTCCGCGCTTTTGGGCATGTTCAAATGATTCTAGAATCAAAACCCCAGCACCTTCTCCCATCACAAACCCGCTGCGGTTTTTGTCAAATGGTGTGGATGCTTTGTCTGGATCAGATTCCGTTGTTAATGCCGTTAAAGAAGCAAAACCAGCGATACCAATCTCACAAATCGTTGATTCAGATCCGCCAGCAATCATCACGTCTGCATAACCATGTTTGATATTGCGGAAAGCTTCACCAATCGAATGAGTACCGGATGCACAAGCAGAGACCGTAGTTGTACAAATGCCTTTTGCCCCCACACGCAATGCAATGTTTCCTGCCACCATGTTGACGATCGACATGGGCACAAACATTGGAGACACACGATTTGCACCTTTTTCATGCATTCGAATCACTTGGTCTTGAATAGTTGGCAAACCTCCAATACCTGATCCGACCATGACACCGAATCGATCGGCATCTAACGCTTCAGAATTCAAACCCGCCATTTTCATTGCTTCAAGGGCAGCATAGATCCCATAAATCGAAAAAAGATCCATCCGTTTCGTATCTTTTTTGACAAAGTATTTTTCTAGTGGAAACTCTTTGACTTCAGCTGCTACTGAAATCCCTGTTCCACTGGCGTCAAATTTGGTGATGGGGCCAATCCCATTGGTTCCATTTTGCAAACTAGCTAAAAATGTTTCTGGATCATTCCCAATTGGGGAAGTCACACCGTATCCTGTAATAACTACTCGATTCATAAGTATCTCCTTTCTATCCTTGCATGGCCATTCCGCCATCTACGCTGACTACTTGACCTGTGATATAAGCGCTTTGGGCCAAAAAAACCGCAGCTTTTGCGACATCTTCTACAGCACCAAATCGCTGCAACGGAATATTATTGATCGATTGTTCTTTTACCTTATCAGAAAGAACTGCGGTCATCTCCGTTTCAATAAATCCTGGTGCGATCGCATTACAGGTAATGCCTCTAGCCGCTCCTTCGCGGGCAACTGATTTGGTAAAACCAATCACGCCAGCTTTACTTGCTGCATAATTTGCTTGACCAATGTTGCCAGTCAATCCTACGACACTAGTCAAATTAATGATGCGTCCTTCGCGTAGTTTCATCATCTTTTTGAGAGCTACTTGCGTCATGTTGAAGGTTCCAGTCAAATTGATCTTCAATACACTTTCAAATTCTTCTGGTTTCATGCGCAACAATAACTTGTCATTGGTGATTCCTGCGTTGTTGACTAAAATGTGGATCGGTCCTAATTCCGCTTCCGCTTGTGCAAGCATCGAAACAGCTTGATCGTATTCGGATATATCACCGTTGACTGCGATGCATTTCACACCAAAACGGGTAATCGTCTCTATAAGAGTTTGAGGTATCTCTTTCCGCCCATTCAATACGATATTGGCTCCTTCTTTGGCAAATGCTTCTGCAATGCCAAAGCCAATCCCTCTTGAACTACCAGTAATAAAGACATTTTTATTTGTCAGTTCCATAAATTCCTCCTAATCAAACCTTGAAAGTGTGTCAAAAAGTGTTTGAGCATCTTCCACTCTCGAAGCAGCAATGGTTTTATCGATTTTTTTCAAAAAACCGGTCAATACTTTTCCGGGACCGATCTCGATCATCTGCTCAATTCCCATTTGTTTCAACTGCTCGATGCTTTCATAAAAACGCACAGGTGATTTGACTTGCTTCTCTAATAATTCTTTGACTTGTTCTTGTTTCATCGGTTTCGCAGTCGTGTTGCTGATCACCGGCACCTGTAAATCTTTGATTTCAATTTTCGCCAGCTCTTGAGCAAGTTGTTTAGAAGCAGGTTCTAAAAGTTTCGTATGGAAAGGGCCGCTGACATTTAATGGAATCATTCGTTTGGCTCCCGCCGCTTGCAATAACTGAACGGCTTGGTCAACCGCAGCTACTTCCCCACCGATGACAATTTGCTGCGGCGTATTGTAATTAGCTGGCGAAACGATCCCTACTTGGCTAGCTTCTTTACAAATCGCCTCAATGGTTTCAGCCGGAGTATTCATCACAGCGACCATTTTACCCACACCCTGCGGTGCGGCATTTGCCATAAACTTGCCGCGTTTTTGCACGAGGGCTACAGCAGTTTGAAAGTCTAATGCGCCGCTTGCTACTAATGCGGAATATTCACCTAAGCTCAAACCAGCCAAAGCATCGGCCTGGAGACCTTTTTCTTTTAACAAACGCCAAAAAGCCACACTGACGGTTAAAATGGCTGGCTGCGTATATTCAGTTTGATTCAAACGGTCATTTTCAGTAAAACATAGTTCAGTCATATCATAGCCGAGCATCTCACTTGCTTCCGCAAAGGTTTGTTGAACACTTGATTCTTGCTGATATAACTCCTGACCCATTCCTACATATTGGGCTCCTTGACCGCTGAATAAAAATGCTGTTTTCATTTTAAACTCCTTTTTTGAACTGAAAGATTTTGGAGAAAATGGCATCTTCACTCGCAGATCACAGCGAATGAAACACACTCTTTCTATTACAAGGAAAGGCTAGGCTGTTTGCCTAGCCTCGTTTTTTATGCTTGTTGTTTTTCAACGTATTTAACTAGATCTTCGACAGTTTTGATGCCGTCTTCAGTTTCGATTTTTACATCGAATTCATCTTCGATCTCGTTAATGATTTGGAAAAGGTCTAAGCTGTCTGCTTCAAGATCCTCTTGAATGTTTGTGTTTAATTTGATTTCTTCTTTTTCTTTTCCTAATTCTTCTGCTACGATTTCTTGAATTTTTTCGAATACCATGTGTATATTCCTCCAATGTGTTTTCTTCAATATTGATTGTGAACAGGCTATAAAGCTGCCAGCATGGTCCCCCATGCTAATCCGCCGCCGAAACCTGAGAACACCACTTTTTGTCCGCTGCCTAAAGACAGCGTGCCGCGTTTCACTTCTTCATCTAACAAAATCGGAATTGAAGCGGCTGAAGTATTGCCATAAAATTGCATATTTTGCAAAAACTTATGTCGCGGGACCTTTAATTTCCGAGCCACTTTATCTAAGATTCGGGAATTGGCCTGATGCAACAAGTAATAATCTACCGATTCATGCTCACTGATTGCATGAATGGATTGAACGACATCGCGTGTCGCAAAATCAAAAATTTCACGACCAACCATCTGCATACAAGCACTGTATTGGGTTGACGAACTTCCGTAAGGATTCTTATTTTCAACAAAACCTGATGTCAGAGAGAGTCCTCTGGTTCCATCAGACTGCAGCGATTCCTTCAAGAGATGCTGATGGTTGGTTGCTTCTAAAAGCACCCCGCCTGCCCCGTCTCCAAATAAAACTGCGGTTGAACGATCTTCCCAATCCAAGACCTTTGACAGCACTTCACCGCCAATGACGAGCCCTTTTTTAGAACCGGTCCGAATCAATTTTTCTGCTAAAGACAATGCATAAACAAATCCGGCACAAGCTGCGCTGATATCAAAAGCAAAAGCTTGATGGGCGCCAATATTCCCTTGAACTTGGCAAGCAACTGCCGGTGTATTGAAATCCGGAGTGATGGTCGCTACTAGGATAAAGTCCAATTCATCTGGAGCAAGTCCCCTTGATGCCAAAAGTTTCGTAGCAACATTCGTACATAAATCGGAAGTATTTTCTCCATTACTAATTCGACGTTCTTTGATTCCTGTACGTGAAAAAATCCAGTCATCTGATGTATCCATAATTTCTGAAAGTTGCTGATTCGTCACGATTTGTTCAGGAACATAGCTTGCTGTTGCGGTAATCTTTCCAAACATATTCATCCGTTACACTCACTTATAATCTTGTAAAAAGTCATGCAGATTTTTTAAGGCTTTAAGTAAAGCTTGCTCTTCATCCGTAGACATCTGGCTTAGAACGCCTTTGACCATCTCACGGTGAAAATGTTGATGTACCCGATAAAGCAATTTGCCTTTTTTTGTCAACGCAAGTTTGACTACGCGTCGATCGTCTTCACTGCGAATGCGTTCTACATATTCTTTTTTAACCAAACGATTGATTGCAATGGTGAGGGTCCCAACAGTAATAGAAAGCTCTTTAGCGACTTCTGAAGTTGTTTTCTTCTTGTACATGCCGATTGCTTCAATCGTATGCATTTCTGTGATTGAAAGATCTTTAAATTGTGATTTCTTTAATTCTGATTCTTCGATCACGAGAATGTCATTGAAGACACTGACTAAATAGTCGTTGACCGTTTCTAAATTTGGTTCCATATCTTTCACCATCCGAATAGTTTGATAATCAAATCATTTGATAGTCAAACTATAAAGTAACTTTTAGAGAATTGCAAGAAAATTTTTTGATTTTTATTTTTTTTAAGCGCATTTTTATTTTCAGTACGCTTTTCTAACCTTCACAAGTTTTTAAGTTGACAATTACCAGAGAATCGAGTAGTTAAAAATTATTTTGATTATCAAAGATTTCTTCCATCATTTCACGAAAATGATTATCGTGTCAGAACATCACTTGTTCTGCACCTTAAATTTTGGTATCGTTGCAGTGTAGAAATGAGGTGATGGACATCAACGCACGGATCGAATACTTAAAGCAAAAAGCAAATGCGTTACCCCAAAAACCTGGGATTTATTTAATGAAAGATTCTCATGGCGGAATTCTGTATGTTGGAAAAGCTAAGCAATTGAAACAACGAGTTTCTTCTTATTTTCGCAAAAATACACAGCATACAAACAAGATTCTGCGTTTAGTTCACAATGTCGTAGATTTCGAAACAATTTTCGTAGACACAGAACTCGATGCGCTATTGTTAGAATGTCAGTTGATTCAGCAACATCGTCCCATTTATAACCGTCAAATGACCAACTTTCTTAATTACCAATACATCCGCTTTGATGCAGGAAACATTGTTCGAACAAATGAGGCAGCAGAGGATGCAATAGGACCTTTTCGCCGATCCAAGCAATTGCCGGAAATCATTGAGATATTGACAGAAACGTATCAATTACCTTCTGTCAATCCTTATAAACTTCTCTCGTTGTCCAAACAGTTGCCGTTGATGCAAACTATTCCTTTGGAAGAAAAACTGAATGAGCTGAAACTTTTCTTTCGTGCAGAAAGCAAGACAATATTTCGTTATCTCGACCAACGATTGCATTATTTTGCGGAACAGTTACTTTTTGAACAGGCAGATCAACTACTGTACCAAAAAAAATTGCTTCAATCCTTTTATCGAGAAATCCTCGAGGTGAATACTCTGATCGCTCTCCCAGAAGTTCGCTTTGAGATTCCTCTTGAAACCTCTCTTGAAGCTTCTCTTGCTGCCGATTCATCACAAGTAAAAGTCTATCAACTCTCTTTTGGACAAATCATTCATAGCGAAGTTGTATCAACCTCTGATGCTTTTGTTCCAGCACCTTTAACAACAGCTAAACGATTGCTGCCAACAGACCTTGACCCTCTACATATAATTTTGCGCCAGTTAAGACAATTAAATTTTGTGCTCTCAAATACCTAAACGCTCAAATGATTGCAACAAAAAACCAGCGCTCCTTAAAGAGGAACGCTGGCAATGCGTATGGCATTTTTCATCTGAACGCTGATACGTTTATTGGATCAAATCATAAATTTCCATGGCTACAATATCAATATTATCAAATTGATAAGGCTGACTTGACTCTGCTTCCGTTAACTCAAACGTTTCTGTGGTGTTATCGTAGGTCACTGTGCATTTTTCTACGCCTTCTTTTTCGAAACGGCGAACTTGAACCTCGTTGTCTTGCGCTTCGACCATCGCTTCTAAACGTTTGATGATAGCGACTAATTGCGAACTTTTCATTCGTAAGCCTCCTTTTTCTGTCCGTTATATTGTATCAAATCATATTCTATCTTGCATTGATTTTTTACAATTTATTTTGTCATTTTAAGATTTTTTTCCATCTTGCCACCAAAGCTTAATCAGGGCTTGAGTCCCATCACTTTCATAGCCAGCTTCCGCTAAGCGATCGTACATTTTTTTTGCCAAAGCCGTACTTGGCAAATCCAGTCCCATTTTCGCTGCTTCATCAAGTGCGATACCTAAATCTTTGATAAAATGTTTGACAAAAAAACCAGGTGAATAATCTTCTTTCAAAATACGGGGGCTGTAGTTGGCCAATGACCAGTTTGCGGCGCTGCCACCAGATAATGTCTCAATGACTTGCGGAAGTTCTAAACCTGCTTTATCGCCATAGACGAGCATCTCAGTCATTCCAGTCATCGTGCCAGCAATCATGATCTGATTGGCCATTTTTGTGTGCTGGCCTTTGCCGGCAGAGCCATGAAGATGACACGTTTTTCCGACAATCTCAAATAGTGGTTCAACTTTTTGATAGGCTTCCTCGTCACCACCCGCCATTATCGTCAACGTTCCATTTTTTGCTCCAAGGTCACCACCAGAAACTGGCGCATCAATACTTGCCGCACCATGCTCTTTTGCCGTTTGATAGATTTGTTCTGCTAATTTTGGCGTACTAGTTGTAAAGTCAACTAAATATTTTGCCGCGACATCGGTTTGAAAAATTCCCTTTTCTCCATAGTAAACTTCCTCAACATCTGCAGGATAGCCGACCATTGTGAAAACAACTTCACTTTCAGCAGCAACTATTTCAGGCGTATCACACCAAACCGCTCCCTTAGCGACTAATTCGTCTGTTTTGCTTTTTGTACGATTATACACATTTACATGATGTCCGCTTGCTAAAAAGTGACCGACCATTGATTGGCCCATGACACCCGTTCCAATAAAACCTAGCTTCATAGTCATACCTCCAAAAATAAAAAAATTCACGTCTTTAGTATACGCTAAAAACGTGAACTTGACTGCAATAATGTTTAATCAATTGTTCGTTTAAATGATTTCAATTTGACTTTGAATTTTTTCAATGTTTCTTCGGTTTCCTTGTCTAGACGTTCTGTCTCATAGTAAGCGATCATATCATGGTAAAAAGAAAGCATCGATTCACCAAAGTGTGCCGCAGAGATTTCATACATTTTTCGTGCTAAGACACTTTCATCCCTAGGAATCTGCTGTTGATAATAATGAATAAATGCAGAAGCAAAATCTTGATCGGTGTCAAAGGTCACACCAAGAGATGGATCATCGATCAATGTATTTAAATAATCATTGCCTTCAACGACTAAAGGCGTACCTGCTGCCATTGCTTCTGTATACGTCAGTCCTTGTGTCTCTGAAGTAGAAGCACTGACGAAGAAATCTGCTGCATGATAATAGATGGCTACTTCATCATTTGCAACCTCTCCAACAAAATGAACATGGTCAGACAAGTTCATTTCTTGAACTTTTTCTTCCAATTTTTCTTTGTAAGGCCCTTTGCCCACGATCACTAATTTGGCTGAAGGAATTTCTGCTAGAATATCAGGCAGTCCATCAACGATCGCTTGGATATTTTTCTCATAAGAAATACGACTCAATGATAATAACATTGGCTGGTCTTCTTCAATCGCCAATTCTTGACGCAAGGCTCGTTTCATTTCCAGAGTGATATCCGGGCGGCGAAATTTCTCTACCTCAATACCAGTGGGAATGATGCGCATCGGCGACACAACGCCATAACTGCGTAGTGTATCGATGACCCGTTCACTCGGGCAGACAACCCCAGTAGAATGATTGGCAAACAGACGAGAGAAATACTTTACGTGTGTAGGTCGCAAAACTTTTCCTTTCGCAATATAATGCAGATAATCTTCATACATTGTATGATAGGTATGAATCACAGGAATCTGTAGTTTTCGACCCACCATTTTTCCCAGTAGTCCCGCACCAAATTCAGTATGGGTATGAATCAGTTCTAGTTCCAACTCTTTCGCAATCAAATAGGCATACCACATGCCCCGCACCACGATTCTACGGTCTTTGAAAGACACGAAAGGCACACTAGGCATACGAATGATATCTTCCTCATCCATTTCTGCATTTGGATCTGTAGTCGTAAAGATATAGACCTTATGGCCCTTCTTTTCCAACTCTTCTTTTAATGTTTTGATCGATGTCGCTACACCGCTCACTTGCGGAAAATATGTGTCTGTAAAAAATCCGATCTTCACAACGGTACCTCCAAACTTGCCGTCAATCAACGGGTTTTTCTTCTAAAACGCTTTGATAAACTTTCTTTAACTCTTTTCCAATTTCTTCAATACTCCGTTCTGCAGCTGCTTGATAGCCGGCAGCTGACAGATCTGGTACACGACCTTCTACGATGTTAGCAATTTGTTCAACGAACTCATCAACTGTCCGTCCCATATAAGAATTGTGATTCTCTTGCAACCAACCATGATAAACAGGAATGTCACGCACTAGAACTTTCTGCTTACTAGCAAGCGCCTCTAACACAACGATCCCTTCTGTTTCTTCATAGGAAGGAAAGAAAAACAGATCTGCTCCAGAATAGGCCCCCTCAATCACATCTCCTTTGATATAGCCAGGAAAAATAACATTTTCAGGATGGTTTTCTTTCACGAGATCTCGAACCGCTTTAGGGATCGTATACATAGGTGTATGTCCAAACCAAATAAAAGTATACTCTGGCATGCGGCGAGCAATCTCAACAAAATCGACAATTCCTTTTCTCTCAAAATACAAGCCAACAGAAATAATCACTTTTTGATCCGCCGACAATTGGAAATAGTCGCGAAAAGCCTGTTCTTTTTTTGGTTCCGGACGATATTTGTCCAAATCAATCCCATTAGAGATCGCACAGATCGGTACCTTGATGCCATACCCTTCCAATAGTTCTTTTGCGTAGGGCGTTGGGGTTATCAATTGATCGGCTCGGGAATATAAATTGATCAAATATTTTTTGTATAATGGCGATAACTGGTTTGAGCCGATAAATGAATTTCGAAAATCTTCTTCAGTCGAATGCGCATGGTAAATTACCTTTTTGCCTTGTTTCCTTGCTTTATTGATTTGATTCAACGAATTGATCCCATACGTATTAATATGAAGTATATCATAATCCTCAGCTTGTTTGTCTAATGTATATTCAACACCGATACTGCTCAGTGCACGTTGCTGATGCGCAAGTGCTCTGCCGATACCAGATTTCTCTAAAAGCTTTTCACTTTCAAAATAGAGAAGTACTTTCAAACGAGATTCCTCCTTCTAAACTGTTACATCTAGTATAACATAGCTAGACGAGAACACCCTCCAACTCAAGGCCTAGTTTTTGTGTTGATTTCTATCATACGTCAAAAAGCTGGTTTATCAAAGGTCATCAAAACAATATGACAAAACTGTTCGCTCCCAGACCACAAAAAAAGCAGCAAGCGAATTCGCTTACTGCTAACTTTTAACTACTTTACATATTGATTGATCAATTCGACTACTTCTTCCATCGTATCGCAATCTTCCAAAGCACGTTTTGCTAATTCTTGCATGTCAGTTGTTGACAAGCGTTTCATTAAGCTCCGTGTTTTAAGTACAGAAGTTGCGCTCATAGAGAATTCATCTAAGCCCATACCGACTAGAAGTGGCACAGCAGTTTGATCGCCGGCCATTTCTCCACACATACCAGCCCATTTACCTTCAGCATGTGCTGAATCGATTACGTTTTTGATCAAACGTAGAATAGATGGGTTATATGGTTGGTAAAGATATGAAACTTGTTCATTCATACGGTCTGCAGCCATTGTGTATTGGATCAAGTCATTGGTACCAATACTGAAGAAGTCTACTTCCTTGGCAAATTTGTCAGCTAAGACAGCTGCTGCAGGAATTTCGATCATGATACCTACTTGAATATCTTCAGAGACAGTTACGCCTTCATCGATCAATTTTTGACGTTCTTCTTCGTACATTTTTTTCGCAGTACGGAACTCTTTCAATGTTGCCACCATCGGGAACATAATACGCAAGTTCCCGTGAGCAGAAGCACGTAACAGCGCACGAAGTTGTGTACGGAACATGCCGTCACCCAACTCAGACAAACTGATACGCAATGCACGATAGCCTAAGAATGGGTTCATTTCGTGTGGCAATTTCAAGTAAGGAAGTTCTTTGTCCCCACCGATGTCCATTGTACGAACAACGACTGGTTTACCAGCCATTCCTTCAAGAACTGCTTTGTATGCTTCATATTGGTCATCTTCTGTAGGAAAATCAGGAGAATCCATGTACAAGAATTCTGTCCGGTATAAACCGACAGCTTCTGCACCATTGTTGTGAACACCTTCAAGATCTTTAGGCGTTCCGATATTTGCAGCTAATTCAAAGTGCTTGCCGTCAGCTGTAACGGTTTGAGCATCTTTCAATTTTTCCCATTCTGCTTTTTGTTCCGCGTAAGCTTTCCCTGCTTCAATAAATTCAGCAGCTTGGTCTTCAGTAGGATTGATGATAACATCTCCTAAGATTCCGTTAACTGCCAGAATATCACCAGCATTCACTTTAGCTGTGATTTCTTTTGATCCTACGATTGCAGGAATTTCAAGAGATCGAGCCATGATTGCTGAGTGAGAGGTACGTCCCCCGATATCAGTTACAAAAGCTTTAACGAAGTTGCGGTCTAATTGCGCAGTATCACTTGGTGTCAAATCGTGAGCAACGATAACAACTTCTTCGTTGATCATTGAAGGATTTGGCAACGTCACATTTAGCAAATGTGCCAAGATACGTTTCGCAACGTCTTTGATGTCCGCTGCACGTTCTTGCATGTATGCATTGTCATCCATTGCTTCAAACATGCCGATATACATGTCAGTGACTTCTTTCAATGCAGCTTCTGCATTGACTTTGTTATCTGCCATGTTTTGTTTGATTTGTCCGATCATTTCAGGATCTGACAGAACCATTAAATGAGCATCAAATACTTGTGCTTCTGCCTCGCCTAAAGATTGCGCTGCTTTGTCACGGATTTGTTGCAATTCCGCTGTTGACTTTGCTAGTGCTTCATCTAAACGAGCTTCTTCTGCTGCCGTATCTTCAACATTTACTTTTGAAAAAGATAAATCAGGTTGTACTAACAGGTAGGCTTTGGCAACGGCTACACCATCACTAGCAGCAATTCCTTTTAGCATCTCAACCATTATTCAGACAAACCTTCTTTTTTCATTGTTTCAACGATTGCAGCGATTGCATCTGCTTCGTCAGCACCTTCAGCAGTGATTGTAACGTCAGAACCTTGACCAACACCTAGAGACATAACGCCCATGATTGATTTAAGGTTTACTGATTTACCTTTGTACTCCAAGTTGATATCAGAGTTGAATTTGCTTGCTGTTTGTACTAATAAAGTAGCTGGACGTGCGTGAATCCCTGTCTCAGCAACTACGTGAAAATCTTTCTTTTCCATATTGATCAATCTCCTTTATGATACGGTTTTTTTGTGGTGAAGGCTTTTTTTGACTCAGTCAATTGTCAGACTCAAAAAAACGCCCTTTCAACTGTTAAGATTACCATTTTTTTCTCTGATAGACAACCGTTTTCTCTTAAGAAAACGACTGAAATGAACCTATATTTGTTTTTATGGTTG
This sequence comes from Enterococcus sp. 125944, assembly GCF_051909435.1. Taxonomy (NCBI): domain Bacteria; kingdom Bacillati; phylum Bacillota; class Bacilli; order Lactobacillales; family Enterococcaceae; genus Enterococcus; species Enterococcus sp. 125944. The sequence goes on along the minus strand of NZ_JBQASY010000002.1, from coordinate 79,843 downwards.
GTACCGATAGATGATCTTGCCATTCAAGCCAGCCTCGCCGACAAATTTCATGCGGTCTTCCAATTTTAACCATGCTTCTCGAAATAGCAGAAATTCGGATTGTTCTACCAGCAATTCGTCGATTTCTCCAGAGCGCAACTGTTCAATTTGTTCAACAAATCGATTTTCATTCATCTCTATCACCTCTTCATCTTCTCCATTATAAACGATTCTTTTTTCAGGGAAAAGTTGTTTCCGTCATCAAAGCTGAAATCCTTGCAGTCTGAAAAAAAAATTGTATAATAAAGTTATGGTCAGTAAAGGTCAATGAAATTTTTGACGCTGCTGACAATTATTCACCGAATCTGCAAGTGTATCTTTTTACCATGAGTAAAAATCGCGGTAGAATGATAGATGAGCAAATGATAAGAAAGGTCGTGAACATATGCTTTGTCAAAACTGCGGTAAAAATGAAGCTTCTATTCATCTTTATGCCAATGTCAATGGTCAAAGAAAACAACTCGATTATTGTCAAAGTTGTTACCAAAAATTAAAAGCACAATCTGGAAATCCAACAAATATGATGGCTCAGGATCCCTTCGGCTTCGGAAATCTTGATGACCTTTTTCGACAAATGTCTCGCCAAATGCAACAAGGAAATTCACCTTATGAACAAACGCCTCCAACTCAAACTGGAGGAAACGGCATAATCGGCGGACAACCTCCGCGCAATGGCCAAGCACCTTCTGGTCTTTTAGGCGAATACGGCATCAATATCACACAACAAGCTCGAGACGGCGGGATCGATCCAGTCGTAGGACGTGACGATGAAATTCGTCGGGTGATCGAGATCTTGAATCGCCGAACGAAAAACAATCCTGTATTGATTGGTGAGCCTGGTGTAGGTAAAACCGCTGTCGTGGAAGGTCTGGCACAAAAAATTGTCGACGGTGACGTTCCTCAAAAACTAATGGATAAAGAAGTGATTCGCTTAGATGTTGCGTCACTGGTTCAAGGAACGGGTATTCGCGGACAATTTGAAGAGCGGATCCAAAAATTGATTGAAGAAATCAAACAAGCCGAAAATGTCATCTTATTCATTGATGAAGTCCATGAGATCGTGGGCGCAGGGGCTGCTGGTGATGGCAACATGGACGCTGGAAACATTCTGAAACCAGCATTGGCTCGCGGCGAATTACAAATGGTCGGCGCAACGACATTGAACGAATATCGCATCATTGAAAAAGATGCAGCATTAGAACGTCGTTTGCAACCTGTCCGAGTCGATGAACCTTCTGTAGAAGAAACCATCAGTATTTTGAAAGGATTACAGCCTCGATATGAAGATTACCATCATGTAAGATATACGGATGAGGCAATCAAAGCTGCTGCTACCCTTTCCAATCGCTACATCCAAGACCGTTTCTTGCCTGATAAAGCAATCGATCTTCTGGATGAGACCGGCTCGAAAAAAAATCTGACTATTCAAATTGTCGATCCAAAAACAATCGACAAGAAATTGCAAGAAGCAGAAGAACAAAAACAAGCTGCTTCTAGAGAAGAAGACTTTGAAAAAGCTGCTTACTACCGAGATCAAATCAATAAGCTGCAAAAAATGAAAGAACGTCAAATCAGTGAAGAAGAAACACCCGTGATCACCGAAAAGGATATGGAGCAAATCGTTGAAGAACGGACGGGCATTCCGGTTGGCGAACTCAAAGAAAAAGAACAAACTCAGTTGAAAAACTTAGCTCAAGATCTGAAATCACATGTAGTCGGACAAGATGAAGCAATCGATAAAGTTGCTAAAGCGATCCGTCGTAATCGTGTGGGATTAGGAAAACAAAGCCGTCCGATCGGTTCGTTCCTTTTTGTCGGACCAACTGGTGTTGGTAAAACAGAACTTGCTAAACAACTTGCCTATGAAATGTTTGGCTCTGAAGAATCAATGATTCGTTTTGACATGTCAGAATACATGGAAAAACACAGTGTCTCCAAACTGATTGGTTCTCCTCCTGGTTATGTTGGTTATGAAGAAGCTGGACAGTTAACGGAAAAAGTCCGTCGTAACCCTTATAGCTTAATTCTTTTAGATGAAATCGAAAAAGCTCACCCTGATGTTCTGCATATGTTTTTGCAAATCTTGGATGACGGTCGTTTAACTGATGCTCAAGGACGCACGGTCAGTTTCAAAGACACATTGATCATCATGACAAGTAATGCCGGCACTGGAAAAGTAGAAGCCAATGTTGGTTTTGGAGCAGCCCGGGAAGGTGTCACACGATCTGTCTTGAATCAGTTAAATAACTACTTCACACCAGAATTTCTGAATCGCTTTGATGGCATCATTGAATTCAAAGCATTAAGCAAAGAAAATCTGTTATCCATCGTTTCTTTGATGCTCGCAGATGTCAATCAAACCTTAGCCAATCAAAAATTGCATATTGAAGTTCCAGAAAATGTCCAAGAAAAATTGGTAGAGCTTGGTTATAGTGCTACGATGGGGGCTCGCCCATTACGCCGAACGATTCAAGATCATATCGAAGATGGTATCGCAGAATTTTATCTTGATCATCCTCAAGTCCATGATCTACAAGCAACTTTGGATTCTGAAGACAAAATCATTGTGACAGCAAAAACTGTTGACACACCCGAAGAGCCAAAGGAACAAGAAAAACAGCCATCTGATGATGAGTAAAATCCTCGCAACAGCCAGACATCGTACCTTATTTGTCTAGATTTCTATGCCAGACGCCTGAATAACCTCAAAAAAACCAAGGTTTTCAAGCTGTCTGGCTTTTCTTTTTAAAAAAAACGCCCTATAATATTAGTAAAAATACATAGAATGTGAGGTGAGTATGGTGAAATTGATCAATGTGACAAATAGCCATTCTCGATTAGTTATGAATCAGCTTGAAAATACCGATGCTGAAATGGTAAAAGTATATACTGCCGGAGACATCACAGTCATCTTTACTTCTGCCCCAAATCACAACGAAATATTGCTGATCAACAAAAAACGCGCAATCAAACCTACCGAAATTGAAGAAATCAAACATTACTTCTTGAAAAAATTACCGCCTGGTTCTTATGAACCTGAAACGATCTCAGTTATTGAAATGCCAGATATTGTAGAAATTTCTATCCAAAAATCGCTTTCTTCGCAAACCTAATACCAATGAAATCACTATAAAAAATATCTATAAAAGATGACTGTCACAGCCCTCTTTTATAGATATATTTTTTTGACTTATTTATCGTTGCCCCTGCGAAACAAACAATCTTTAAGCAAAAGCATCTGTGCCATGGACTCAATCAACAGATCGATCCTAGCTAATTTTTGGGGCACTTTCAGATCGAATTCGCCGTTCGATGATCCTCCCATTGATAAATATCCCTAACCTTTTCCATGTTTCAATGTTATGGATATCCTCAAGAAAGAAAAAACACTGATTCTTTTTTGATTCAACGAATCGATCAGAAATAACGATATCTGCTTCTGCAAGGTTTTCTACCATAGTTACAGTTTCCTTTTTATATACACCTGTTATATAATTTTTTACTAACATTACATAGTTGGCATGATAGGTAATATTAATCATGACATTCAAAGGTTCCGCCATCACATGTCCAACATAGGAGTATAGTAGCTCTGTTAGTTGTGTACTAAATATATCCAAATCTCTTTCCGCTATGCTTTTTTTGTAAACTGATTTTATCATCTCTTTTATTTTTAGAAACTTATCGTTCAACAACAATTTCTTATCTTCGTGGTAAAAGAAGGAACTTAAACTCAGCTTATCCGTGATCAAAAAACGATATACAAGATGAAAAACAAATGTGCTATGAAGGTTGGCAGGGATACTGTAACTCTCCTCCATTTTCTTCAAAGCTTCACATGCATGATCTACGATAGGATTTCCAGATAATTTCATTAATCGCTCCCCCAATCGTTCGCAGATTTCAGATGTCAAATACTCTGGAAAGAAATAAATAGCGAAAAGATAGTAAAAGAATTTTTCTGCCTGATAAATAGAATGATTGATCTTTTTATCTAACGGATAAAAAGTCTGACAAAATCCTAGTCGGATTTCTTCATATAAACAGTCGCTTATAGCCGTCTCCTCTTTTGAATCTATATCAGTATAACTTCCTATTTTATGGGCATCCATAAAAACTCTAGTTATTCTAGAAAGTTTCTCTTGCTTGATCCTCGTTACATTCTTTTCGTTATAATAACTATAATAATTGTCCTCAGCAAATGTCGAAGAATGTGTATTCAGAATATAGGAAAGTACTCGTATCTGGCTTTCCTTACCTTCCACAACTAAATAATTCATTTTCTTCCTAATCTGGCAATCGACTCCAATCGTTCGAATGATATCGTTTGCTTTATTGACTAATTTGTAACAATAAGACTGACTATAATTAAATTGCATTGATAACTTGACCATACCTACTTTTCGATGTTTAAGAAAGTTGATCATGCGCCAGAAATTTCTTAGGAACTAATGTAACGTAAAACTTACGGACATCTGCAGATTGCGTAACTACCCATTCTTCTGCGTTTTCAAAAGCCGCACTTAAGCCATTACCAAATGAAGAGATCGCTAAAATGTCATCAGTAATCAATTCATTCAGTGAAATCTCTACATTTATACTACCTTCATGATTTAATAGCTCCTTACTAAAATCAATTTCTTGAAAATCAAAATTTATTGGTTCATCAATTGCTAGAAAGACATTCGATTCTTCTATGGCATGAGTTTTCTCTTTTTCCTATAATCATCTCTCTGACGAAGACTATTTACGATTTTACTATCCACGCTTCATCATAATGTTCGATCGTAAACTGAGAATTTGGGTATTCACTCTTGACAAATTTTTCGACAGCATCCAACTCTGTATCTATATTTGCAATTAAAATGATATAATCTACCTTATTTGTATAGTTCAACTCTATTATGTATTGTTCGGCGTCTATCCAATAGGCATCAATTAATGTATTATCCGTGCTCTCATTAGAACGTTTGAAGCCATCCATAATCAGAACATTCGTTGCATCGAGGATTTCTAATGTTTCTTTTACAATGTTTAATGAATTGTGCAAGTAATTTTCTACTTGTTTTAAAGTATAATTTATAGGAAAAACACATTTTCTAAGAAAATATACGTGTCTTTTATTTGTAAATCGTATGGAAAACATTTTTCCTCTCATACTTTTACTTTCTGATATTTCCATCATTTTCAAATCACCTTCAGAGATTATTTATGGCAAATGACCTTCCTACACTTTAAAATAAAGCATTTATAACCTTTTTAGTTATCTTTTTTTGTCAAAAAATTACACATTATGTACAATCTTTTTTTGACAGAATCGACTAACCAGCTTAGAATTAGATAAAAAAATCCTCTTAAAAAGCTTATAGATCTTTTTAAGAGGATTTTTTCTAGCAGAATTTTTATTTGAAAACTAACGCATTATCCGTTCCGTTCAATCATCATGTCAAAGTAATTCTAGTTCCAAATCAAAAGGGGATGCGATCTTTTTTACATCGATCGTGCCTCGTTTACAAATTATAATTTTTTCTCATGGCATGATTCTTTCGAGATGATTGTTTAATTTCTGTAATAGTTCCAGCATTTCCTTTTTTGAGTAAGCAAAATTCGTTTCTACCCAATAATTCAATACGGAAAGACAACCTTGAATATGATAGGTCGTAAAGTATCTCATCTCTTCAGTAATCACATTCTTTTTATCTTCATACAACCAAATTTCCAAGTAATTTTTTTCGATCAACTGTTTCATTTTTTCTTGTACCTCCAAACCGTTTGAATAAGTAATGAATAGCTTGTAGACAAACGAATGATGATAGACGTACTCAACTAGATTTATATACAAGTCTTCATAGCTGTGAGTGTTATCAAAGGAAATCAGTTGATTGATGTCTTGGAAGAATCGCATTTCCAGTTGCTCATATAGATCGTAAATATCTGTATAGTGTTTATAAAACGTGGATCGATGCAAATCGGCTGTTTCTGTTAGCTCGCGTATAGTGATTGATTGTATTTTTTTATCCATCATCAGTTTTGATAAAGCCTCTGCCAACGCCCGTTCAGTTTTTTTAAACCGACGATCCTCTTTATTCATTCTACTTCCCCCTATTCGACACTTATGGCTAGACTTGTCGTTTAAACGACAAGTTCAAGTAAGATTGTCCATAGATAATCGACAAAGTGTCTATTATACTATAAGTGTATCACAGACAACCAATGATTAGGAGAATAAAAAATGACTTTAACTTTCAGAAATTTAGAAAAAAAAGACTATCATAAAGCCATCCAGTTTGCCATCAAAGGAATGCACTTTGATTGGTATATCAAAAACAAACTGCTCTTAAATCTTTACGGCAGATATTTCTGGTACTTGGAATTAAATCGCGCGACTGAGATTATTGCTCTCTATCACGAAGATGTATTGGCTGGAGTTTTACTAGCGGAAATAAGCGGTGCACCTAAAGCGCATACTTCTTTTGGACAAATGATGTACATAAAACTATTTGAATTCTTACAGAATAGTTTTGCCAAAGAAAGTGCCGGAGCATATGATGCCGGAAACAATCAACTCCTTTCTGAATATTTAAGTGACCATTCACCGGATGGGGAAATCATTTTCTTAGCAGCTAATCCTGATATACCTATCAAAGGGATCGGAACGCGGCTGCTAAATGAACTACAGAAAAGAGTGCAAGGAAAAGAAATTTATCTTTTTACAGATAGTGCTTGTACGTATCAATTTTATGAAAAGCGCGGTTTTCAACGTCAAAAAGAAAAAAAGATTTCATTAAAATTGCCCAACAAAAAAATTGATCTTCAGTGCATGCTCTATAGCAAAGTGATTGACAAATGATAGCCATGCTACGCAACAAAAGCGTTTTTCAAATGAGTGCAAAAAAGCACAGCCCTAATGGCTGTGCTTTGCTAATGATTGGAATAAAAATTTATCCCCTGTTCGGTATCTTCTACATAACTATGCGCTGGAGCTTTAGTCACTAAATAACAAAAATAAAAATCCCCAATACAGGCTGACCCATGAAAAGAAGCCAACCAGACAAATGCATAAGGAGAAATTTCCCTATACGCATACAACAGCCATAAGACCACAGTGATCAAGACAAAAGGAGCAAGCAAAATAAGTAAAAACTGCCACCTTGAATAAAAGGAATTAGGACTTGTTGCATAGGCCAAACCATTCTTAAAACCAAATTTGACTTTTCCTTCCTTATTGAACAGCTTAAAAAAAATCCCGTGAATCAATTCGTGAACGATGATTAACCCTGCCATTGATAGAATGGCAATAACGAGATACATTAAATCGATAGTGACTTCTTCCGATAACTTTCTGTCTAATGTTAAAAGCGTAAATAAAGCAAAGAAAATAACCAATAGAGGAATCGTTAAGATATTCAGTTTCATGATCAGCTTTTTATCGTCAAGCAAATTGACACGCTTGATTAATTTCATAATGACCCCCTTACTCCTATTTGCAACACTATAAGCGCTCGTCTCACGTCATAAATTATTATATCAGTCTTTTTAGACCAAAACAATTCGATTTTTTACTGATACAAAACAAAAAAACATTCTTATCAAAAACGATAAGAATGTTTTTTTAGACAAGAACCAACTCATTTCTCGCTCCCATCATTTGAGAACACTTGCCGTCACAAGTACTAGCAGTGTTTTCACATCAAACTTTTCAATTCGACATCTGGATATTTGTCGGCGAACCAACGCATCGCGAATTGGTTCTCAAACAAGAACAATGGCTGGTCGAAACGGTCTTTGGCTAAAATGTTGCGACTTGAACTCATCTTTTCATCCAAATCTTTAGGATCGATCCAACGAGCAATCTTATGTCCCATTGGCGACATGATCACCTCTGCATTGTACTCGTTCAGCATTCGATATTGAAATACTTCGAATTGCAGCTGTCCAACCGCTCCAATAATGTATTCATCACTGAGATACGTTTTATACAATTGGATGGCTCCTTCTTGCACTAACTGATAGATCCCCTTATGGAATGATTTTTGTTTCATAACATTTTTGGCTGTTACTTTCATAAAGAGTTCAGGTGTAAACGAAGGTAATTCTTCATAGGCGACTTTCAATTTCCCTTCATATAAAGTATCACCAATTTGATAATTTCCGGTATCATATACCCCAATGATGTCGCCGGCAACAGCTTGCTCAATATTTTCGCGAGTGTCTGCCATGAACTGGGTCACATTACTTAATTTCATTTTTTTGCCTGTCCGCTCAAGCGTGACATCCATTCCCCGTTCAAATGTTCCTGAGCAAATGCGGACAAAGGCAATCCGGTCACGGTGTGCGGGGTTCATATTGGCTTGGATTTTGAAAACAAATCCTGAAAGCTCTTGTTCGTATGGACTAATTTCTTCTCCTGTCATTGTCTTATGTCCGTAAGGTGCTGGTGCAAATTGTAAAAATGTTTCTAAGAAAGTTTGCACACCAAAGTTTGTTAACGCAGAGCCAAAAAAGACAGGGGTTTGATCACCACGAGCGATTTTCTCTTCATCAAAGGAATCGCCAGCTTCTTGTAATAATTCGACTTCTTCCAACACTTGTTGATAGACACCATTTTGATTCAGCGGATGATCTTGGGGAATTTCACCGTTTTGATCAAATGGAATCAGGCGTTCACCGCCATGAGATTCTGGACGATAAATTTCAACCCGTTGATTGTGAATGTCATAAAGTCCTTCAAGCCCTTTTCCCATTCCGATTGGCCAATTCATTGGGTAGGACTCGATTTGAAGCAACTCTTCTAGCTCTTCTAAAAGTTCTAATGGTTCACGACCATCACGGTCTAATTTGTTGATGAAGGTAAAGATCGGGATTCCCCGTTTTTTTACGACTTGGAAAAGCTTTTTCGTCTGTGCTTCGATCCCTTTGGCACTATCAATAACCATCACGGCGCTATCAACAGCCATTAACGTACGATACGTATCTTCAGAGAAATCCTCATGTCCTGGTGTATCCAAAATGTTCACACGTTTTCCTTGATAATCAAATTGCATTACAGAACTAGTGACAGAAATCCCCCGTTGTTTCTCGATTTCCATCCAGTCGGATTTAGCAAAATTACCGGTTTTCTTTCCTTTGACAGTTCCTGCTTGGCGAATTGCTCCCCCAAATAGCAGCAACTGCTCAGTGATCGTTGTCTTCCCAGCATCCGGGTGAGAAATAATCGCAAAGGTGCGACGACTTTCAACTTGTTGTTTTAAATTTGGATTCTCCATGTTATGTAGTTACTCCATTCCTTGAAATTAGAACTCTCTGTGTCTATACAAAGATTTTCTGACCAAATCAGTATATCATGTATCAAGAGCGGAAAAAAGAAAAATTACAGACAAATGCTCTCTATCATTCAGATTCGAAAGTCTAGAGAGCAACTGTTTAAGCAGCTTGATAGCTATTTGTATTTATACGAGAACTGCTGTGAAAGCATGAAAAACACTCAAAAAACTAAAAGGCTGGAATTAATGTATCACTATGCTCATTTTCCAAAAATTCTTTGACTTTATCGCTGGTCATCGCTTTTCGCAAAACATTGATTTTTTCTGAATCTTGATTGTCCTTACGAGCAACTAAAGAGATCGCAAAACGATCATCTATCGTTTTCTCTAAGAACAAGGCATCGTCAGGCTTTAGACCAATTTTGGCGATATAGGTCGGATAGTTGTAGACAAGGGAGACATTTGGTTCATTATAGGCTTCTGCTAGATTCAATAAGTCCACAGACAACCATTCAAAGTTTTTAGGATTCGCAGTAATGTCTTTGATCGTACCATTGACTCCAACTCCATCTTTCAATTCAATCAATCCTTGCTCAGCTAAGATGGCTAATGCTCGTCCTTCATTAGAAACATCATTCGGCAGAGCAACTTTCGTTCCTTCAGGAATGTCTTCAATTTTTGTATACTCTTTTGAGTAAAAGCCCACTTTAGCATTATAAATTTTGTCTAAAGCCACTAAATCTGCTGATTTTTCCTCATTGTAGCGTTGCATATACGGCTCATGCTGCGCAAAGTTTGCGTCTACTTCCTTATTATTCAACAGCTCATTGTATTGAATATTGTCATTTACTTGTACCAATTCAATTTTCCAGCCATCTTCTACCGCATCGGCTGCTACTTTGACAACATCTGTCATAGGGGTCGTTTGAGAAGCGACTTTAATCACTTTATCCTCTGATTGCGACTCATTCCCTGTTCCACAAGCACCGAGAAACATTACTGCTAATACTAACCCAAAAAATATTCCTTTTTTCATTCCTACTCCTACTTTCTTTTATCAACTTTTTTTGCTAACCCATTCCCAATCAACTGAATACTAAAAACTGCTACGATCATCACTAAAATGGCAAAATACATGACCCCATATTCGTACCGTTGATATCCATAACGGATGGCAAAGTCTCCGATTCCTCCTCCGCCAACGATTCCCATCACTGTGGAATAAGACACCATACTGACGATCGTTGTCGTCAGAGACAGGATTAACCCGCTTCTTGCTTCCACGAGCAAAAATTCTTTGACATATTGATAAGTGGAGACACCTAATGAGCGTGCCAATAGTCCGACATCTTCTGGGACATCCAACAATACCTGCTCGACTAAACGAGCATAGATGACGATTGACACAATACTCAATGGGATACTTGCTGGGATCGGCCCAAACGAGCTGCCTAACAAAAAACGAGTGACGGGAATCATCGCAACAACAAACAGTAAATAAGGAAACGAACGAATGACCGTGATCAGCAAATTTAATATTTGATACAAAATCGTTCCCTGATTGTTGTTTTCACGACTAATAAATAATAGAATACCTAATGGCAATCCAATCAAAACAGCGGCGAAGATAGAGATACTCATCATGATCAGGGTTTCTTCCATCGCCTGCATCAATTCTGGTAAATAGTATTGAATACTCTCAATTATCGTCATGCTTTAGACTCCTTATCACACGATCGACATAGTTTAATTCTTCTTTTTGTAAAAGATGCGGCGTATTCGCTACTTCCGCTACGATTCTTCCTTGTTCCATAACATAGACCCGCTCACAAACTTGTCGAACCGCTGACAATTCATGACTAACAAACACGATTGTAGGCTGGAAAGTGCCATGAACCTTTTGCAATAACGATAAAACATCTCCCTTAGTATCTTCATCCAATGCACTGGTCGGTTCATCACACAAGAGGATCTTTGGTTCTTTGACCAAAGCACGGGCAATTGCTACTCGTTGCTTCTCCCCTCCACTTAAAGAAGCAGGATAAACCGAAGCCTTTTCAGACATACCTACGAAGTCTAACGTTTCCATCACTTGTCGTTGTGATTTTCCAGCTAATTTTAAAGGCAAAAAAACATTGTCGTAGACAGTCAGATTATGGAGCAGATTAAATTGTTGAAATATCATCGCAATATCTTGCTGTAGACTTCGTCTCATTTTCTTGGTCAATCCTGTCGTGTTCACGCCATCAATCACGATTTCGCCAGCTGAAGGAGATTCGATCAAATTAATCAGACGCAACAAGGTAGACTTCCCGGAACCGCTTTTGCCGACGATACCGACGATCTCATTGTTGATTGTTAACGATACTCGATCAAGGACATTGTCCTGATATACTTGTGAAACCTCTTTTACTTCGATCATATTTGGTTCCTGACGCTCCTCTGCCTTCAAACTCAATTGAAAAGTAGTGATACAAATTGCTCATTTGTCAGTTGATGGATATATTTCGCGACTTCCACCCCTTGAAAATGCTGCCGCAACTCTTCATTATAAGGAAGACCAATCAGCTGTTTTTCGAGACCAGCGATATCTTCTTCGCCAAAAAAATCTCCAGTGATTTGTGCTTCTGTGATTTTCCCCTTTGCCACTGAAAAGCGTAGTTCAACGATACCAACATTTTCAAAACGTTTGCGTTTCGTCCATTGATAATTAGGGGCTTCCCCATAAATCCATTGATCATTGGCATATCGCGATTGATACAACTGATTAATCTTCCGTTGATCTTCAGCCGTTAATTTGATTTCTTTTTCTTGGATTTCCTCAATGTTGTCGACGTCATAAATATGACAGAGCAATTGATCTCTAAATTCTTTCGTTGACAACTGTTGATATTCTTCAGAAAGATAGGGCTTGATGTTGGTCACACTTTTACGCACTGACTTTGTTGCCTTCGAATCGATCTTTTCCTGCGGAACGTTCAACACTTTTGTCAAAACGCTTAAGTCAACATCGAACATCAATGTTCCGTGGGAATAGCTTCTGCCATTTTTTGTGTACATGGCATTACCAGAAAATTTCTTTCCTTCAACAAACAAGTCATTTCTTCCCCGTACTTCAACCTCTTTTGCTCCCATCTTCTGCAATGCTTTCAAAATAGGTTGGGTGGCTCCATGATAATCACCAAAATGAGTCACATCTTTTTTAGTCACAAAGCTAAAACTCATGTTGCCTAGATCGTCATAAACCGCTCCGCCACCAGAGGTTCTCCGGGTTAAAACGATGTCATTATGTCGTAAATAGTCAAAATTTATTTCTTCGTAGGCATTTTGGTTTCTGCCGATTATAACACAAGGCTTTTGTATGTATAACAGCAAGCATGGTTCTGAAATATCTACGTTATTCATTAAATATTCTTCAGTAGCTAAGTTCATCCGAATATCATCACTTTTCATTCGGTAAAATCTCATTTTCCCACCCACAATGATTTCTAGTTATCGCACTCTTATCCTCTCTTTAATTCACAAGAAAAGCAAGAAATATGCTTAGTTATTTTAGTTTTTTTATCTAGCTAAATCTGTATCATTTGATTAACTCATTCTGTTCTATATATTATTTTTAGACAAAAAAATGCTTGAAGCATTTGCTTCAAGCATTCATTTTATCGACGAGGTTCGTCTTCTTCAAAATCTTTTTTGAAATAGCGGCGTTCTTCTTCAGGTTCGACAGCTGTTTCTTCAGGATCATGGAAGATAACGCGGATCTTCAATACACGTGACCCTTCCATTTCTTCTGTGATCAGTGTGACGTTATCCACTTTAAAGGATAATTTCTCTCCTTCATCAGGAATCAACCCTAAAGCTGTGATCAAATATCCAGCCATTGTATCAACATCACTCATGTGCAGGCTCATATCAAATGCTTCATTAAAGTCATCAATCAACATTCGCCCTTGGATGATGTACTCATGATCAGAAACTTGTTCATATAATTCTTCTACTTCATCCGATTCATCGTCGATCTCACCAACGATTTCCTCTAAGAGGTCTTCTAAAGTAACCAGACCTACGACACCGCCGTATTCGTCTAATAAGATAGCCATCTGATTTTGAGTCTTTTTCAACTCATAGAGTAAGTCATCAATAAAAACAGTTTCAGGCACAAATAATGGTTCTTGGAGGATTTGTTTAATATCTAATGTTTCAAATCCATATTTATAGGCACATTTCAGCAGGTTTTTTGTATGTAAAATACCTACGACTTTGTCTTTGTCCTCATTATATACTGGGATTCGAGAATAGTTTTCTGCTAAAATTTCTGTCAAAATTTCATCTACTGAATCATTGATATCGACCATAAATGCAGTAGTCCGCGGCACCATCACTTCACGGGCCACCTTCGTATCCAATGAAAAGATTCCTTGTAGCATTTCCAATTCATCTTCTTCAAAGACACCTTCTGTTTCTAACATATACCGCATTTCATCACGAGTCATTTTTGTATCTTCATCATCAAATTCCATTGGTGTGATTCGAGCTAACAAACTAGTTGAAGCGGAAAGCAACCACACAAAGGGTTTTGCGATCGTACCAATCACACGTATCACACCTGAAGTAAATTGAGCAACTTCTTCAGATTTGTTCATTGCGATTCGTTTTGGATACAACTCACCAAATACGATCGAAACATAGGTCAAAATCGCTAATACAATGATATTAGCCAGGCTTTTTGCTGCAGCTCCGCCACCTAGAACGGGTGCTAAGCGGGTAGATAGCGTATCTGCCAGTGAGGCCCCTGATAAGATATTGACTAATGTGATCCCAACTTGGATCGTCGACAAGAAGTTGGTGGGATTGTCAATGATTTTCAATAATTTTTGTGATTTGACATTTCCTTCCTCAGCCTTCTGTTCTACACGGTTCTTATTAACTGAAACAACCGCGATTTCTGAAGCAGCCAAGAAAGCATTGATCAATGTCAAAACGATCAATAATAAAATTTGCGCTAATAGCGACTGACTCTCGGGGTCAGCATTCATAATAGCATTCTCTCCTTATTTTTACATTTTCTAAAAAAAATCGTGGGCTATACCCACGATAAAATCGTATCATAAAGCTTTTTTCTTTGCAATAAAAACCATCAGTTATCTAGTTCGATCAATTTCTCTTGGTTTTTCTTGCTTTTATCGTCACGAATCAAACGAATCACAAAAATCACAATCGTACGACAAATGGCGTAGAAAGGTACTCCTAAGAAAATACCCAGTAATCCAGCGATGTTCCCTGCGACTAGCAACACTAAAATAATGGTTAGCGGATGAATCGCCAATGACTTTCCGATTACATTAGGATAGATCACATTACCATCTAATTGTTGAACGACTAACACGACTACACCACATAACAGAGCCCGGAAAGGATCATCAAAGATTGTCACTAAAACTGCCGGAATCAAGCCGAGGTAAGGGCCCAAATAAGGAATCAAGTTAGTGATCCCTGCAATGACACCAAATAAAAAGGCGTAATTGACACCCACTAGCCAGTAGCCGATAAAGGTAAAGGTCGCGACAAAAATACATTCAATCGCTTGTCCGCTAATGTAATTGGACAATGTTTTATTCAGATCACCCAATAACTCGATGATTTGATTTCGTCTTTTTTCAGGTAAAACTGATTGAATATTTGGCACAAGTTTCTCGCCGTCTTTCAGCATATAAAACAAGATGAATGGTACTGTAACAATGATCATCGTTGCTGAAGCAATCGTTCCTACGATCGATCCCAAACTTGTTGACAGCCCACTTAGAAATTGTTGCAGCAATGAACCATAGGAAAGATTGAGATTTTCTAACTGTTGCGCAAAGTCGATCTGTTTAAATACTGGGTCATCTGCTATTTTAGAAATCCAAGTCTCCATATTTTTAGCAAAAGTAGGAATATTTTCTGCAAGTTGTGAAATTTGGTTGATCAGATTTGGAATCACGCTTACGACTGTTAGGACAATAGCTGCTACTAATAAGAGTAAAACTAAAATCACAGCGTAGATTCTTTTGATCTTGGTGGTCTTCATCAGAAAAACGACGATCGGATTAAGCAGATAGTACAAAAAGCCTGCAATTAAGACCGGCGCAAATAATGTCGAAAAAAATGTTCCTACTGGTGCAAATAAGAAATTGATTTTGCTCAATACCAGAGCTAACGTGGCAAGAACGAGAATTTCTAATGACCAGAAGAAAAGTTTTGATTGTTTGAATTTGTCGAACAAACGATTCCCTCCTTTTTTCACTATTATAGAGTATTTTACAAAAAAAAGCTTGCGACTTTAGCCGCAAAAGCCATTTTTCTTTTCGTAAAAATGGTATACTAAAAAAATAATTGATGAAATAAGAAGGTGGTTGATTTTATGTTCGTCGCACAAACCAAAGATACATTAAGCGAAATTTATCTGGACTCGTTGAAAATTCGTAATGATGTCTTCGTCAAAGAACAAGGCGTGCCCTTAAGTCTTGAGATCGATCAGGACGAAGCAAACGCGGTCCATTTTGTTCTCTACAATGAACAAAAAGAAGCAACAGCAACTTTGCGGCTGCTTCCTATAGATAGCCACACATTGAAACTTCAGCGTATGGCCGTACCCGTTTCCCATCGCAAAAAAGGCTTCGGACGAATTTTGATCCAAGGGGCGGAGGATTTTGCTCGGAAACAAGGGTTTCAAAAAATCACTTTAGGTGCTCAGCTAACCGCAAAAGGTTTTTATCTTTCTCTAGGCTACCAACCTGAAGGGGAAGAATTTCTTGATGCGGATATGCCCCACATCAAAATGAGTAAATATCTGCAGAACTAAGTATCTTAAAAGCTGTCAATCACTTATAACTCACGTGATTGACAACTTTCGCTTCTTTATAGAACTGGATGAATCTCCTTTAAAGAAGCCCCGCCTTACAAATCAATCACTCGATGACAGGCACTATTTTTAAAACTAAAAATAGCATAAAAATCTAGTTATCCGCATAAAAACTGGACTTATCACACTTTATCAAGGTCAAAACCACTCAATTTACTACTAATTTACTACTTATGAATGAGCTTTGATACGACGATTTATCCTTGAAAAGTGAAGATATAAAGATACTTCCAATAAAATTTGAATATTTAATAGGTAGACACTTCAAAAAATGAGGTGTCTATTTTTTTACCCGATTTTGAAAGGAAGTGAACTTATGAAAACAAAAAATCAAGAATCAAAAGGTCGTTCCCCACTCTTTAAGACCATCAAACATTCATTCAGCCAATAAAAAAGAAAGGATAGGTAAAAATATGGAACTTAAATTTGTGATTCCCAACATGGAAAAAACATTCGGCAATTTAGAATTTGCTGGCGAGGATAAAGTCGTTCAGCGAAGAATCAACGGACGGCTAACTGTCTTATCAAGAAGCTATAATCTCTATTCTGATGTTCAAAGAGCAGATGATATTGTGGTGGTGCTTCCTGCTGAAGCTGGCGAAAAACATTTCGGCTTTGAGGAACGTGTGAAGTTAGTCAATCCACGTATTACCGCAGAGGGCTACAAAATCGGCACTCGTGGTTTTACAAATTACCTTTTACATGCTGACGACATGATAAAAGAATAAAGAAAGAGAGGAAAAATGATGAGATTAGCAAATGGCATTGTATTAGATAAAGACACGACTTTTGGAGAATTGAAATTCTCTGCTCTACGTCGTGAAGTGAGAATCCAAAATGAAGACGGGTCGGTTTCAGATGAAATCAAGGAACGTACCTATGACTTAAAATCCAAAGGACAAGGACGCATGATTCAAGTAAGTATTCCTGCCAGCGTGCCTTTGAAAGAGTTTGATTATAACGCACGGGTGGAACTTATCAATCCCATTGCGGACACCGTTGCTACTGCCACCTATCAAGGAGCAGATGTTGACTGGTATATCAAGGCAGACGATATTGTGCTGACAAAGGATTCTAGTTCATTCAAAGCTCAACCACAAGCAAAGAAAGAACCGACACAAGACAAATAGTCGCTAGGTAGAAAGGAGACTTTTTCGCATGAAACAGCGTGGTAAAAGGATTCGCCCATCTGGTAAAGATTTAGTCTTTCATTTTACGATAGCGTCACTCCTGCCTGTTTTCCTGCTGGTTGTCGGACTGTTTCATGTGAAGACAATCCAGCAGATCAACTGGCAGGATTTTAACCTATCACAAGCAGATAAGATTGACATTCCCTATTTAATTATCAGTTTCAGTGTCGCAATTCTTATCTGCTTGCTGGTAGCGTTTGTATTCAAACGGGTTCGCTATGATACGGTTAAACAACTTTACCACCGTCAAAAACTGGCAAAGATGATACTTGAAAACAAGTGGTATGAATCTGAACAGGTCAAAACAGAGGGTTTCTTTAAAGATAGTGCTGGTCGTACAAAGGAAAAGATAACCTACTTCCCTAAAATGTATTATCGACTTAAAAATGGCTTGATACAGATACGGGTGGAAATCACGCTGGGAAAATATCAAGACCAACTCTTACACTTGGAAAAGAAATTAGAGAGTGGCTTGTACTGTGAGCTGACGGATAAAGAGTTAAAGGATTCCTATGTGGAATATACTTTGCTCTATGACACCATAGCCAGTCGTATTTCTATTGATGAAGTAGAAGCTAAAGATGGTAAACTTCGCTTAATGAAAAACGTATGGTGGGAATATGATAAGCTCCCTCATATGTTGATTGCTGGTGGTACAGGTGGCGGTAAAACTTACTTTATACTGACACTGATTGAAGCCTTGCTTCATACAGATTCAAAACTGTATATTCTTGACCCGAAAAATGCTGACCTTGCGGACTTAGGTTCTGTGATGGCAAATGTCTACTATAGAAAAGAAGACTTGCTTTCTTGCATTGAAACATTCTATGAAGAAATGATGAAACGTAGTGAGGAAATGAAGCAGATGAAGAACTATAAGACTGGCAAAAATTATGCTTACTTAGGTCTCCCGGCACACTTCTTAATCTTTGATGAATACGTCGCTTTCATGGAAATGCTGGGAACAAAAGAAAACACCGCAGTTATGAATAAGCTGAAACAGATTGTCATGTTAGGTCGTCAAGCTGGCTTCTTTCTAATACTGGCTTGTCAACGTCCAGACGCAAAATATTTAGGCGACGGAATCCGTGATCAGTTTAATTTCAGAGTGGCTTTAGGTCGTATGTCTGAAATGGGCTATGGCATGATGTTTGGCAGTGACGTACAAAAGGATTTCTTCTTAAAGCGAATCAAAGGTCGTGGCTATGTTGATGTAGGAACAAGTGTCATATCAGAGTTTTATACTCCCCTTGTACCAAAAGGATATGATTTCTTGGAGGAAATTAAAAAGTTATCCAACAGCAGACAGTCCACGCAGGCGACGTGCGAAGCGGAAGTCGCAGGTGTGGACTGATCTTGCTGGCTGGTGTGGCAATAGCCACGCCAGCACTTAACCCCCCGTATCTAACAGGGGGGTACAAATCGACAGGAAACAGTCAAAAAAACATTAGAAAATCCTTTGGTTACAAGGGATTTACAAAATTTCAGCGTATGTCAAATGGGCTTTAAAAGTTGACATACGCCTTTTTGATTGGAGGGATTTTTACTGAATGAACAAACTTGGTTACAGCATTTAAAAGAAAAACGCTTGGCTTATGGACTATCTCAAAACCGTTTAGCTGTTGCGACTGGTATTACAAGGCAGTATCTAAGCGATATTGAAACAGGAAAAGTCAAGCCATCAGAGGATTTACAGCAGTCCCTTTGGGAAGCTCTGGAACGCTTCAATCCCGACGCTCCCCTTGAAATGCTGTTTGATTATGTAAGGATTCGCTTTCCGACAACAGACGTACAGCAGGTGGTCGAAAACATCTTACAACTGAAACTGTCCTATTTTCTTCATGAGGACTATGGTTTCTATTCTTATTCAGAGCATTATGCTTTAGGCGACATATTCGTCCTTTGCTCCCATGAACTGGACAAAGGAGTTCTGGTGGAATTGAAAGGTCGTGGGTGCAGACAATTTGAAAGCTATCTTCTGGCACAACAAAGAAGCTGGTATGAGTTCTTTATGGACGTTTTGGTGGCTGGCGGTGTGATGAAACGCCTTGACCTTGCCATTAACGATAAGACAGGGATTTTGAATATCCCTGTACTCACTGAAAAGTGCCAACAGGAAGAATGTATCTCCGTCTTCCGCAGTTTTAAAAGCTATCGCAGTGGCTAACTGGTACGCAAAGAGGAAAAGGAATGTATGGGAAACACCCTCTATATCGGTTCATTACAAAGTGAAGTTTATTTCTGTATCTATGAAAAGGACTACGAGCAGTACAAGAAAAATGATATTCCCATTGAAGACGCAGAAGTAAAAAACCGTTTTGAGATTCGATTGAAAAATGAGCGTGCCTATTATGCAGTCCGTGATTTACTCGTCTATGACAATCCAGAGCATACCGCCTTTAAAATTATCAATCGGTATATCCGTTTTGTAGATAAAGACGATTCCAAACCTCGTTCTGATTGGAAACTGAATGAAGAATGGGCTTGGTTTATTGGGAACAATCGTGAACGATTAAAACTAACCACAAAACCAGAGCCTTACTCCTTCCAAAGGACGCTGAACTGGCTATCTCATCAAGTTGCCCCGACCTTAAAGGTTGCGATTAAACTTGATGAAATCAACCAGACGCAGGTTGTAAAAGACATTCTCGACCATGCGAAACTGACAGACCGACACAAGCAGATTTTGAAGCAACAGTCAGTAAAAGAACAGGACGTGATAACAACAAAAAAATAACTCAAATACAAATTCATTGAATATAGAGAGGAGAACATTTTTATGAATTTTGGACAAAACCTTTATAACTGGTTTCTATCAAACGCTCAATCACTGGTGCTTTTAGCAATCGTTGTGATTGGCTTGTATCTTGGCTTCAAGCGTGAGTTTAGCAAACTGATTGGCTTTTTAATTATTGCGATTATTGCGGTTGGCTTAGTCTTCAACGCTGCTGGAGTAAAAGACATTTTACTAGAGCTATTCAATCGCATTATTGGTGCTTAAATAAAACCGTTCTTTTGTGGAATATAAGTGGTTTTCTTATGTTCCGCAAAGGAATGGTACACCAAACGAAGTGCGGTAGGGATTTTTGAATCTCTACAAAGAAAGGACGTGAATATATGGACGATATGCAAGTCTATATTGCGAATTTAGGCAAATACAATGAGGGCGAATTGGTCGGTGCGTGGTTTACCTTTCCCATTGACTTTGAGGAAGTCAAAGAGAAAATCGGCTTGAATGATGAATATGAGGAATACGCCATTCATGACTACGAGTTACCCTTTACGGTTGACGAATACACTTCCATTGGCGAACTCAATCGACTATGGGAAATGGTATCGGAATTACCCGAAGAATTACAATCGGAGCTATCTGCTCTGCTCACTCATTTTTCAAGCATTGAAGAACTAAGCGAACATCAAGAGGATATTATCATTCATTCCGATTGTGATGATATGTATGACGTGGCACGCTACTACATTGAAGAAACGGGTGCTTTAGGCGAAGTACCAGCTAGTCTTCAAAACTATATTGATTATCAAGCCTATGGTCGGGATTTAGACCTTTCAGGAACGTTTATCTCAACCAATCATGGGATTTTTGAAATCGTCTATTAAATCTGTCGGTACATTACTACTGGCAGATTTTCTATTTTACGGGGTGGCTCAATCAGCTACCCCTATTTTTTATGAAAGGATTGATTACATGAAGAAAATACGAAGCTATACCAGTATCTGGTCTGTGGAAAAGGTACTGTATTCTATCAATGATTTTAGACTTCCGTTTCCCATAACCTTTACGCAAATGACATGGTTTGTCGTGTCACTCTTTGCAGTGATGATACTTGGCAACTTGCCCCCTCTTTCCATGATAGAGGGAGCATTTCTCAAATACTTTGGGATTCCTGTGGCTTTCACATGGTTTATGTCTACAAAAACTTTTGATGGTAAAAAGCCTTATGGATTTTTGAAGTCTGTCATTGCTTATGCACTGCGACCAAAGCTGACCTATGCAGGAAAAAAAGTAACGCTTGGCAGAAACCAGCCACAAGAAGCCATTACAGCAGTTAGGAGTGAATTTTATGGCATATCCAATTAAATACATTGAAAACAATCTCGTCTGGAATAAAGACGGGGAATGTTATGCTTACTATGAGCTTGTTCCTTACAATTACTCATTTCTAAGTCCAGAACAGAAAATACAAGTGCATGATTCTTTCAGACAGCTTATCGCACAAAATCGTGATGGCAAAATTCATGCTTTACAAATCAGTACAGAATCCAGCATACGTTCTGCACAAGAGCGTTCCAAAAATGAAGTCACTGGCAAGCTCAAAGCGGTTGCCTATGACAAAATCGACCAACAGACAGACGCTTTAATATCCATGATTGGCGAAAATCAAGTGAACTACCGTTTCTTTATCGGCTTTAAGTTGCTTCTCAACGATCAGGAGTTTTCTATGAAAAGTCTTACCGTTGAAGCAAAAAATGCTTTGTCTGATTTTGTCTATGATGTGAACCATAAGCTGATGGGCGATTTTGTTAGTATGAGTAATGATGAAATCCTGCGTTTTCAGAAGATGGAAAAGCTCTTAGAAAATAAAATCTCTCGTCGTTTCAAAATCCGCAGGTTAGATAAGGACGACTTCGGCTATCTGATTGAACACCTTTACGGACAGACAGGCACTGCCTATGAAGAGTATGAGTACCATCTATCAAAGAAAAAGCTGGATAATGAAACGCTGATTAAATACTATGACTTGATTAAGCCTACTCGCTGTTTGGTGGAAGAAAAACAGCGATATTTGAAAATCCAGCAGGAAGATGAAACCGTCTATGTAGCTTACTTTACCATTAACAGCATTGTCGGAGAACTGGACTTCCCGTCCTCTGAAATCTTCTACTACCAGCAACAGCAATTTACATTCCCGATTGATACGTCAATGAATGTGGAAATTGTAGCGAATCGTAAAGCCCTATCTACTGTCCGCAATAAAAAGAAAGAACTGAAAGACTTGGATAACCACGCTTGGCAAAGTGATAATGAAACCAGCTCCAATGTGGCGGAAGCTCTGGAAAGTGTGAATGAGCTGGAAACCAATTTAGACCAAAGCAAGGAATCTATGTACAAGCTGTCTTATGTGGTAAGGGTATCAGCAAATGATCTTGACGAACTCAAACGTCGTTGTAATGAAGTGAAAGATTTTTATGACGATTTAAGCGTAAAACTGGTACGACCATTTGGGGATATGCTCGGCTTACATGAAGAATTTTTACCTGCCAGCAAGCGTTATATGAATGATTATATTCAATACGTGACCTCTGATTTCCTCGCTGGTTTAGGTTTTGGTGCTACTCAAATGCTGGGGGAAAATGAGGGGATTTATGTTGGCTACAGCTTAGATACTGGACGCAATGTCTATCTGAAACCTGCTCTTGCCAGTCAAGGGGTTAAGGGTTCAGTAACCAATGCGTTAGCGTCGGCTTTTGTTGGTTCGCTGGGTGGTGGTAAATCCTTTGCGAATAACCTTATCGTCTATTATGCGGTGCTTTATGGGGCACAAGCAGTGATTGTAGACCCAAAAGCAGAACGTGGCAGATGGAAAGAAACCTTGCCAGAGATTTCCCATGAAATCAATATCGTCACTCTGACTTCTGATGAGAAAAACAAAGGCTTACTTGACCCTTATGTGATTATGAAAAATCCCAAAGATTCTGAATCACTGGCTATTGATATTCTGACATTCCTTACGGGGATTTCCTCTCGTGATGGGGAACGCTTCCCAATCCTTAGAAAAGCCATTCGTGCAGTAACCAATAGTGAAGTACGAGGGTTGATGAAAGTGATTGAGGAATTACGGGTTGAGAATACGCCACTAAGTACCAGTATAGCCGACCATATCGAAAGTTTTACAGACTATGACTTTGCACATTTATTATTCAGTAATGGTTATGTGGAGCAGTCTATCAGCTTAGAAAAACAACTGAACATTATACAGGTTGCGGACTTGGTACTTCCCGACAAGGAAACTTCCTTTGAGGAATATACCACTATGGAGCTTTTATCCGTTGCTATGCTGATTGTCATTAGTACCTTTGCTTTAGACTTTATCCATACAGACCGAAGCATTTTCAAGATTGTAGATTTAGACGAAGCATGGAGCTTTTTACAGGTAGCACAAGGAAAAACACTATCTATGAAGCTGGTTCGGGCTGGTCGTGCTATGAACGCTGGGGTATATTTCGTGACCCAAAATACAGACGACCTCTTAGATGAAAAACTGAAAAATAACCTCGGCTTAAAATTTGCATTTCGTTCCACTGACCTTAACGAGATTAAAAAGACCTTAGCCTTTTTTGGTGTAGACCCAGAGGACGAAAACAATCAGAAGCGATTGCGTGATTTGGAAAACGGGCAATGCCTTATCAGTGATTTATATGGTCGTGTCGGTGTGATACAGTTCCACCCTGTATTTGAAGAACTGCTCCATGCCTTTGATACCAGACCACCTGTGCGAAAAGAGGTGTAAATGTGAAACCATCAATAGTAAACAGAATAAAATCAAACTGGACGCTGAAACGTCTAGGTAAAGTGGCAATGACAGTGGCTTTCACACTTGTGATTGCCATTTTTCTTTTAGCCATGCTGGGAACGGTGGTTCAAGCTGCGGGCTTGGTAGATGATACGGTCAATGTGGCAAATGAATACAGCCGATACCCACTTGAAAACTATCAACTGGATTTTTATGTGGATAATAGCTGGGGCTGGCTTCCGTGGAACTGGTCGGACGGGATTGGAAAACAGGTCATGTATGGACTATATGCCATTACCAATTTTATTTGGACAATCAGTTTGTATGTTTCCAATGCGACAGGTTACTTAGTACAGGAAGCCTATTCCTTAGACTTCATTTCCGCTACAGCAGATTCCATTGGTAAGAATATGCAGACCTTAGCTGGTGTGAGTGCAAACGGATTTTCAACAGAGGGTTTCTATGTTGGATTCCTCTTACTCTTGATTTTGGTTCTTGGGGTTTATGTTGCCTATACGGGACTGATAAAGAGAGAAACCACAAAGGCAATTCATGCCATTATGAATTTTGTGCTGGTGTTTATCCTATCGGCTTCCTTTATTGCCTACGCTCCCGACTACATTAAAAAAATCAATGACTTTTCATCAGACATCAGTAATGCCAGTTTATCACTTGGCACGAAGATTGTCATGCCCCATTCCGATAGTCAAGGCAAGGACAGCGTGGACTTAATCAGAGATAGCCTGTTTTC
Organism: Enterococcus sp. 125944; assembly: GCF_051909435.1. NCBI lineage: Bacteria > Bacillati > Bacillota > Bacilli > Lactobacillales > Enterococcaceae > Enterococcus > Enterococcus sp. 125944. Next base: position 55,169 of record NZ_JBQASY010000002.1, on the reverse strand, counting down.
CATACAGGTTCAGCAACCGTGGCTACTGCTTCAATACAACAGTTCAGACATTGAAAGTATCGGTATTGACCGTGTGGAAAGCCTGCTCTCCACCAGCCCAGATTCCAACAATGGCGAAGACAGAGAAAAAATTGTTGCGGAAGAAATTGAAGACAGAAGCAATACCAATCTAACCATTACAAAGACCATTAACCGTTTAGGTACAGTCTTCTTCCTATTTGTCTTCAATATTGGGATTTCCATATTTGTATTCCTATTAACAGGAATCATGATTTTCTCGCAGGTACTTTTTATCATCTATGCTATGTTTCTGCCTGTGAGCTTTATTTTAAGCATGATTCCATCATTTGATGGTATGTCAAAACGAGCCATAACAAAGCTCTTTAATACCATTTTGACACGAGCTGGAATCACATTGATTATTACGACAGCATTTAGTATTTCAACCATGCTCTATACCTTATCGGCTGGTTATCCGTTCTTTTTGATTGCTTTTCTACAGATTGTGACCTTTGCAGGAATCTACTTCAAGCTGGGCGATTTAATGAGTATGTTTTCTCTACAGAGTAACGATTCTCAAAGTGTGGGAAGTCGTGTGATGAGAAAACCTCGTATGCTTATGCACGCTCACATGCACCGTCTACAGCGGAAACTTGGACGTTCCATGACTACTCTAGGGGCTGGGTCTGCCATTGTTACAGGTAAAAAAGGACAGTCGGGTTCGGGGAGTTCTGCAAGGACACAAGCAGATCACTCCCGACCAGACGGAAAGGAAAAATCAACACTTGGAAAACGTATCGGTCAAACCATCGGTACAGTAGCTGATACCAAAGACAGAATGGTAGACACTGCTAGTGGTTTGAAAGAACAGGTTAAAGATTTGCCGACCAATGCAAGATATGCAGTATATCAAGGAAAATCCAAAGTAAAAGAGAATGTCCGTGATTTAACCAGTAGTATTTCTCAAACCAAAGCGGACAGAGCCAGTGGACGCAAGGAACAGCAGGAACAAAGGCGAAAAACCATTGCGAAGCGTCGCTCTGAAATGGAACAGGTCAAACAGAAAAAACAGCCTGCTTCTTCTGTTCATGAAAGACCGACTACAAGACAAGAACAATATCATGATGAACAGACCTCAAAACAGTCTAATATTCAGACTTCATATAAGGAATCTCAACAAGCCAAACAAGAGCGTCCAGCAGTTAAGTCCGATTTTTCAAGTCCAAAAGTGGAACGCCAAGGCAATACCGTTCAAGAAAAAACCGTTCAAAAGCCAGCAACTTCAACCACTACAGCAGATAGAACTTCACAACGTCCAATCACAAAAGAACGTCCGTCTACTGTTCAAAGAGTACCACTACAAAATACAAGAAGTAGACCACCAATCAAAACCGCCACCATTAAGAAAGTCGGTAAGAAACCATGAAGTTGAAAGCTTTAGTGATTGGTGGTTCTGGATTATTCTTGATGGTCTTCTCACTGCTTCTGTTTGTTGCCATTTTATTTTCAGATGAACAGGACAGCGGAATTTCCAATATTCATTATGGAGGTGTGAATGTTTCCGCAGAAGTGCTGGCTCATAAGCCTATGGTAGAAAAATATGCCAAAGAATATGGCGTTGAAGAATATGTCAACATACTTCTTGCGATTATACAGGTGGAATCGGGCGGTACTGCGGAAGATGTTATGCAGTCCTCGGAATCCCTCGGTCTTCCACCTAATTCATTGAGTACAGAAGAATCCATTAAGCAAGGTGTGAAGTATTTCAGTGAATTATTAGCCAGTAGCGAAAGGCTCAGTGTAGATTTAGAATCGGTTATCCAGTCCTACAATTATGGTGGTGGTTTCTTAGGGTATGTGGCTAATCGTGGAAATAAATATACCTTTGAACTGGCTCAAAGTTTCTCAAAAGAGTATTCAGGTGGCGAAAAAGTGTCTTACCCCAATCCCATAGCCATACCTATCAATGGGGGCTGGCGATACAACTATGGCAATATGTTTTATGTGCAACTGGTAACGCAGTATCTTGTCACAACAGAGTTTGATGATGATACGGTACAAGCCATCATGGACGAAGCACTGAAATATGAGGGCTGGCGATACGTTTACGGTGGAGCTTCCCCGACTACTTCTTTTGATTGTAGCGGACTGACACAATGGACGTATGGAAAAGCTGGAATTAACTTACCACGAACCGCACAACAGCAATATGATGTGACCCAGCATATCCCACTATCGGAAGCACAAGCTGGCGATTTGGTTTTCTTTCATTCTACCTATAACGCTGGCTCTTATATTACTCATGTTGGGATATACCTTGGCAATAACCGTATGTTTCATGCAGGCGACCCAATCGGTTATGCCGACTTAACAAGCCCCTACTGGCAACAGCATTTAGTGGGAGCAGGACGAATCAAACAATGAGAAAGGAAGATTTAATGATGAAATTTAGAAAAAATCAGAATAAAGAAAAACAGATACCAAAGGAAAAGAAACCTCGTGTCTACTATAAGGTCAATCCTCATAAAAAGGTTGTGATTGCCTTGTGGGTACTTTTAGGGCTTAGTTTCAGCTTTGCGATATTCAAGCACTTTACAGCTATAGATACTCATACTATTCACGAAACAACTATCATAGAAAAGGAATACGTTGATACTCATCATGTAGAAAATTTTGTAGAGAACTTTGCGAAAGTCTACTATTCATGGGAGCAATCCGATAAGTCCATTGATAATCGAATGGAAAGTCTAAAAGGCTATCTGACAGATGAACTTCAAGCTCTCAATGTTGATACAGTACGCAAAGATATTCCTGTATCGTCTTCTGTAAGAGGATTTCAGATATGGACGGTAGAGCCAACTGGCGACAATGAGTTTAATGTAACCTACAGTGTAGACCAGCTCATTACAGAGGGAGAAAATACAAAGACCGTCCACTCTGCTTATATAGTGAGTGTCTATGTAGATGGTTCTGGAAATATGGTACTGGTTAAGAATCCGACCATTACCAACATACCTAAGAAATCAAGTTATAAACCAAAAGCCATTGAAAGTGAGGGGACGGTTGATTCCATTACAACCAATGAAATCAATGAGTTTTTAACGACGTTCTTCAAGCTCTATCCTACAGCGACAGCCAGTGAACTTTCCTACTATGTGAATGACGGGATATTAAAACCAATCGGAAAAGAGTACATCTTTCAAGAACTGGTAAATCCTATTCACAATCGTAAGGATAATCAAGTCACGGTATCGCTGACAGTGGAGTATATCGACCAGCAGACCAAAGCAACGCAGGTATCTCAATTTGATTTGGTACTTGAAAAGAACGGGAGTAATTGGAAGATTGTAAAATAACAAATATTGGTACATGATTACAGATACTTTGTAATCATGTACTCTTTTTGATAAAAAATTGGAGATTCCTTTACAAATATGCTCTTACGTGCTATTATTTAAGTGACTATTTAAAAGGAGTTAATAAATATGCGGCAAGGTATTCTTAAATAAACTGTCAATTTGATAGCGGGAACAAATAATTAGATGTCCTTTTTTAGGAGGGCTTAGTTTTTTGTACCCAGTTTAAGAATACCTTTATCATGTGATTCTAAAGTATCCAGAGAATATCTGTATGCTTTGTATACCTATGGTTATGCATAAAAATCCCAGTGATAAAAGTATTTATCACTGGGATTTTTATGCCCTTTTGGGTTTTTGAATGGAGGAAAATCACATGAAAATTATTAATATTGGAGTTTTAGCTCATGTTGATGCAGGAAAAACTACCTTAACAGAAAGCTTATTATATAACAGTGGAGCGATTACAGAATTAGGAAGCGTGGACAAAGGTACAACGAGGACGGATAATACGCTTTTAGAACGTCAGAGAGGAATTACAATTCAGACAGGAATAACCTCTTTTCAGTGGGAAAATACGAAGGTGAACATCATAGACACGCCAGGACATATGGATTTCTTAGCAGAAGTATATCGTTCATTATCAGTTTTAGATGGGGCAATTCTACTGATTTCTGCAAAAGATGGCGTACAAGCACAAACTCGTATATTATTTCATGCACTTAGGAAAATGGGGATTCCCACAATCTTTTTTATCAATAAGATTGACCAAAATGGAATTGATTTATCAACGGTTTATCAGGATATTAAAGAGAAACTTTCTGCCGAAATTGTAATCAAACAGAAGGTAGAACTGTATCCTAATATGTGTGTGACGAACTTTACCGAATCTGAACAATGGGATACGGTAATAGAGGGAAACGATGACCTTTTAGAGAAATATATGTCCGGTAAATCATTAGAAGCATTGGAACTCGAACAAGAGGAAAGCATAAGATTTCAGAATTGTTCTCTGTTCCCTCTTTATCATGGAAGTGCAAAAAGTAATATAGGGATTGATAACCTTATAGAAGTTATTACGAATAAATTTTATTCATCAACACATCGAGGTCCGTCTGAACTTTGCGGAATTGTTTTCAAAATTGAATATACAAAAAAAAGACAACGTCTTGCATATATACGCCTTTATAGTGGAGTACTACATTTACGAGATTCGGTTAGAGTATCAGAAAAAGAAAAAATAAAAGTTACAGAAATGTATACTTCAATAAATGGTGAATTATGTAAGATTGATAGAGCTTATTCTGGAGAAATTGTTATTTTGCAAAATGAGTTTTTGAAGTTAAATAGTGTTCTTGGAGATACAAAACTATTGCCACAGAGAAAAAAGATTGAAAATCCGCACCCTCTACTACAAACAACTGTTGAACCGAGTAAACCTGAACAGAGAGAAATGTTGCTTGATGCCCTTTTGGAAATCTCAGATAGTGATCCGCTTCTACGATATTACGTGGATTCTACGACACATGAAATTATACTTTCTTTCTTAGGGAAAGTACAAATGGAAGTGATTAGTGCACTGTTGCAAGAAAAGTATCATGTGGAGATAGAACTAAAAGAGCCTACAGTCATTTATATGGAGAGACCGTTAAAAAATGCAGAATATACCATTCACATCGAAGTGCCGCCAAATCCTTTCTGGGCTTCCATTGGTTTATCTGTATCACCGCTTCCGTTGGGAAGTGGAATGCAGTATGAGAGCTCGGTTTCTCTTGGATACTTAAATCAATCATTTCAAAATGCAGTTATGGAAGGGATACGCTATGGCTGTGAACAAGGATTGTATGGTTGGAATGTGACGGACTGTAAAATCTGTTTTAAGTATGGCTTATACTATAGCCCTGTTAGTACCCCAGCAGATTTTCGGATGCTTGCTCCTATTGTATTGGAACAAGTCTTAAAAAAAGCTGGAACAGAATTGTTAGAGCCATATCTTAGTTTTAAAATTTATGCGCCACAGGAATATCTTTCACGAGCATACAACGATGCTCCTAAATATTGTGCGAACATCGTAGACACTCAATTGAAAAATAATGAGGTCATTCTTAGTGGAGAAATCCCTGCTCGGTGTATTCAAGAATATCGTAGTGATTTAACTTTCTTTACAAATGGACGTAGTGTTTGTTTAACAGAGTTAAAAGGGTACCATGTTACTACCGGTGAACCTGTTTGCCAGCCCCGTCGTCCAAATAGTCGGATAGATAAAGTACGATATATGTTCAATAAAATAACTTAGTGTATTTTATGTTGTTATATAAATATGGTTTCTTGTTAAATAAGATGAAATATTTTTTAATAAAGATTTGAATTAAAGTGTAAAGGAGGAGATAGTTATTATAAACTACAAGTGGATATTGTGTCCTGTATGTGGAAATAAAACACGATTAAAGATAAGGGAAGATACTGAATTAAAAAAATTCCCCCTCTATTGTCCGAAATGCAGACAAGAAAATTTAATTGAAATAAAGCAGTTCAAAGTAACTGTGATTACAGAGCCAGACGCAAAGACGCAGAGCCGATAAAATGAGATTAATACAATCTCATTTTATCGGCTCTTTCCGTTATGTATGGATTCTTTTAATTAGTCTTCGATGTTTCTTGCTTCGTTGATACCGCTGGCTAAAGATTCCATTAAGGATAGTTCTTTGTCTGTAAAGCTATCCATGTATTTCTCTATCTGTAATCGTCGGGTGCTTTTTACCAAGTTATTAGCAGGTAAGAAAAATTCATCAACGGAAACATGAAGTAACGATACAAGGTCATAAAGAACTTGTATGCTGGGGTGTTGCCCTTTATTTTCAATATTAGTTAAGTACCGTGGGTCAATTTCAATCAATGCTCCCACTTGTTCACGAGTTAAACCTCGTTTCAATCGAGCTTCTTTAATGGCTAAACCAAAGGCTCTAAAATCATATTTATCTTCTTTTTTACGCATAGTAGACCACCTCTATACATTTTATTGTTCCTACTGAATTAAAAACAGGTATAGAAAAACGTGTTATATGGTTTATAGGTTTATATTTAATAAAAAGCACTACTAAACGCCAATAAAAAAAACCGTTATATGGTAGTGCTATTTACGCTGTTAAAATATTGTATATTACTTCCAAATGGCGGTTTGTTGGAGGTCAACGTCGCCATGAAGTACATCATATACAATAAATTTCCTTACATTGGGTTCTTGTCAAAAAAAGTCGTCTATCTGCAATAGATAAGTACGTCCACCAATGTGGTTTTATAAATCATATAGATAGAATAACAGAAGCATGTAAACAGAGAAATAAATCTGTTTATATGCTTTTTTGGCTATTCAGAACTTTTTTACAAAGTTTATTTATCAGTAATGCAACAAATCCCCCTTTCACATTGGGACTAAGAGTGAAAGGAGATAAACGAGCAAGGCTCACTTCCTTTCCTAGACAGAAAGGGGGTGAGAAACATGAAACCATCTTCTTTTCAGACCACAATAGAAAATCAGTTTGACTATATCTGTAAACGTGCTATGGAAGACGAGCGAAAGAATTATATGCTTTATCTTTCAAGGATTGCAAAGCGTGAGGTGTCCTTTTCGGATGTTGGCGATTATCTTGTTAGCCAGTTTGCGACAACAGATAACTATTCAACTGACTTTCAGATTTTTACACTCAATGGGTTATCAGTAGGCGTTGAAAATGATTTGTTGAGTGAAGCATTACGTGAGTTGCCAGACAAGAAACGTGAAATTCTACTGCTGTTTTACTTTATGGACATGAGCGATTCAGAAATTGCAGACCTGTTGAAATTGAACCGTTCTACTGTCTATCGGCATAGAACCAGTGGACTAGCCTTAATTAAAAAGTTTATGGAGGAATTTGAAGAATGAAAACACAATATCCTATGATTCCCTTTCCTCTCATTGTAAAGGCAACAGATGGCGATACCGAAGCGATTAACCAGATTCTACATCATTACAGAGGGTACATAACGAAGCGTTCCCTACGACTTATGAAAGATGAATATGGCAATCAAAGTATGGTCGTTGATGAAGTCTTACGTGGAAGAATGGAAACCAGACTGATTACAAAGATTTTGTCATTTGAAATTAAGTAATATCCTCTCTCCTTTCGTGGAAGCGTGCTAAACCATTCCACGCTTCCCGAACAGGGAGGTTTGTTATTCCACCAAAGCATATTGAGCTTTCAATGTGTTTTGATAGGCTAACGAGCCATTGTTCTTTGAAAACTGAATAAAAGTAATCGAATACGTTTCGATAAGAAAAGAGCCAACGGAACTAACCGCCATGACCTATCTTATAAAGATAGCGAGCGATTCATGTTAGTGATCCGAGAAGCAATCTTTAGCAGGATTGCCTGCAACGACATTCTTATCGTGATAATGATACTCCCATACAGTCAATAGTCCGAGCGTGATAAAACCGTCGCAGGCAATGAGTATGGCTACATGAGAACCATGCAGGGGTGGAACTCCCGTGAGCTTTGCTAAAGCTGTTCGATTGCTGGTAAAACAACTTTTATGAAATCCAAATAAGTGATTTGGAAAGGAGGATTTTATGAAGCAGACTGACATTCCTATTTGGGAACGTTATACCCTAACCATTGAAGAAGCGTCAAAATATTTTCGTATTGGCGAAAACAAGCTACGACGCTTGGCAGAGGAAAATAAAAATGCAAATTGGCTGATTATGAATGGCAATCGTATTCAGATTAAACGAAAACAATTTGAAAAAATTATAGATACATTGGACGCAATCTAGCGTCGCCAAAGGGTCTTGTATATGATAAAATAGTATTAAGTCGTATCAAGGCTCTTTCCATAAAGGAAAGGAGCAAATGCCATGTCAGAAAAAAGACGTGACAATAAAGGTCGAATCTTAAAGACTGGAGAGAGCCAACGAAAAGACGGAAGATACTTATACAAATATATAGATTCATTTGGAGAACCGCAATTTGTTTACTCGTGGAAACTTGTGGCTACAGACCGAGTACCAGCAGGAAAGCGTGATTGTATCTCACTTAGAGAGAAAATCGCAGAGTTACAGAAAGACATTCATGATGGTATTGATGTTGTAGGAAAGAAAATGACACTCTGCCAGCTTTACGCAAAACAGAACGCTCAAAGACCAAAGGTTAGAAAAAACACTGAAACTGGACGCAAATATCTTATGGATATTTTGAAGAAAGACAAGTTAGGTGTAAGAAGTATTGACAGTATTAAGCCATCAGACGCTAAAGAATGGGCTATTAGAATGAGTGAAAATGGTTATGCTTATCAAACCATCAATAACTACAAACGTTCTTTAAAGGCTTCATTCTATATTGCTATACAAGATGATTGTGTTCGGAAGAATCCATTTGACTTTCAACTGAAAGCAGTTCTTGATGATGATACTGTCCCTAAGACCGTACTAACAGAAGAACAGGAAGAAAAACTGTTAGCCTTTGCAAAAGCTGATAAAACCTACAGCAAAAATTATGATGAAATTCTGATACTCTTAAAAACAGGTCTTCGTATTTCAGAGTTTGGTGGTTTGACACTTCCAGATTTAGATTTTGAGAATCGTCTTGTCAATATAGACCATCAGCTATTGAGAGATACTGAAATTGGGTACTACATTGAAACACCAAAGACCAAAAGTGGCGAACGTCAAGTTCCTATGGTTGAAGAAGCCTATCAAGCATTTAAGCGAGTGTTAGCGAATCGAAAGAATGATAAGCGTGTTGAGATTGATGGATATAGTGATTTCCTCTTTCTTAATAGAAAGAACTATCCAAAAGTGGCAAGTGATTACAACGGCATGATGAAAGGTCTTGTTAAGAAATACAATAAGTATAACGAGGATAAATTGCCACACATCACTCCACATAGTTTGCGACATACATTCTGTACCAACTATGCAAATGCAGGAATGAATCCAAAGGCATTACAGTACATTATGGGACATGCTAATATAGCCATGACGCTGAACTATTACGCACATGCAACATTCGATTCTGCAATGGCAGAAATGAAACGCTTGAATAAAGAGAAGCAACAGGAGCGTCTTGTTGCTTAGTAGTACAAATGAATTTACTACTTATTTACCACTTCTGACAGCTAAGACATGAGGAAATATGCAAAGAAACGTGAAGTATCTTCCTACAGTAAAAATACTCGAAAGCACATAGAATAAGGCTTTACGAGCATTTAAGAAAATATAAAAAGATAATTAGAAATTTATACTTTGTTTTGATACAAAAAGACTCGACTTCGAATTAAAGTCGAGTCTTTTGCACATTGAAGTGACCCTTTACGGCTACTCCTTGCTATTTCTGAGACAACTGCTTGTAGCGATCATACCAAATGTCCACATACCCCTCAGAAAATGGTCCTTTGCCATTATTGATCCAATCTACTAAAATTTTGACATTTTCTTTTAAAATAAAATCAATGTCCTGCGGATAATGCATGATCTTGCTATGAAGCTCATATTCATCCACATCTAGTAAACGTTTCTCACCATCAGGAAATACTTTGATATCAAGGTCATAATCAATATATTTCAAGGCCTCTTCATCAAGCAAATACGGTGAAGCGAGATTACAATAATAGGAAACCCCCTTTTCTCGGATCATTGCGATTACATTAAACCAGTATTTTTTATGAAAATATACAATAGCTGGCTCACGGGTAACCCAGCGTCTTCCATCCGATTCAGTCACCAATGTATGATCATTGACACCAATCATTGAGAATTCGCTCGTCTTTAAGACCATAGTATCCCGCCACGTTCGATGCAAATTGCCGTCATGTTTGTAGCTTTGGATGCTGACAAACTCTCCTTCTTTTGGAACTCGCATAGCAACCCTTCCCTCAGCAAGAAAACTTGCGTTTTGTTTGGGTGTTCATTACACCGATATCGTAAATATTATAGCAATAAAACAACCCTTTGCCTAGAAATGTTTATCGACTTTATGATTTTTCTTCAATTGTTCGACTAATTTCAACTGAGGTTTGGGAAAGACATACTGTTCAAATTCTTCTGGCGCAGCCCATTGACTGTGTTCTAACGAGAATTCCGACGGTGTGCGTCCATAAAAAAGCAGTATGTGCCATTTCAAATGACTAAAGATGTGAGTAACCTCACCAAGATGTCTTTTTTGCCAAACGACGGGAAATTCAGGGAAAATCGGAGCTGGTTCTTCTGCAACTGCATCCAATGTTAACTGTTGGTCTTGCCAATAAGCCAATAATTGCGTATAGGTCGCCTGATCCACTTCCAAAAGCGGAAAATGCCACATTTTGGCTAACAAGCCAGTTTCTGGTCGCTGCACCAATAAAAAGCGGCCATCTTCTTCAATAGCTCCAGCAATGTAATACACATCTTTTGGCTTCGCTTTTTTTGATTTTACGGGAAAGTCGGTTTGTGTTCCCTGTTGATAGGCTAGACAATATTCTTGCAGTGGACATTCCTCGCATAATGGCGAAGTCGGCGTACAAATACTTGAACCAAGATCCATCAAAGCTTGATTGAATTCTCCTGGCTCATCGTGAGAAATGATTGTACGCATTGCTTCATCAAAGACTCCGCGAGAACTCGCTTTAGCTATATCTGCCTCAATACAAAACAAACGACTCACTACACGCATCACATTGCCATCGATTGCAGGTTCCGGCAATCCAAAAGCGATACTGCCGATCGCCCCGGCAGTGTAAGGACCAATCCCCTTTAACGAACGAATATCAGTGATGGTCTGTGGCATCTCTCCATCGAACTCTGCCATGATTTGTTGAGCGGCAGCTTTTAAATTGCGAGCACGAGAGTAATAACCTAATCCTTCCCAAGCCTTCAAAAGCTTCTGCTCTTCTGCACCAGCTAAATCTTTGATGGTTGGAAATTGTTCCATAAAGCGGTAATAATAGCCAATGACGGTGTCCACTCTTGTTTGCTGGAGCATGATCTCCGAGATCCAGATTGCATAGGGATCGTTGGTTGCTCGCCAGGGGAGATTCCTTTTTTCATCATGGTACCAATTCAAAAACTTGTCTTGGAAAGAACGAATGTCCTCTTTTGACCACTTTTCCCACTGTTTATTCATCCATAACTTCCTCATCTAAAAATTGTTGGATCGCATCCAGAGCGAAACCTTTTTGGTAAAGACCTTGTTTGATTTTCATTTTTCTTTTATTCAAAGGCAACCGCTGATGTCTTCGCAAAAGTCGTTGACCCTCTTTTTGCAAAGCTGCGTTTTCCTCTTCGTCGTCTCTATCTGTAGGCAGTTCATCTAAAATTAATTGGATAACTGGTTGTCTAAACCCTTTTTGCATTAGGTGCAGCGATAGTTTCTGCATCATCTCTTTGTGACTTTTCCCTTGGAACCGACGCAATGCTTTTTCGGCAGTATGATAGCCGACATCAAATTGCTTTTCTTCTGTATATAACGGCATCACTTCTTGAATCACTTCTTCAGACAGCCCTTTTTGTTTTAGTTGCTGACTGATGACTGATGGCCCTTTGTCTCCTAAACGGATTTGTGTCCGCAAGTAGCTTTCTCCGTAGGTACGGTCATCAAGTAAATTTAGTTCTTTCAATCGCTGCACGACCAAATGGCGATCCTCTAAATTGATTTCTTTGTCTTTTAGATAGGTACGAACTTCTTTTTCGGAACGTAGTTGATAGCTAATGTAATTCATTGCTTGCTGCAGCCCAATATCAAAACCGGAGCTTTTTTTGATTTCGGTCAACTCTTCTTCCGTCACTTCTTTTCCTTTTAGAAGACGGAAACGAACCAGAAGATCCTCAGAAACCCGCAAAGATTCTCCATTGGAGCATTCTACTTCGTAAAAGGGACCTTTTCCCTTACTGATACGAATGATCGTTATCATTTTCTTCACCTCACGAACGTATATTCTAGTTTATCACAAAAAAGGGGAAATTCCTTCAAAAGAGCTATAAAAAGTATGGTAAAATAGAGAGACTATTTATCGATAAGGAGCAATCATGGCAAACGTACAACTTAAAAACGGTCAAAAACTACAACTGACGATCAAACGTTTAGGAATCAACGGAGAAGGAATCGGCTATTATAAAAAATTGATCGTCTTTGTCCCGCGAGTTCTTCCGGGGGAAGAAGTGATTGCAGAAGTGACCAAAGCAACTCCGAGGTTTGCAGAAGCGAGAATGACCAAAATCATCAAAAAAAGCAGCGACCGTATTCTCCCCCCTTGTAAATTTTATGATCGTTGTGGGGGCTGTCAATTACAGCATCTTGTTTATGAAAAGCAGCTAGACTTTAAGAAAGACTTATTAAAACAAGCATTAACCAAATTTAAGCCCAAAGGTTATCAGAAGTATATCTTAAAAGATACGATTGGCATGGAAGAACCATGGCACTATCGCAACAAAGCGCAATTTCAGTTGCGATATGATACAAAATCAAAACGAATCGAAGCTGGTCTTTACGAAATGGATTCTCATCGTTTAGTGGCGATTGATGATTGTCTCGTCCAAGAAAAAGCAACCCAAGATGTGATCAATGGCCTTGTGCAGCTACTGAACAAGTATCAACTCCCAATCTATGATGAAAGAAAAAACAGCGGCATCCTGAGGACTTTGATGGTCAGAGTGGGCAGAGCGACCGGCGAAGTACAAGTCGTTTTTATCACGAACTCTAGCAAACTGCCACAGAAAAATGCCTTGATTCGAGAAATCAATCAACGCATGCCTCAAGTAGTTTCGATCATGCAAAATGTCCAAAGCAAGAAGACCTCGGTGATCATGGGGGATGAAACTTTACATCTCTGGGGAAAAGAAGCGATTGAAGAACGATTGCAGGAATTAACATTCGACCTTTCTCCTCGTGCATTCTTCCAACTGAATCCGCAACAAACTAGTATACTTTATGACGAAGCAATCAAAGCACTGGCATTGACCAAAAATGAAACCGTCGTTGATGCCTATTGTGGTGTTGGAACGATTGGACTAAGCCTCGCAAAACATGCAAAGGAAGTCCGTGGGATGGACATCATTCCGCAAGCAATCGAAAATGCCAAAGAAAATGCCCGTCGAATCCAAGCAAATAATACGCATTATGAAACAGGAACTGCTGAAGACTTACTCCCTAAATGGTTTGCTGCTGGTTTTAGACCCGACAGTATTGTGGTTGATCCCCCTCGAACTGGATTAGATGACCACCTGTTGCAAGCGTTAGTTGCTCAGCCGCCAAAGAAAATGGTTTATATCTCTTGTAATGTTTCAACATTAGCCCGTGATTTGGTCAAATTAGCGTCTGTCTTCAAGATTGAGTATCTACAGTCTGTTGACATGTTTCCTCAAACTGCTCGTTGTGAAGTTGTCGTTAAATTGACGCGTATATAAAAAGCCTAGCCATCTTCAAGTAAATGAAGATGGCTAGGCTTTTTTAGGAATTCAGCTAGTATCCAAACACACATTGTTGGACACTAGCTGGATCAAATCTTATTTTGTGACTAAAGCATCAAGGCTGGCTACTGCCAAACTCATTTTGGCGATCTTATCCAATAATGCAAAACGATTGCGACGTATTGCCTCATCATCTACCATGACCATTGTCTGATCAAAATAAGCTTCGATCAATGGTCTCAATGAAACTAGGCTTTGATAGTTTTGTTCCATCGTTTGTTGCGGGAACTTATCTTCAATGGCGACCACTGCCTCATAAAGCGTATTTTCTGATTCGTTCTCAAACAATTCAGGATTGATTTGTTTGTGTTCAAGATCTGCCTTTTTCGCAAGATTAATGACCCTTGTCAAAGCTTCCATCGATGGTTTGAAATCAGAATCATTCAAATGTGCTCTCAACATTTGAGCAGCTTCAAACAAAAGACTGATATCGCCTTGACGAGAGTTGATCACTGCTTCGATCACATCATGACGAATGTTTTTCGTTGCTAAGAATTGACGCAGACGTCCGTCAACAAAATCAATGACTTGCTCTTGTCCTTCGTTCAATTGAATGCCATAGACTGATGGCTGTTCATTGATTGCTGTGCGGATTTTTTCCTGTAAACGGGCTAACGGGAAGTACCAACGTTTCTCAGCAATAATCCGAATGATGCCATAAGTTTGTCGGCGCAATGCGTATGGATCGTTCGATCCGCTTGGAATCATGCCCACTGCAAAGAATGACAGTAAACTGTCTAACTTATCAGCAATTGCTAAAATTGCTCCAACGCTTGATTCAGGTAACGCACCTTCAGCAGAGACAGGCATATAATGTTCACGGATCGCTTGTGCCACTTGCGGTGTTTCTCCTTGCAAGAGAGCATACTTTTCACCCATGACTCCTTGTAATTCCGGAAACTCACCGACCATATTCGTTACTAAATCAAACTTATAGATTTCTGATGCACGTTTCAATTCTGTTCTTTCATCTTCAGACAATCCGACGGTTTCTCCAATGATTTGAGCAATAACAGCTACCCGTTGCATTTTTTCATATAAGCTACCGATTTTTTCGTGGAAAGTGACTTGTTTTAGTTTCTCCACACATTGATCGATGGTAAGTTTCTTATCCTCATTGTAAAAGAATTCCGCGTCTTCTAGACGCGCTGTCAATACTTTCTGATTTCCTTTGACTACATTATCGATTTTTACCCGATCGCCGTTTCTTGCTGAAATGAAATGGGGCAACAAAACACCTTCTGGGGTGCGCACATCAAAATACCGCTGATGTTCTTTCATCGAAGTGACTAAGACTTCTTCTGGAACTGAAAGATATTTTTCATCAAAGTCACCGACAAAAGCAGTCGGATATTCTACCAAGTTGTTCACTTCTTCTAAAAGATCTTCATCAAGATCGATCCGCCAGTTGTTTTCTTTAGCAATTGCCTCAATTTGGTCTACGATCAATTGCTGTCTTTTGGATGGATCAGCGATCACGAATTGGCGTTCCATTTGACTCAAATAGTCATCGGCAGTTTCAAAGGTGACTTCTTCTCCAAGGAAACGATGGCCACGGGATTTCCGATCTGTTACTACGTCAAGGACTGTAAATGGTACGACTTCAGCGCCAAACAATGCTACGATCCAGTGGATTGGCCGGATATACTCAAAATCGAAATTTGCCCAGTGCATTGTTACTGGGAACGCCAAACTAGTAATGACCTCTTTCAAACCAGTTAAAACTTCAAGCGCTGGTTTACCTTGAATATGCTTGGTGACATAGACATACTCCACACCATTTAATTCTTTGAAGGTAATTGCATCTGTGGTCAATCCTTGTCCACGAACGAACCCTTGGGCTGCTTTTGACCAATTGCCATCGGCATCGATTGCAATTTTTTTGGCAGGTCCTTTCACTTCTTCTTGCGTATCAGCTTGACTTTCCGGAATCCCAGTCACATATACAGCTAAACGTCGAGGTGTAGAATAAGCTTCGATCGAACTGAATTGCAGTGCATGAGCTGTCAAAAACTCCGCCGTTTTTTGTTGTAGCTGTTTCATGCTTGGCGTGACAACATGTGCTGGCATTTCTTCTAAACCGATTTCTAATAATAGGTTTTGTGCCATTTTATTTCCCTCCCGCAATCAATTTTTCCGCTTCTTCTGGCGCTAATAATGGATAACCTAGTTTTTCCCGTTCAGCGACAAATAACTTGGCAACTTGTCTTGCTAAATTACGGATACGAGCCAAATATCCAGCACGTTCAGTTACCGAAACAGCTCCTCGAGCGTCTAACAGGTTAAATGTATGACTGCATTTCAAAATATAGTCATATGCAGGATGAACGAGGTTTTCATCAATACAGCGTTTTGCTTCTGCCTCAAAGCGGTCAAAATTGCTTAACAATAACTCTTGATCGCTGACTTCAAAGGAATATTTTGAATGTTCAAATTCAGGCTGACGGAAAATCTCGCCGTATTTGACCCCTGTCGACCATTCCAGATCATAGACACTTTCAACTTCTTGGATATAAGATGCTAAACGTTCTAGTCCATAGGTGATCTCTGAAGTAACGGGTTTGCAGGCCAATCCTCCAACTTGTTGGAAGTAAGTAAACTGAGTGATCTCCATGCCGTCTAGCCAAACTTCCCAACCTAGACCAGCACAACCCATAGAAGGATTTTCCCAGTTGTCTTCTACAAAGCGAATATCATGTTCTAGCGGATCGATCCCTAGCAAACGCAGACTTTCAAGGTATAATTCTTGAATATTTTCTGGAGAGGGCTTCATCACCACTTGAAATTGATGGTGCTGATACAAACGGTTGGGATTTTCTCCATAACGGCCGTCAGCCGGTCGGCGAGACGGCTCCACATAGGCGGCGTTCCAAGGCTCCGGTCCAATTGCACGTAAAAAAGTATACGGACTCATGGTTCCTGCTCCTTTTTCGGTATCATACGCCTGCATTAGCATACAGCCGTTATCAGACCAGAACTTCTGTAAAGTCAAGATCATTTCTTGAACGGTTAATTTACTCATTATTTTCTTCCTTTCTTACAACGCATTGACTACTGGATAAAATTCAACAACATGACCTGGAATCAATTTTACTTCAACAACATGGTCATCCGTCAAAACATCTGACAAATCATACAACATTTGGTCCGGTTTTGTTGTTAACTCTTTGACTAGTTGATCATCTTGCTTGACTAAGATTTGCAATGGAATACTTGCTAACACTTTTAATTTTTTTTCTTTGAATTCTGATGCAGCAATCGTCATATCAAATGGCATGAGAGTCCCCTCCTTTTCTAAGTCATTGATTCTACCGCAAAGGTTGAGTTTTTCATGAAATAGGACACAGGTACTACGTTCTCCCTGCGAGCCTACTGTTTCACATCTGCTCGTCTCTTCTGTGTTACTCCTGCAGTCACTTCTACCAGCAGGGTTCGCTAACAAGGACTTGTATGTCCTGTTTTACAGGTCGATCACAGTGATTCGAGCAATGGTGAACCACACCAAAAAATCCCTATACCTATACTTGCGCATAGATATAGGGACGATATTCTCGCGGTTCCACCCTACTTCCGATTACTCGGCAGCTTCATTGAGTCATACTCCCGGATGCCTGCGAAAAAAGGATTCAACTTGGCTTTCACTATCCCAAGCTCGCTGGATGACTCTGGCTTCTTTCTTTTTTCCGATCAACGTATTTATTTGATTATCCTTATCATAGTAGCTGTATAGGGACTTTGTCAATCAAAAAATATAAAAGCAATTAATTAGGGCCTAAGTCCGGCTGATCGTGAAAGATGATCATATCTGATACCCGACCGTCACTTTCAAAAATCACAGCCTCGTTGTTTCCTTCTCGTAAATAAGGAGCTGGAATATATAACCGTCTTTGCGGTCCTCTCTCCCAGAAACGACCAATATTATGCCCATTGATCACAATAAATCCTTTGCCCCAGCCCGGCAGTTCTACAAATGTATCTGCGCATTCATCCACTTGAAAGCTCACTTTGGAGAAACTCGGTTGTCCCGTTTGCCAGTGACCGGAAAAATCTACTTGATCAAGATTATCCATCGGTAGACTGTATATTTCCCATTCACTTTGAAACGCACCGTTGACGATCACTCCGTCTTTGATACCTTTGTATTGATGATTCATTTGGACGGAGTAATTGACCCGTCCCATGTTCTCAACCAAGATCCCTAACTCATTTGACTCCTCCGTTAGTGTGAGAGTCTTCTTTTGTCCGATTTCCTGATCATATTGAATAAATTGCAGCTGATTATTAATAAACGTATGGGCTCGATCCTGACAATGGATCAGTCGATAGTCTTCGATCACACGCGATTTGCCAATTTGCGAACGATAATAGACATAGCCAGTAGCTTGATCTAACAGTTCCATCGTTAAAGGATAATTGTGCTTGACTGGTTGACTGATGCTAGCTAGTGTCTCAAAGAGAGAAACTCGCTGACTAACTTTCCAGCTACCATAAGCCCGTTTGGCGATTTTTGTAGTCAAAGGAAAGGATGGGATTTCGGTAATTTCACCTATGACTTGTTGAAATGCTTCATACTTAGGTGTCACATCGCCCCATTCCGATAACAACGCATCATAGTCATAGCTAGTAACGTCTGGTGATAATTTCTCATAATAGTTGGCACCATTCATAAAGCCGAAGTTCGTGCCACCATGGAACATATAAATATTGACGGAGCCAGCTTCTAAGCAGTCCCGCAATTCATTAGCAGCGTCGGTTACCGATGTGGTATGGTGCTTGTCATCTCCCCATGCATCAAACCAGCCTATCCAAAATTCCATGACCATCAATGGCTGCTTCTTCCCATGGAATTCTTGAAGTTTTCTAAAATTCTCCTTAATGTCTGATCCACAGTTGATGGTTGGCAGTGCGATGTCCTTGATCGAACCGTTCTCTAACATATCCAGCCAAGGACCATCTGACGTAAATAAGGGCACGTCAATGCCATTGTGACGCATTAGTTCAGCAGACTTTCGCAAATAACTTTTGTCATTTCCATAACTGCCATATTCATTTTCAACTTGCAACATCAAAATTGGTCCTTCTTGAGTGATCTGTAAATCACTCACTTGAGAAAAAAGCTGTGTAAAGTATCGAGCGATCTTTTCCATAAACGGTGGATAGTCAAAGCGAATCTTCATGAAGGGATCTTTTAACAGCCAATAAGGAAGGCCCCCGAATTCCCATTCCGCACAAATATAAGGTGCTGGACGAAGGATCACATACAGCCCTACCTCCTGTGCAAGCTGAATAAAGCGCCGCAAATCAAGATTATCGCTAAAGTCAAACTTTCCTTCCTGCGGTTCATGCATATTCCAAGGCACATACGTTTCGACTGTATTACAACCCATCAAACGTAATTTTTCTAAGCGATCCCGCCAATATGCAGGCACAACTCGAAAATAGTGTATCGAGCCAGAAATAATTTTCATGGGCTGATCATTTAAATAAAATTCGTCTTTGATTACAAAAGCAGTCATTCGCTTCTTCCTTCCTTGATTACATATACACTGTATTGATCTGCAACGGAGTCTTCAGTCAAATGCTTACCGGACAGTAGGTCCTTCTTTCCTACAAATTGTGCCGGCACCTTTTGCGCTTGCTTCTGAAAATTGATGATAAAATAGTAAACCGCTTCTTCCGTATGACGACAGCTGATTTCTAGATTTGTTTCTCCTTCAATCACAGCAGTTAGATTTGCGCTATTGGTTGCTTCATCCAAGATCGTATCTAAAAGATCTTTTTCAAGTTGAGTCCCAATATAATAAACGACCCCTTTACCAAATCGATTTTTGGTCACTGCTGGTGAACCGGCATAGAAGTTACTCGTATAGTCCGCTACAGATTCAGCGGTCTCCAAATGGATGATCTCACTGACTAAGTTACTTTCTCCCTGTCTTCCCCCCTTTAATTGGATAACGTTCGTCTGCTCTGGTGCTAATGCATCAATCTCTTCTACCCAGATTCCTGCTAGCTCTCTTAAAGGCCCAGGGTAGCCGCCTAGATGGACATTGTCTGACTGGTCAACAATGCCACTCATATACGTTGTGATCAAGGTGCCTCCTTGTTCCACAAAGGATTCAAGAGCTTCTTTCATACCTGCTTTTACCATGTACAAAACCGGTGCTACCAGCACTTGGTACTTGCTGAAATCTGCATCAACTGACACCAAATCGGTTGCGATATTCTTTTCATAAAAGTAACGATAATATTGATGGATTTGTTGCACATAAGTCAAATCAACTGTTGGTCCGCTCGTATATTCCAATGCCCAATAATTATCCCAATCAAATAGAACACCAACTTCAGCCTTTGTTTCACTACCCAAAACTTCGTTCAGTCGGCTCAATTCTTCTCCTAATGCTGCAGTTTCTTTAAATACACGGGTGTTCTCATGCCCAACATGTTCTATCACCGCACCATGAAACTTCTCACAAGCACCAATGGAGCGGCGAAGTTGGAAAAACTGGATTGTATCTGCTCCATGAGCGATCGTCTGATAGCTTTGCGCGCGCATTTGGCCAGGTTTTTTCAATGAATTATATGGTTGCCAGTTTTGTTGGGATGGTGTTTGTTCCATCAACATAAACGGCGCTTGCTTCAATCCCCGCATCAAATCATGAGTCATTGCAACGAAACTCCATGGTGTATTATACGAAGGATAGTTGTCCCAAGAAACAATATCCATTTCTTTTGCCCATTTGAAGTAATCGAGTCCTTTAAAAGTTCCCATCAAATTCGTGGTAATCGGTGTTTGACTATCGAATTGACGAATAGCATCCCGTTCTAACTTAAAGTTTTCTAAAAGACTGTCAGAATTGAAACGACGATAATCGATAGAAATTCCTGCAAATGCGGTTTTGTCATGACCGATTCCTTCAGAAAGAGCATTCGGCAGAACGATTTCGTCCCATTCATAAACAGTATGCCCCCAAAATTCCAGATTCCACGCTTTATTCAATGCCTCAAGGGTTTGATACTTATCTTTTAGCCAGACCCGAAAAGCTTTCTCACAGTTTTCGCAATAACACTCACCTCCATATTCATTATTGATATGCCAACAAGTGACTTGCGGGTTACCACCATAGCGTTGTGCCAATTTCCCAGCTAATCGTTGTGCATATTTTTGGTAGACTAAGCTGTTAGGACACGCATTGTGCCGCTGTCCAAATTTATGGTGCCGCCCTTCATAGTCAGTTCGAGCCACTTCTGGATAGCGCTTGAACATCCATGCTGGCAACGCCGCTGTTGAAGTCGCTAATACAATGTCGTAGCCTTCTTCACTCAACATATCAATCATCTCATCCAACTCATTAAAGTAATAATCGTGCTCTGAAGGTTGGATTTTTGCCCAAGAAAAGACATTGATAGTCGCACTATTGATGTGTGCATTTCTAAAAATTCGCATATCTTCTTGCCAGATTTCTTGCGGCCACTGATTAGGGTTATAATCGCCACCGAATAAAAACCGTTCAAAAACTTTTTTCATGTTTGACGCTCCTTTTTCTCATTGATAATTATTATTGTAAGGCTTTTCAAAAAGTTGTAGTATAATAGGATTGTCATGATTCTATAATATTTCGAAACAAGGAGAATTCAATGTCTATCTATTTCTATCAGAACAACCCTCGGCTCCCTGTCAGTATCGAGAGCATTGGGAATCATTGGGCACAAGATGAAGTGGTTCGCCCCACTGGTTATCCATATTATCACTGGTTACAAACTACCGCTGGCCAAGGGACCGTCCTTTTTAACGATCAATCCTTTGTGTTAACTCCTGGGGCTGGCATTTTGATTTTGCCATTCATCCCTCATCGTTACCATCCTCATATAGACTGGCAGACAAACTTTGTTACGCTGCAAGGAGATTTAGTACAGGAATTGTTGAAACCTTTTAGTGGAAAGCGCTACTTGATGGGGCAAGATAGCCCTTTATTTTCTTACAGTGAGTGGATCAATCAACGAATCCGCGACGATCAAGAAAAAATATTAGACCCATTGCGCTCTTCCAGCAGTTGCTATCACTTTCTTTTGGCATTGATCCAACAACAAAATGCTGACGCAAATGAAAAGCATCATTTGTACCAACGCTACATTGCGCCTGTACTACAAGAAATCGAAACCAATTATGCTCATCCATTGACCGTCGCTGAACTTGCGGAAAAAATTTTTGTAACTCCGCAGTATTTGTCGCGGCTCTTTCAGCGCTTTTTGGGGCAGTCAACCTCCCAATTTTTGCTGAATTATCGCCTGAATCGTGCCAAAGAATTATTGGTAGGCGAGCCTCATCTGGACATCCAAGATGTCGCTTTCTTGGTAGGAATCCCAGATGCAAGTCATTTCACTGCTCTTTTCAAAAAAAAAGTTGGCGCTACTCCAAAGAAGTTTCGCCAACTTTATCGTTGATCTTTGGGTTTCAGGATATCTTGCCACTGTCCCATTTGATCAATAAATTTTTTGCTTTTCAAATGTAAGCCAACATATTCATCATACAATAAATCAATTACCTGACGAATGGCTTGCTTCGTTTCTGGTTTTAACTTGATCGATGCGATTTGTTCATAAGAGATTTGTGCAAACAAACGAATAAAATGGATTGCCCTTGGATCACCGTGATAACGATGGTCATCTAAGGCCCAATGCTTTTCGCATATGACGCCATTGTATTTCGAGGAATAATCAAAGCGGCCTTCTGTTTGTCCGCAGACCGCACAGTGGGTCCATATCGGTGAGACCCCAAAACGCTGCAGCAACTGAATCTCAAAAATATTAGTGATGATCTCTGCATCATTATCAGTATCCATCAACTGCAAAGCTTCATGTAAGAAATGATAGAGATTTGGATCGTACACGCGGTCATCGATCGCAGAGTCAGCCAGATTCAATAGATACGTAGCATAGCCTGCAAGAAAAATATCACCTTGGATTTTGCGAAAAGAATGGATATCTTTGGCATTATTCAAGAATGACAAGCCCTCAGAACGAATATTTCCAATATAGGTCGCTTCAGTGTACGAAAGCAAAGCTGGCGTTAAAGGATTATTCTTGCGGTGGGCACCTTTTACATAGAACATTTGCTTTCCAGCCGATTCAGTGAATATTTTGACCAGTTTATCTTTTTCTTTATGGTCCCTAGTAAATAACAAGATCCCTTTTGTTTCAACTAAATTCATGAACAACGCTCCTTTCTAAACCAGAAAGCTGAAGCAGCTCAATCCCCTTCGCTTGCTCCAGCTTTCTTTGTCTTTTCTCTCATCAAACTTCTTAGCTGATCTTGTTTAGAGAAGATCAGTAATCATCGTTCCGATAACCGTAGTCTGTCAGGAAGGTTTGTTTGTCTCGCCAGTCTTTTTGAACTTTGACCCATAATTCCAAGTAAACTTTATCGTCTAACAAATGCTCGATATCTAATCGTGCTTTTGTTCCGATTTGTTTCAGCATTTTGCCGCCTTTCCCAATAATGATTCCTTTTTGGCTATCCCGTTCAACGACGATCGTTGCTTGAATATGAACTTTATCATTTTCATCCCGTTTCATCGAGTCAACCACCACAGCGACTGAGTGAGGCACTTCGTCTCTAGTCAGTAACAGCACTTTTTCCCGCACTAATTCCGAAACGATGAAATATTCTGGATGGTCTGTGATTTGATCCTCAGGAAAATATTGGGGACCTTCCGGCATTTGATCAATGACTAATCTCATCAATGTCTCAAAATTATTTCCTTCCGTTGCCGAAATCGGCACGATCTCCGCAAACGTCATTTGAGTCGCATAATCTTCGATAATAGCTAAAAGTTCGTCTGGACGTACTTTATCGATTTTATTGATAACTAGAAAGACCGGCGTCTCGTTTTTCCGCAGCCGCTCGATAATGAAGTCATCGCCCTTCCCCCGTTTTTGATCGGCACTGATCATAAATAAGGTCACATCGACTTCACGTAGTGCACTATAAGCAGTTTCCACCATGAAATCTCCTAAGCGATGTTTTGGCTTATGGATTCCAGGTGTATCGATAAAAACGATTTGTGCATCTGGTGTTGTGTAAACCCCTTGGATTTTATTTCGGGTCGTTTGTGCTTTGTCGCTCATGATAGCGATTTTTTGACCTACTACGCGATTAAGTAATGTGGATTTACCAACGTTGGGCCGGCCAACAATGGCAGCAAAGCCTGATTTATGTGTTGTCATAGGTGATCTCCTCTGTGTGTTATCTTTCTAAAAGAACGCTAAAATTTTTGGTATAAAAATGATTGCCGCAACGATCAATGCAAAGAATGCTGTCATCAGGACTGCTCCTGCCGCCATGTCTTTGATTTTTTTGCCAATGGGATGGAAGTGAAAATCGGTAAACATATCAACGACATTTTCAAAGGCTGTGTTGACGATTTCCACGATCCAAACCAAAAATACCGACAATAACAACCAGAGCCATTCCATTTGATTTAATCTAAAGACAAATCCCGCAATGATTGCAACGATGCCTAACAAGACATGTTTGCGCATATTGCGCTCTTCGTCAAAGACGGTCTTGATTCCTGTAAAGGCAAATTCAATGGATGTGATAAATTGTTTGTTTTTTTCTGTATTCTTATCTTTTGAGTCCATAGGCATCCAATATTTCCTTTTGCAGACCGAACATTTCTTTCTCATCTTCTGGTGTCATATGATCATAACCATTGATATGCAAAAATCCATGCAGCGCTAAAAAGCCTAATTCTCGATCATAGCTGTGTCCATACTCACTAGCTTGCTCTTTTGCCCGCTCGACTGAAATCATGATATCCCCGAGATTTCTCGGCATAGTTGGCATTTCATCATCAAAGATGATCGGCAACTCTTCTTCCGTTTCTTCTTCTAAAGCAAAACTGATGACATCCGTCGGTTGATCTTTATCACGATAGTCCCGATTGATGATTTGGATAGCGGCATTGTCCATGAAGGTGACAGACATTTCCGTATCCTCAGGCAGCTTCAAATAGTCTGCCGCATACTGCAGCAGTTCATCAATTTCATTGATTTTCTCTTGACTCACTGTATTTGTTTCATCTAAAAAAGCAATCTCCATTACCGATCTCTTCTTTCTTGTTCTTCTTTCATTTTTTCAGCTTCGGACTTCATTTTCGGATATTTGATCCGTGAATGGAATGTACTACACAATCCATTGACTAAGGACTTTTCAATGATACGAATTTCATGCAATGTCAGTCCGGACTCATCTAATTGTCCATCAAGAATCCGATCATTGATCAAATTCGAAACAAATTCCTTGATTTTCTGATCTGTGGGATTATCCATTGCCCGTACAGCAGCTTCACAACTATCCGCGATACTAACGACCCCTGCTTCTCTTGTTTGTGGTTTTGGTCCAGGATAGCGAAAATCGGCTTCTGTCACTTCTGGATTACGTTCTTTCGCTTTGACATAGAAATAACGCATCAAGGTTGTTCCATGGTGCTGGCGACAAATATCCACCACCATCTGAGGCATTTTCTCATTTTCTAAAAGAACCGCTCCATCGATCACATGTCCGAAAATGATTTGCTTGCTGTCTTCCGGAAGCAAAAAGTTATGGGGATTTTCAGCCCCTGCGGGTAAATTCTCAACAAAGAAATTCGCATGCTTTAATTTACCGATATCATGATAGTAACAAGCGACCCGTGTCAGTAAACTTTGTCCGCCGATCTCTGCTACAGCATTAGCACTCAAATTGGCGACCATCATACTATGATGATAGGTTCCTGGTGCTTCTTCCAGTAATTGTTTAAGTAACGGGTGATTTGGATTACTTAGTTCGTTCAGAACGATCATGCTATTGTCTGAGACCAATAACTCAATGTATTGATGCAAACCAATCGTTAGTAGATAGCTAAGTAATGAACCCGCTAAGGCACAAATGATCGTCGTCCAGGTATTGCCTCTCGCGAAATCCATCCCTTGGAAAATCACTAACATGACACTTAATAAGAACGGAAAGACGATGACCCACATAATGGCTGTTCGTCCTTGACTGGCGATTCGTTCCCTTCTGATCATCGTTCCCATCAATCCAGAGAATAAATAGGTTACCAAGACAGTAGTCAGCATATTCGTACCGCTGGAATCAAAATAAATGAAAATCGCATTGATCACTTGAAACATTGCAGCTAAAATTCCCAAACGCCGACTTGAGAATATATTCAAGATCAGCGGGGTAAAGGCAGCTGGAAAGAATAACGGAATGAACGCGATGAGTTCAGACTGAAATAGTTGGAAAAACTTCATCAATAAAATACTAAAAATCATCGCAATGACATAAAAGGTCACAGCATTCATCCGTTTGTCTTCGTTTTTTGTCTGCCGTGTGTAATAAAAGAGCATGAGCATCTGTAAAGCAGCAGTAAAAACTAAAGCAATCAACGGAAATACAGAGAAGGTTTGACTCGTCAGACCGAGAAGCTGCAATTTTTCTAATGCATTTGAATCAATCTGCGAGCCTTCCCGGACAATGATCTCACCTTGATAGATCATAACCGGCTGAACAGCGTCTTTGGCAGCCTGCCGAGCTTCTTCCGTTCGTTTCTCATTAGGAAAATCGTTGACAACGATCCCTTGATTGACTAAAAAGCGTAATGCTGTTGCCATTTCAGAAGTTACATCCAAAAACTGGATCTTTTCTTCGGCTTCTGATCGAAAAGTACTCAATTCAGATTGGCGGATCTGTTTAGCCATTTGTTCATCAACAAGCTGCAGCGCATAATCTCTTACCGTGTTCAGCTGATCACTATTCAATGAAAATAATGTCGACAAAAAATTATTGGTCAGCGCTTGATAAAAATCAAGTTCATCATCACTCATTTTTTCAAATTCTTTTTTTAAAGTGGCGATATACTCTTCTGTATCCGGTTTAGGAACATTTTCATTTTCACCAGCAGCTTTGACCGCAGCTTCATATTTCGTATTGACAGTCTTGTTGACTGTATCAATCAATTCAAACAAATGATTGATCCGTTCATGTTGAACTTGTGCCAAATCGTCTTGATACGTGTATTCAGGCGAGACGGCTTCAGCGGCTAGCGTACGTTTTTGTTCAGTAGCAGTTGTGTTTTCAATCGTTTTGTTGGCTCGGATATTTTCTTCCGCAACCTGCCCCTCGCTGTAGTCGACATTGTTTTGTTTTACACTGGAAAACATGATCCCAATAGATAAAACAAAAAAGAGCACCATAAGCAGCGGCAGGTAAAAGCGGCCTAATTTTTCTCGAAAATTCCGTAACGGTTGTATGATCATTTTACCCCTCCTGTCCGACAATCAACGTTGTTCTTTACTATCGGATTCCTCATAGGCACGTATAATGTCTGCAACGACTGGATGACGAACGACATCTCCTGCTTCAAAGTGCGCGAACGCAATTTTAGGAATTGCTTCTAACGCTCGTTGCGCATGAATCAGTCCGCTCGTTGTTCCTTTTGGTAAATCAATTTGACTTGTATCGCCATTAACGATCATTTTTGAATTAAATCCTAGGCGGGTCAAAAACATTTTCATTTGGGCAATAGTGGTATTCTGTGCCTCATCAAGAATCACAAAAGCATCTTCCAAAGTCCGCCCCCTCATATAGGCTAGCGGAGCAATCTCGATCACGCCGCGTTCCATCAAACGATTGGTATGATCCATACCAAAGATTTGATAAAGGGCATCATAAACGGGACGCAAATAGGGATCGACTTTTTCTTTCAGATCACCTGGTAAAAAGCCAAGATTTTCACCTGCTTCAACAGCGGGTCGCGTCAAGATGATTTTTTGAACTTGTCCTTTCTTCAATGCCGCAATGGCCATGACAACGGCAAGAAACGTCTTTCCGGTTCCTGCTGGTCCAACGCCAAAAACGACATCATGGGTTCTGATGGCTTCAATATATTTCTTTTGTCCGGCATTTTTTGCGCGGATCGGCTTACCGTTACGATCTTTGATGATTTCTTCTTCATACATATCTGTGAAATAATCTAAGTTTCCTTTATTTGCCATGTTCAATGCCGTAATAACATCTGGCGTACTGATATTGATCCCTCGTTTGATCAACTCTTGCAACGCATGGATCACGGATTGGGCTTTTTCAGCGGCTGTCTTTTCACCAATGATTTGGATCATTTCTCCGCGGGTATGAATCGTTGTTTGTGTAGCATCTTCGATGACTTTGATATGTTTGTCATGGGAACCCAACAACAAACTAATATCATCATTTTGAGTCAGTTGGATTTCCAAAGAAATACGCTCTTCTGTCAAATAAGTTACAGCTCCTTTTTTAGGCATTCTAGTTTATAATACCACACAATCGCTAAAAGCAAAATTACTTGTAAGCTTCAAGAAGCGTTTTGGCAGCGTTCTTTGCAATTTATTAATAGTTTGTTTTTCGATCATTGATTCTACTTAAAAATACTCACTAAGAAAGAACAAAAAAGCCGTAAGCATCCAATAAAATGCTTACGGCGTGTCCTTACATTTGCCCTAATAATTCTTTGACGATCGCATTGACTTGGTTGCCGTCTGCTTTGCCTTTTACTTGAGGCATCACAGCGCCCATCACTTTTCCGAATTCCTTCGGAGAAGAAGCCCCTGTTTTTTCGATCGCACCAGCAACGATTTGGCGAATTTCCGCTTCATCAAGTTGTGCCGGCAAGTATTTTTCAACAATTGCAATTTCACCTTTGACTTTTTCAGCCAGATCGGTACGGTCGGCTTTCTCAAATTCAGTCAGAGAATCACGACGTTGTTTCATTTCACGAGACAACACAGTCAATTCTTCCTCTTCGTTCAAGTCGGCACCTTTTTTGATCTGTTCGTTTTGAATCGATGCTTTCAACATGCGAATCACCTGCAACGTTTCCTTGTCTTTGGCTTTCATCGCTGTTTTCATGTCATCATTCAGTGTACTTAGTAGCGTCACACTACCAGCTCCAATTCTCAAAACAGTAGAAAATTAGAATTTTTTACGTTTTCTAGCTGCTTCAGATTTTTTCTTACGCTTTACACTTGGTTTTTCGTAAAATTCACGTTTACGAGATTCCTGTAAAGTACCCGCTTTTGACACGGAACGTTTGAAGCGACGAAGAGCATCGTCAAGTGATTCGTTTTTGCGAACGACTGTTTTTGACATGTAAATTCCCTCCCTCCGAGCTTAAAAAGTAACCGTATTTGTCATTGAAATAAAATCTCAAAAAACAAGACTGTCCTTTGAAAATTATAGCTAACCCCTGAAAAAGTGTCAAGGTATTCTAATAAAAAAGTCGATGAACTTCCTGATTCAATCTTAGAATCCGAACAATCAGCGACAATCTTCACATCTGCCTAGAATTTCAAAACGATGGCCTTCGATACTGCACCCGGGCAATTGTTCTTGAAAGAAATCCATTGGACAAATATGCAGCTCTTTTGTTTTGCCACAAACCGTGCAAATAAAATGATGATGGTGATGATCTTCCAATTCCACGCAGCAATTATAACGAAATTTCATTTCTCCATTCAATTCAGTCTCTTCCAAGATGCCAATCTCAGAAAAATCATGAAGGTTCCGATAGATCGTGTCATAACTTAGACCCGGGTATTCTTCAGACATGAAATCATGGATTTCTTTTGCCGGCAAATAACGGTTGCGTTTCACTAAATAAGTAATGATAGCTTCTCTTTTTTTGGTATATTTATAGCCATGTTCTTTTAATATCGACATAGCTTGCTCAATCAATGGTTGATTTTTCATCGAATCCCTCCAGTAAATCAAAATCATTCCGATTTTTAGCGATCGTAAGTATGGTATAATGAAATTATCAAAAATGCAAGAGAGGATTTTACTATGAACCCACAAGAAACGATTGTCACGATTTTTGTCTTGTCCGATTCAGCAGGAGAAACGGCCTCCAAATTAGCTCAAGCAACGATGGCACAGTACCCAAGTGTTGAATTCAACTTATTTCGGCGTACCTTTATTCACACCAAAGAACACTTGATCCAGGCGTTGACTGATGCCAAAAAACACGATGCCATTATTTTGCACACACTGATTAACGATGAGCTAGTCTCGCTAACCAATCACTTTTGTGAAGAAGCCGACCTGTATCATTTTGATGTATTGACTCCTCCTGTCACCGAGGTAGAAAAACGCACAGGTGTCGCTCCATCGCGAGAACCCGGCGCATTGCATCATTTAAACAAAAATTATTTCAAACGTATCAAAGCAATGGAATTCGCTGTTAAATACGATGATGGAAAAGACCCACGAGGTTTTCTCGAAGCCGATGTCGTTTTGTTAGGTGTTTCCCGAACATCAAAAACACCGCTAAGTCTTTTCTTAGCCAACAAAAACTTAAAGGTGGCGAATTTGCCTCTTGTGCCCCAAGCACACATTCCTAAGCAGTTGTGGGAAATCGAACCGAGTAAAATCGTTGGGTTAACGAATGATCCCGACGTTTTAAACAGCATACGTAAAGAACGGATGCGTTCTTACGGATTGAATCCAGACACGGCGTATTCAGATATTGAAAAAATCCGGGCTGAATTAGAATTTGCCAATGATCTTTATCAAAAGTTAGGCTGCATCGTCATTAATGTTGCCTCTCTTTCAATTGAAGAGACAGCTTCCATGATTTTGAATGCATTGAATTTGGAAGACCATAGTTACTACACGTCAGAAACAGAAGAATAACCAGCCACATACATTTTAGACAAAAAGATCCCCAGAGTAATGGTCAGCTAGACTGTACCATTATTCTGGGGATCTTTGCTTGTGTCAAATCAGAAAAGTCTAAAAGACTTGGACGCCTTCTCGATCGATCTGCAACTGTTCGATCGCTGCATTGGTTTCAAGCGCATGGAGAAGGCGGCAGATCTTATCTGCCTTTTCGGGTGGGACAATCGCTAAGACAGTTGGTCCAGCCCCACTCAGGAAGCAGCCATAGCCGCCTTCTTCTTCACAAATTTGGCGGATCGTGGATAAATGCGGAATTAATTTTTCACGATAGTTCTCATGAAAACGATCCGCCTGCATCATTTTACCTGCTAAAGGTAGATTCCCTTTGATCACTGCTGCGATCATCACATTGGCGATTGCACTGGCTTCAACAGCAGTTGAAAAGTCCAGTGTTTTAGGGAGGACATTCCGACTAGCTTCTGTCAACAATTGTTCTTGCGGAATATAAGCAACAATATCGCATTCCGGAAAATGATGTTTAACAACATAAGTTTGTTTATGTTCATGATCAAAGGCCGTAATCAGAAAATCGCCATAAATTGCCGGTGCCACATTGTCGGGGTGGCCTTCAATGGCCGTTGCAATATCAACTTTCTGTGCATCACTTAAGTTCAGGTGTCCTAAACGATTGGCTAATTCGATTCCAGCCACGATAACCGATGAACTGCTGCCTAATCCCCGTGCTAAAGGTATATCTGAGTACATGCGGATTTTACGCGGTGTAAGTGTAGGTGCAAGCTTCAGCGCGACACGTAACAGCAGATTACTTTCATCATTAGGGATTTCACTGCCAAGTTCATGTAAGATCTCCCATCGGTCACTTTCTTCCATAATTTCAATGAATAGATATTTTGAGAGAGCAATCCCGCAAGAATCAAAACCAGGTCCTAAATTTGCACTGGTTGCAGGAACGCGAATCTTCATAGTTGAGACACTCCTTTACGCAGGTGTTGCCGCATTTCTTCTAGATCACTCATCTTATGGATCGCTACTTCAGTAGCCTGAATAGCTGTATCAGGATCTTTCAAACCGTTTCCAGTAAAGACTGCCACTACGGTTTCACCAGGACGAATTTTCCCGTTTTTCACGTGCTGAATCACGCCTGCTAGTGAAGCAGCCGATCCTGGTTCAATAAAGACACCGTCTTGTGCAGCTACCTTTCGGTAAGCATTCAAGATCTCTTCGTCGGTTACAGCATCGATAAACCCTTTTGATTCATCACGAGCGGCTTCTGCTAGCTTCCAACTTGCTGGATTGCCGATCCGAATCGCTGTTGCGATTGTTTCTGGCTCTTCGATTACCGCGCCTTTTACGATTGCTGCGGCACCTTCTGCCTCAAATCCATGCATTCTTGGTAGTGAAGTCCCTTGTTTGTCATGCCATTCTTTGAATCCTTTCCAATAAGCAGAGATGTTTCCAGCGTTTCCTACTGGAATTGCTAGTACATCTGGCGCTTTCTCCAACTGCTGGCAAATTTCGAAGGCAGCGGTTTTTTGTCCTTCCAAACGGTAAGGATTGACTGAATTCACGAGGGCCACAGCTTCTGTTTTGGCAATTTCTCTAACTGCTTTTAGTGCTTCATCGAAATTCCCGGGAATAGAAATAATATCCGCGCCATAAACGATTGCCTGTGCCAACTTGCCCATTGCGATCTTACCATCTGGAATCACCACATAGGCTTTGATTCCTGCTCGTGTCGCATACGCTGCTGCTGCAGCACTGGTATTACCAGTAGAAGCACAAACGATTGCTTTTGCGCCTTCTTCCACCGCTTTGGCTACTGCCATCACCATTCCCCGATCTTTGAAAGATCCAGTAGGATTTAGTCCTTCGTATTTCCCATATAATGTGATACCCAATTCTTTTGATAAGTTATTCAATGGAATCAGCGGTGTGTTTCCTTCTGCTAATGAGATTAGCGGTGTTTTTTCTGTCACCGGTAAATACTCTTTATAGTGCTTTAATAGTCCTTCATACATCTGCTACTTCCTCCATTACTTTCATGATTTGGCTAATTCGACCATCTTCAAAAATCGATAATGCTGTTGTTAATTCCGAGGGACTCAATGGCTTCGTCAAAAATGCTTTCTTTTCCAAGATAGATTCTTGGTCGATCCAGTCCAATGTCTGTTGCTGCGCTGCTAATGGTCCAGTCAACGCAATGTAATAACGTTGACGAAGCTCATCTGGTACTGCAATCTGAGTCGGCTGTTCAAAGGTTAGAAATGATTCAGTGATCCCAGCAGATTTATTTTTAGCGATCTCCGTCACATCTGCCAGCACACTCGTCGCAGTAGGACGAGCTCCCGCTCCAGGCCCGTAAAGCATGGAACGATCGATGCCCGTACTTTCGATATACACGCCATTAAACTCATATTTGATTGAGGCTAGCGGATGGGGCTTAGGGACAAGAACTGGACCAACAGAAACAGCGACATGATTTTTTGGTGTCTTTTGTGCCGTACCAATAAGTTTCACTTCATACCCTAGTTGTTGGGCATAAATGATGTCTTCAATTGCTAATCCACGAATGCCGCCGATAGAAACATCTTTCATCTCGATCGTCATACCAAATGCAAATTTTGTCAAGAGGACCATCTTATAAGCTGCATCAATACCGTCCACATCATTGGTCGGGTCCGATTCTGCAAATCCTTTTGCCTGTGCTTCAGCTAGAACTTCCTCATAACTTAAGTTATCTGTTAACATTTTTGTCAGCATATAATTCGTCGTACCATTGACGATGCCAGAAATCGAGGTAATCGTATCGGGTAAATAATGCGTGCTTAATGTTCGCAATATAGGAATCCCGCCTCCCACGCTGGCTTCATAATACAATGCAACACCGGCTTTTTTAGCAGCGGCAGTCAGTTCTGGGCCATGAGTCGCCAAGAGATCTTTATTGGCGGTTACAACATGTTTCTTGTGAGCTAACGCACCAAGAATAAAATCCTTCGCAGGATCGATCTTGCCAATCAATTCCACAATGACATCGATGGACTCATCCTGATAGATTTCCTGAATATCACTAGTCAGTTCAAACCCGTATTTTTGGGCAATTGCGCTTTTATCATCATAAGGAGAGGCCAATGCTTTCGTAATAAAAATCTCGACACCAGTTCGGGCTGCGATTGCCTCTCTTTGTTCCGCTAATAGTTGGCAGACTCCAGTGCCTACGACACCCATTCCTAGTAGTCCTATATTTAATTGCTCTTTCATATAGCCTCCTTACCGAAAACGTTATTAAAAAATCGTTCATCCATTTTTAATTTTCTACTAGCATACCAAAAAGCATAAGAAAAAACTAGGACTTTCGAGAAATTCTCGTCCTAGTTTCAGCGGTGATGGATATGAGCGAATGTTTTTTGTAAGATGTCGACTACGTGCTTGTCATCTAAACTATATAAAATTGTCTTTCCTTGTCGTTCCGATTTTACGATCCGATTATCTTTCAATAGTTTCAATTGATGAGAGACCGCAGATTGTTCCATCATCACTTGCTCTGCGATCGAAGTTACATTACGTTCTCCTTCTTCTAAAGAAAGCAATATCTTCAAACGTGTAGGATCACCAAGCATTTTAAAAATTTGAGTGACTTTTTGGATATCTTCTTGATCTGGTTGAGTCATGCTGGTCTTCCTTTCTCGATGGTGAATAAAATTCTAGCTGGTTCAAGCATTCTTTGTCAAGCCCCATTGAAAACTAGGCGTCAAAATATATGCATGATCCACCCAAATACCTGGAAAAGAAGCAGCACATTTTCCTGTAATATGTTCTCCAAGAAGAACTGAATATCAGCAAAATAATCTATCTGCTTCTCACCCAAGTATTTGAAAAGGATCTAGCTCTTGTTTATCGCTTAAACTTCTGTAATTTCATTAATGGCAGCTTCAAGTTCAGCAATTTTATTTGCTGCATCTTCAGAAGAGTTTCCTTTGACACCAATGTAAAATTTGATTTTTGGTTCAGTTCCAGAAGGACGAACCGCAATCCAGCTCTCATCTTCAAGAGTATATTTCAATACATCTGACGGTGGTGTAGTCATTTTTTGCATGTGACCATCTAAACCAACTCTTGTCAATTCTTTGAAATCTTCTGTTTGAACGACTGGTATACCCGCGAAAACTGATGGTGCTTTTTCTCGGAATGTTTTCATCAATGCAGTGATTTTGGCTGCACCTTCCATACCGCTCATCGTAACAGAAATCGTTTTTTCGGCATAATAACCATATTCCTCAAAGATATCTTGCAATCCATCATAAAGTGTTTTGTCCGATTGTTTATAAAAAGCAGCGACTTCAGCCAACAAGACAAGTGCTTGGATCGCATCTTTATCTCTCACAAAAGGTTTTACCAAGTAACCGTAACTTTCTTCAAAACCAAACATGAACGTATGGGAATGATCTGTTTCATACTGTTGGATTTTTTCGGCAATGAATTTGAAGCCAGTCAATACATTGACCATTTCAACGTCGTAAGACTGGGCAATCGCTGTTGGCAATTCACTAGAAACGATCGATTTTAGGACTGCTGCATTTTCCGGTAGTGTGCCGGCATTCTTGTGGGCTTCTAGAATGTAACGGATCATCAATGCGCCTAATTGATTTCCTGTCAATACTTGATAGTTTCCATCAGGCATCCGGACTGCAGCACCCAAGCGATCCGCATCCGGATCAGTTGCAATCAACAAGTCTGCGTCTTCTTTTTCTCCCAGAGCAATCGCATATTCAAAGGCAGAATGTTCTTCTGGATTCGGTGACTTGACTGTACTGAAGTTTGGATCCGCAACAGCTTGTGAAGGTTCAATAATAAATTGCTCAAACCCTGCTTGTTTCAAAGCTTTTTCACCAAGCATCCGACCTGTTCCGTGTAATGGTGTGTAAACTAATTTAAGATTTTTCCCTGTTGTCTCGATTAATTTTTGATCGATTGTCACTGTTTTGACTTCTTTTAGATACGCAGTATCGACCTCTTCGCCGATAATCGTGATCAATCCACTATGCTTTGCTTCTTCTTCTGATAAAACTGGAATTTCTAATGGATTTTCAATTTCTCGAACAAAAGCTGTCAAGGCGTCCGCATCTGCTGGAGGCATTTGTCCACCATCTTCGCCGTATACTTTGTATCCATTATAAGCTGCCGGATTGTGAGATGCTGTAATCATGATTCCAGTGAACGTATGCAAATAACGTACCGCAAAAGATAATTCAGGGGTTGGACGTAAGCTTTCAAACACAAAGGCAGGAATATCGTGTTTTGCTAATGTCTTGGCTGCTTCCATCGCAAATTCTGGTGAAAAATGACGAGAATCATATGCGATTGCGACACCACGGCGACGGGTTTCTGGATCTTGTGTATCCATGAAGCGCGCCAATCCCTCTGTTGCTTGACGGACCGTATAGATATTCATGCGGTTGATCCCAGGTCCTAAGATCCCTCGCATCCCAGCAGTACCAAATTCAAGCGGCATATAAAAAGCATCTTGCAACATTTCTGGATCTTTCTCCAGTTCTGTTAACTGATCCTTCAACCCTGCTTCTAATTGTTGATGATTTTTCCATTGCTCATAAATTTGTTCCCATCCCATACAAAAACCACTCCTTCTAACTTTAAAATGACTATAATTTTAGTATAACACTACTTCTGTTTTTCTCAAAGAATAACCAAACGAAAATGCAAACGCACTGCTATCAAAAACGAATAACGTTTTATAAATAACAGTGCGTTCGATAATTATTTAACTGGTTGCTGGTCTTTTTGTGTTTCTATAAAATCAAATACTTGTTGGCCAGCGATACTGCCGTCCCCGACTGCTGTAGTGATTTGTCGTAAGCCTTTTTCTCGAACATCCCCTACCGCATAGACGCCTGGCATAGTTGTTTCCATCATTTCATTGGTTGGGATCCAACCTGTTTCATTCGTGAGTCCGCTAGCTCTGAATGGTTCAGTCAATGGATCTAGCCCAACGTAGATAAAGACACCACCAGCCGCTTCTTCCGTTACTTCATTTGTTTTGACATTTCGCACTTGAACACCAGTTACGACCATCTCGTTGCCCTTGATTTCTTCCACGACAGAATCCCAAATAAATGAGATCTTTTCATTGGCAAATGCTCGTTCTTGGATGATCTTTTGCGCACGTAGCTCATCCCGACGGTGGACAATCGTTACTTCTGAAGCAAATTGTGTTAAGTAGATCGCTTCTTCGACTGCAGAATCTCCACCACCAACTACGATCAACCGTTTGTTGCGGAAAAAGGCGCCATCACAAACTGCACAATATGAAACTCCGCGTCCAGCGAATTCTTCCTCGCCTTTGACTCCTAATTTTCTATGTACACAGCCTGTTGCAATGATCACAGTTTTCCCTTGATAATTCTTGTCTTCTGTGCAGACTTCTTTGTACTCTCCATGATCCGTGATCCCTTGAACGATGCCATAGGCATTCTCCACGCCAAAGCGGATGGCACTTTCATACATTTTAAAAGCAAGTTCTGGGCCTAAGATCGAATCGAAGCCAGGATAATTTTCAACCTCAGCAGTATTATTCATTTGACCGCCAGGAGCTCCCCGCTCAATCATCAGGACAGATAAATTTGACCGTGACGCATACAGCGCTGCTGTCATGCCGGCAGGTCCAGCGCCGATAATAATTACATCATACATAATTGTTCCCTCCATTTTCGACTACCCATACTTTACTTTCAAAAAGAATTTCTGTCGAATGTTCTGCTTACAAAAAATAATAAGATATTCCCGTTTTTTTCTCTGAAAATTACATTGACTTTCTTTTCATTTTTTGTAAAATTTTCACGATACATCTATTATATAGAAAACGGGGAGTCCTTACAATTGAATAAGAAAAAACTTTTGAAAAGATCTGATCGGGAACTATTGTTTCTTAGCTGGCCGATTTTTGTGGAACTATTTTTACGTGTGATTATTGGGAATGTCAATGTATGGATGATTTCCCATTATTCTGAACCAGCAGTCGCTGCCGTCAGCGCAGCAAATCAATTGCTGAATCTGACCGTCTTTATTTATGGTTTCATCACTGTCGGTACGCAAATCATTATTGCTCAACTAATTGGTGCGAAGCAGCGGGAAAAAATCCCTACTGTGATCAATACAGCACTTTTTGGTTCTCTATTCTTAGGTATTTTGATCAGCTTGATGTTTATCTTTGGCTCTGATCCATTGCTGCATTTTATGGGATTAGAAGAAGCATTGGTTGATTTGGGTCGCGGCTACCTGCAAGTATATGGCGGAAGCTTGTTTATTTCTTCGCTGACAGCTGTCATTATCGCGGTCATGCGTAGCCACAGCTTTACGAAACCTGCTTTGCTTGTACCGATGTTTGCCAGTATCCTAGCTGTTATTGGTAACTACTTTGTACTTTACAGTCCTTTTGGCTTACCTAATTTCGGTGTAACAGGACTAGCTTTCTCCAGTGTCTTCGGCAATACGATTGGCTTGATTGTTGCGGCATTTTTACTGAAAAAACACGTTGGTTTTTCTGTTCTTTCTGCCCGATTGAAGTATTTATCATGGGATGTAATGAAAAATGTCTTAACCTATGGCCTACCTTCCTCAGGAGAATCTTTGTCTTATCAAGGAGCACAAGTGGTAGTAACGATGATCGTTGCGCAATTAGGTTCAAGCGTGCTGATTGCTAAGTCTTATGTTACAGCGATCACTCAATTTGTGTATTTGATCGCCTCGGCGTTAAGTCAGGGAAATCAAATCATGATTGGTCGTCATGTAGGCGCAGGAGAATTTGAGCGAGCACAAAAACGGGGCATGCGCACAATGATTATTGGCATCATCGCTTCTGTTACAATTTGTTTATTGACCTATCTCTTTATCGAACCGATTATGGGAATCTTTACTACCAATGCTGAAGTCATCTCAATCGCTAAAGGCGTATTTCTCGTTGAAATCGTCCTAGAGACAGCACGTGCGGTCAATATGATTCTAGTGGGCTCTTTAAATGCCAGCGGGGATGTTAAATTCCCATTATTCTGCAGTTTGATCGTTCTTTGGGTCATCAGCTTACCATTCTCGTACTCTTTGGCCATCGTCTTTAAATTTGGCTTGATTGGTGTCTGGATCGCTTACGCAATTGATGAAGCATTGCGGAGTATTTTAATGATTTATCGTTGGCATTCCGGTGTGTGGAAAACCAAATCGGTAGTCCATGGAAAAGAAATTGAAGGCGAAGTCGCTTCAGAAATCTAATGACTTGCTAAAAAGGTCATCTTTTCTGCCAATTAGACAATCGAATGTCAAAGCGAATAAAAGAGCGTGAAACAAAAGTAAAAAATACTTTTGTTTCACGCTCTAAACACGTCTAAACAGCGGTAGCCGAAACAATGTCTTCGGAAATAAGTCGAAATACCAAAAAATTGAAAAGCAATTTCCATATATTCCTCCTTATTTATCGAAGTTTAACACTTCTGATCCCAACCTCTTTTTGCTGCCTTGTGTCTATTTACTGCTAAAAGAAAATCAATTATTTTTGGTTTTTCATCCAGATTGAACTATACTAATTACAAGTTTAGAACTACTGAACAATCAACAATTAGAAAATACTGTCAACTATCGAAAGGAGCAAAAAAATGTCAATTTACGCGTTTCAAGCCACTTTGGAAAACGGTGAAACCTATTCATTAGAACGCTATCGGGGGCAAGCCATCATTGTCGTCAACACGGCGACAAAATGCGGATTGAGCCCCCAATTCAACGAACTTGAAGAATTGTTCCAACGATATCGTGACCAAGGATTGATGGTCTTAGGCTTCCCTTCCAACCAATTCAAACAAGAAGTTCATTCTGCTAGTGAAGCTGCCGAAGCTTGTCGCACAACCTATGGTGTTGACTTTCCGATGCATCAATTGACAGTCATCAACGGAAAAGAAGCTGATCCGCTTTTTCAATACTTGGAGGAAGAAGCCCCAGGAACGATGGGGAAAGCGATCAAATGGAATTTTACTAAATTTTTAATTGATCGCAAGGGAAATGTCGTTGAACGTTTTGCCCCTCATACTAATCCAACCAAAATGATCCCTAGTATTGAAAAGGTTCTTGGCTAATGATCTAACCAGAAAAAACATCCACTCACTCATCGGTTTGCAACAGCAATGAATACTCTCTCACTGCTGTTTGCGCCATGAATGCGGGGATGTTTTCTTATTCTTTAAAGTTGTTCTCCATTTGAAGCAATCACTTCTTTGTACCAATCAAATGATTTTTTCTTTTTCCGGGCCAATGTTCCGTTCCCGTGATCATCCATGTCCACGTAAATAAAGCCATAGCGTTTTTTCATCTCACCAGTTCCTGCCGATACAAGATCGATACATCCCCAAGGTGTATAGCCAATCAAGTCTACGCCATCAAGAGTTATCGCATCTTTCATGGCTGCAATGTGTTTTTTGAAATAATCAATTCGATAATCGTCATTGATCGAGCCGTCAGATTCCACTTTGTCTATGGCACCGAATCCATTCTCTACTACAAATAAAGGAAGATGATAACGATCAGACAATTGACACAATGAGATCCGCAACCCTAATGGATCGACCGCCCAGCCCCAATCCGATTCGGTTAAATAAGGATTTTTCACCGCAGGCATTTGGTTGCCGCCAACATACTTGACTGTTTCAGGATTTGCTGAAGAAGCGGTTGACATATAATAGCTAAAACCGATATAGTCAACCGTTCCGTTCGCAATGACCGCGTCATCTCCAGCTTCTTTTTTGATTTCGATCCCTTCACGTTCGAACTCTTTTACCTTGTGGGCAGGATAATAGCCTTTTGCTTGAACGTCAATATAGAATTCTTGTTCCCGATTGAATTGCAATGCAGCTAAAACATCCTCTGGGTTAGCTGTCATCGGATAACTTGGAATATACGCCACCATCATCCCAATCATGAAATCCGGGTTGATTCGGTGTCCCATTTGTACTGCTTTAGCACTTGCTACAAACAAGTGATGAGCAGCTTGATACTTATGCTGCTTATCATTTTTATGAATACCAATTTGTGTCCAACTTCTCAAAAAGTTGATCTCGTTAAACGTCATCCAATATTTCACTTTATCTTGGTAACGAGTGAAGATCGTTTCGCAGAAAAACAAGAAATAGTCGATCACTTTGCGATTCGACCAACCATCATATTCATCCGCTAAATACATAGGAATATCAAAGTGATTGATCGTCACCACTGGCTCAATGCCATGCTTCAACAGCTCATCGAAAACTGCATCATAAAAAGCCAGGCCGTCTTCGTTGATCTCTCTGGTTCCTTTTGGACAAATCCGCGCCCAGGAAATAGACATCCGAAAACACTTAAAGCCCATCTCTGCAAACAACGCAATATCTTCCTGATAATGATGGTAAAAGTCTGTCGCCACATGACTAGGATAATACTGCTCTGGATCGATGTACCCAACGGCACCTTCAGGTAATTCGGTATCCCGAGTAACTTTCCCGATCTGGCCGTCTTTTGTTTTATAGGTAATCATTCGCGGCTGATCCATACTGCCTCCTGTAATGGCATCGAGGGTGCTTAACCCTTTTCCGCCAGAAAGATAGCCGCCTTCATATTGGTTCGCAGCTGTTGCGCCACCCCAAAGAAAATTTTTTGGAAACCCCATATTATCCCTCCATCGTAAAGACTATCAGCGGCTTTCTTCTTAGAATTCATCCAAGAAGAAGCCGCAAGCATGATTATTTGTTTGTTAAGTCTTCGCCATTTGAAGCAATGACTTGTTTGTACCAGTCGAAGGATTTTTTCTTCGTCCGTTTCAGCGTACCATTGCCTTCATTGTCGCGATCAACATAGATAAAACCGTAGCGTTTTTTCATCTCACCTGTTCCCGCAGAGACCAAATCGATACATCCCCATGTTGTATACCCTAATAGATCAACACCATCTTGTTCAACAGCGTCTTTCATGGCTTGTATATGTGCTGCAAGATAATCAATTCGGTAATCATCCTCCACATAGCCATCAGCATCTGGTGTATCAACAGCACCCAAACCGTTCTCTACAATGAATAATGGTTTTTGGTAACGATCATAAAGGTCATTCATAGTAATCCGCAAACCTAACGGGTCGATCTGCCAGCCCCATTCGCTTGCTTCCAAATAAGGATTTTTTACTGAAGCAAAAATATTTCCAGAAGTTTGTTCCAATAGCTCAGCATCTGTTGTCGATACCCGAGAAGAGTAGTAAGAGAATGAAATAAAATCAACTGTGTGGGCCTTCAATAACTCTAAGTCGCCTTCTTCCATTTTGATCTCAATCCCGTTACGGGCCATTTCCTTCAATGCATATTGTGGGTATTCTCCCCGAGACTGGACATCAATGAAGAAATAGTTTTCGCGATCTGATTTTCTTGATGCCCAAACATCTTCAGGCTTACTTGTGTAAGGGTAGTAGGCACCTGCAGCCAGCATACAGCCCACTTTATTCTCCGGATCTACTTCGTGAGCGATTTTCGTCGCAATCGCAGATGCCAATAATTCATGATGGGCCGCTTGGTATTTGACCTGCTCCACGTTGTCGCCTTCTTCAAAATAGAGGCCAGCTCCCATAAATGGCGCGTGAAGAATCATGTTGATTTCGTTGAAAGTTAACCAATATTTGACCAATCCTTTGTAACGATTAAAAATAACTCGGCATAAATTCTCATAAAAGCCTACTAATTCTCGTGAACGCCAAGCACCATATTTTTCTACTAAATGCATTGGACAATCAAAGTGTGTGATCGTTACCAGTGGTTCAATACCATATTTATGACACTCTTTGAAGAGATCCTCATAGAATTTCAAGCCGTCTTCATTTGGTTCTTGTTCGTCCCCTTTTGGAAAAATACGACTCCAAGCAATGGACAAACGATAGGTTTTAAAGCCCATTTCTCCAAATAAAGCAATATCTTCTTTGTAACGATGATACATATCGATTGCTTCTTTGGCAGGATAAAAATGATCCTCATCAAAATCAAACATTTTCATCTGTCCTGTGATCACTGGAAAACGATCTTTACCGATCGGTACAACATCGACATTGGCTAGGCCTCGCCCACCTTCGTTGTATCCTCCTTCACATTGATTGGCAGCAGTTGCGCCGCCCCATAAAAAGTCTTTTCTAAATCCCATTATTTCATTCCTACTTTCTTGATATTTTGTTGATTAATTAAGTGATTTTGCCAGTTCGTCTTGAACTTCGATTCCTTCTTTTTCCAAACGCTCAATCGTTGATTTAAAGTTTGGTAGATAAGCTTTGTGAGCAATAAATAATTCATCCATTACGCGTTTAGCTGTTTCTCCTGATGGCACCAATGGGTTAATGGTGAAAGCTTGTAATGCGGTATTGTAATCGCCAGTAACCGCTGCTTCGATCGTTAAAAGCTCCATAGCCTTCATTACCTGTAGCCAGCCTTTTTCTGCAGTCGGCAGCTCGCCAAAAGCCACATTGCGGGCACCTTGTCCCCCAACATACGCGGTAACTTCGACAACACAATCAGCCGGTAGGTCAGGAACAGCTCCCTCATTTTTGGTTGAGACCACGATCTGGGTATTTTTGTTTGCATAAATCGAGGCAATCGTTTCGCAAGCCGCATCTGAATAGTAGGCTCCCCCACGTTGCTGCAGCTGTTCTGGTTTATGATCCAATTCTGGATCTTTATAAAGTTCAAAAAGTTCTGCCTCTGTTTGCTTCACTTGCTGCGCTCTCGTTCCTACAGTCTGATATTCTTCCAGTGCATGCTTCAACATTTCTTCTTGACGATAGTAATAGCGATGATAACCGCAAGGAATCATTCTCATTTGTTCTAATTGTTCACGATAAAACGGCACATCAAAAATATTTTTCGGCAAACCATTATCTTCCTGATACATTTTATCAATAATATCCATCGTCACATCATTTCCGTGTGAGTCAGTGACTTTATGCCAATGGAAATGGTTTAAGCCAGCAAATTTGTAGATTAACTCATCCGGCTCTTTACCGATCAATGCAGGTTCGATCATGGTCGCCATCACAGGAACATTGCAAAGTCCAATCACTCTATCCCATTTCCCATAACGGACAACCGCTTCTGTGACCATGCCGCTTGGATTGGCAAAATTAATCAACCAAGCATTTGGACATAAGCGTTTCATATCTTCTACGATTTCCAGAATAATTGGTACTGTCCGAAATGCTTTAAACATCCCGCCAGGACCGTTGGTTTCTTGACCGATCATGCCATAATAGGCAGGAATACGCTCATCTTTGATCCGGGCATTCAGCAAGCCTACTCGAAATTGAGTCGTAACAAAATCTGCATCTTTCAAGGCTTCTTCTCGATCCAGCGTCATGTGGATTTTCACATCATAAGGAGAAGCATCCCACATTCGCTGTGCCATCGCTCCAACGATTGCCAGTTTTTCTTTTCCTGCTTCGATATCTACTAACCAAATTTCCCGAATTGGCAGTTCTTCATAGCGTTTGATAAAGCCTTCCATTAACTCCGGAGTATAACTACTGCCGCCACCAATGGTAGCGATTTTGATTCCTTTTGTCATTGTATTGCTCCTTTGCTATTTTATTTACACCCTTATTATCATTTATAAAATAATTAGATTCAATGTAAATTTATTATTTAGAAAAAGCGTTTGCAAATCTAGGGATATCTTGCGAGT
Source organism: Enterococcus sp. 125944 (assembly GCF_051909435.1). NCBI lineage: Bacteria > Bacillati > Bacillota > Bacilli > Lactobacillales > Enterococcaceae > Enterococcus > Enterococcus sp. 125944. The sequence continues at coordinate 10,892 of NZ_JBQASY010000002.1, read as the reverse complement.
GATTTGTAAAAAGTATTTACAAATCGAATGGTATAAGGAATAATATTCATATCGACAATTATTCAAATACTCAAAAAAGAAAAATTTCCGATAATTTTATTTACAAACAACTATATAAAAATGTAAAAAGGAATGTGGACACCATGTTATTACAAGAAAAAATGCGCCAAATCAAGTTGGCCCCTGCTGAACGATCTTTGATCGATTTTTTATTAGCCAATCCAACTGCGATGGCTGATCAAACCATCAAGGAATTGTCTGAAAAAACCTACGTTCATCCTTCTACTTTTATTCGGATTGCCAAAAAATTAGGCTTCAACGGTTGGCTCGACTTAAAGACAGCCTTTTTGGAAGAGCAAACCTATATGAGCAGTCATTTTACAGATGTTGATGCCAACTTTCCCTTTTCCTCCCATGACGGCATTATGACGATCGCCAAAAAGTTAGCGAAACTCGAACAAACAACGATTGAAGATACGCTTTCCTTGATCCATCACGATGAACTGCAAAAAGCGAAACAATCGCTACTCAATGCCAGCCATATCAAGATTTTCGCAAGTAATGCCAATACCTTGATTTCTCAAGACTTTGTTTTGAAGATGCGGCGTTTAGGAAAAAACATCCATGTTTGTGACACTTTTGGCGAAAGTGCTTATGAAGCATCCAACTGTACTTCTGATACGACAGCCATCTTGATTTCTTATACTGGTGAAAACAAGATGATCAAAGAAATCGGTAAAATTCTTGCCGAACGTCAAGTTTCAATTATTGGAATGACTAGTATTGGCGAGAACGCATTGGCAAAATTAAGTGATTGTGTCTTAAATATCACAACCCGAGAAAGGCTTTACTCAAAGATCGCAAATTTCACGATTAATACGTCCGTTTGCTACCTACTGGATGTGCTGTATGGAATCGTCTTTTCGGAACATTATGAAAAAAATCTTCAGCATTTGATCGATATTGGCATGGCTTATGACAAACGTCCTACTTCCTCAACGATTATCGCTGAACCAACCTACGATAAAAATCTTCAATACAAAGACTCTCTGTTTCCGAATTAAACGGCTGACAAAAAGCGATCGCCCCACATGGCCGATCGCTTTTATACATAAATAGCTCTTTTTAGAAAGTTTTTGCTAAACGAGAGCTGTGATCAAATCATCTGAACAAGCAACTTCATTTTTATCTGATTCAATAATATCTAAGTAATCAGCAGAATTTGTTACCAAAACAGGGGTCTCAATGTTGAAACCAGCTTTGATCAGCGCATCTTTGTCAAAGGTAATCAATTTTTGACCTCGAGTTACTCTATCTCCTTGCTTGACATGCGCTTCGAAGTATTGCCCATTGAGTTGAACGGTATCTAACCCAATATGGATCAACAATTCCAATCCGTTATCTGAGATCAACCCGATGGCGTGTTTCGTTGGGAACAATGTCATAACGGTACCATCAAATGGAGCAACGACTTCCCCTTTTGTAGGATGGATCAAGATTCCTTTACCTAAGATTCCTTGGGCAAAAGCTTCATCTTTGGCACTGCTTAAAGGTGCAACCGTTCCTTCGATAGGAGAACTAATGATTTCTTTACGTACAGACATTGTAGGTTCGCCTTCAGCAATTTCTTCGACTACTGTATTGTCTTTCCAGAATGCCATCGTCAAACCAAAACCAATCGCTGCAGAGATGGCGATAGCAATCAGTGAAGTCCACATGCCACTCGCATCTCCATCCGGTGTGATGAAGTTAAAGATCCCGAAAATACCAAGTCCGCCCATCGTGTAGCCCGTTACACCATTGACCATTAAGAACAGTCCACCGACAGCACCACCGATCATAGAATATATGAAAGGGGTCTTTTTAGGAAGAGTGATCCCATAAATAGCTGGTTCAGTTACACCAAAGATACCAGAAATGATCGCTGGCGGACATAATGCTTTCATCTTTTTGTCTCTTAATTTGAAATACATGGCAACGACAACTGCTGTTTGAGCAAAGCTAGCTCCAAAGGAACCTGTCAACACTTGGCTGAATCCTTGTTGCGTAACTTGCATGATCGCTAGTGGCACAACCGACCAGTGTAAGCCGAAGATAACCAATACTTGCCAGAAGAATCCTAGAATCAATCCATAAACCGCTGGCGAGAAGTCCATTAGCGCTTGGAATCCGGCACTCAAGAGATCTGTCAACATGCTGATGATTGGACCAATGATCAAGAACCCAACAGGTAAAGCAATCAGTAAGACGAAAAATGGTACCAAGAAAGTTTGCACGACACTTGGAATCACTTTTTTAGCAAGTTTTTGAATCTGTGCAGCAAATGCAATAATGAAAATGACTGGTACGACACTACTTGTATAGGTTGCCCCTACCCATGGAATACCTAAGAAAGTTTGATAGGCAGATTGTCCAAGTAAGCTATAAGGTGCTGCTGCTCCTTCTCCGGCAACTGCGGTAAAGGCTGTTTGCAGCGCAGTGCCTTGAATCGTTGGGTAGCATAGAGCGGCTCCAATAACGATACCGACCATCGGATTCAAACGGAATTTTTTTGCAGAAGTATAACCTAAAATAACCGGCATAAACATAAATATTGCATCACCGATCGCATTCAACATTACATATGTGCCTGATTCTGCTGTATAGTTGAACCAACCCTGTGTACCCAAAAAGACTAATAATGCATTAAACCCTTTGATCATACCGGCAGCTGCTAACGCACCTAAGAAAGGCTGGAAACAACCGCTGAGGATATCGATCAGACGATTGAAAATATTCCCTCCGGAACTTTCTTCTTCACTGTTTTCACTGATCCCCGCAACATCCACTACTTCTGCATAGACATCTGGCACATGATTACCGATAACTACTTGGTATTGACCGCCACTTTTCATCACTGTTACGACCCCATCCATATTTTTCAAGATGTCATCGTTCGCGATTCCTTCGTCTTTCAATTTAAACCGCAGCCGAGTGATACAGTGGGTCAAACTATTGATATTTTCTTTTCCGCCCACATTTGCCACGATTTTTTCTGCTACTTCATGATATTTTCCCATTTTTGTTTCCTCCAATTTTTGTTTGATTGAAGGTTTAGCCAACTGAATGTCACTATCCAAAAAATGCTTTACTATTCCCCAGTTTATTCTGGGATGACCTCCTTTCTTTTATGGTTAGCGATTCTTTTGCACCAATCGCGCAATATGAATCGTTAAATACAAACTTTCATCATTGGACATATCGTAACGATAATTCGTTACCAGAAATGATTTGATTTTTTGCACACATTGATAGGCGTTGCGATATTTTATCTTTACCATCTCAAGGAGCTCATCGTCAGTCTCTTCCGCATGGGTAGAGTGGTTCTGCATGCGGGAAACAAAAAAACGCAAATGCGTAGTAAAACGATAAAAATAAACCGATTCTTCATCGAAAGTTGTTTTAAAATAGTATTTGACGATATTGATGATATCTTGCATTGTTTTCGTCAATTCATAAAGATTGCTTTGATCATTGTTTTCTGTTTGAGCGTTTACCAAATGCAGTGCAATGAAACCCGCTTCATCTTCCGGCAACTCAATCCCATAGCGCTCACTAATTTTTTCAATCGTTCGTTTTCCGATTTTGAATTCATCTGGAAAAAATCGCTTGATGTCCCAGAGAAGAACATTTTTGACAACGATCCCTTTTTTGGCACGCTCGATTGCACTATGTAAATGATCAGGTAAAGAAATATAGATCGAATCGTTGATCGGTGAGGACAACTCTTCTCTTGCATATTCGATTACTTGGTTCGAAAGTTCCAAATATTCTAATGGCAAGTCGGCCAATAATTCCTGAAATTGGGAAGCAATCGTACGATTTTCTAAACGATATACTTTATCGATCGTTTGATCACTGATATCGTCACCAACTTTTTTCTTGAATGCGATCCCTCTTCCCATCACAATAATTTCGTTTTGTTTTTCATCAGTAGTTATCACGACATTATTGTTTAACACTTTACTGATTTTCATGTTTTACCCCCACTTGATTATTGACGTACTAACCTATTTTTATACGAGATAGCCATTCAAATCAATTTTGATCCATACTCCTTTTTTCCCAGAAAAAAAACCTAATGAGAGCAGACCAAATAGCCTTACTTTCATCAGGTTTAGCTTGTTTTTTCAACAATCACTATCCATACGAATGATTAACTTATCCTTATGATAGCAAACAGAGAAAACGCTGTCAATACATTGACCGAAAAAAGGATTCGTTATTTTACTTCCTCCCGATTCCTTTTATAAAATGAATCGATGAAAAACAAGAACCCCACATACCCGCTCCCAAGCCAACACCAACAAAGTGATGGAGTGATGGATACATGGAATTCTAGTAATTAGTTAGTGTCCACTGGAAGGAAACAGCAAAAAATATTCCCGACTGATCACACGTCACTGGACTGTAATTTATACATATCTGCATAAAGGCCTTGCTGTTTTAACAATGAATCATGGTTTCCTCGTTCGACGATACGTCCTTTATCTAAAACTAAAATCAATTCAGCATCCCGAATCGTGGATAATCGGTGGGCGATGGCAATCGTAGTTCTCCCTTGTCGCATATTCGCCAACCCTTCCTGGATCAATCCTTCTGTTTCGGTGTCGATATTGGCAGTAGCTTCATCTAAAACGAGGATTTTAGGATCAGTCACCATCGTTCTAGCAAATGAGATCAACTGTCGTTGCCCACTGGAGTAGCTAGCGCCTCGTTCAATCACTTTGGCATGATAAGTGCCCTCCAGTTTTTCGATAAATTTATCTGCTTGCACAAATTTCGCTGCTGCTCGGATTTGTTCTTCGCTGATTTCTGGGTTCAATAAACGAATATTGTCAGAAATATCTCCATAGAACATGAAAGCATCTTGTAAAACCAATCCGACTTTTTTTCGTAATTCTTCGATCGTAAAATCGCGAATATCATGATCGTCAATCAAAATTTGTCCCTCACCAAATTCGTAAAAGCGCATTAAAACATTAATGATCGAGCTTTTGCCGCTACCAGTGTGTCCCACCAAAGCGACGGTTTCTCCTGGATAAGCAGTAAAGGAAATATTCTTCAATACATGATTTTCTCCATCATAAGAAAAACTGACATTACGAAATTCAATCTTTCCTTGTTCAATGACTTGATTCGCATCTGGATGTTGTTGTGGGGTAAATTCTTCATTATCCATGATTTTAAGAATACGGCTACCAGCCACCATGCCATCAGTAAAGACGCTGAGAAAATCCATCATCTGTGTCATAGGATTGAAGAAGCCTTGGACATAGGTGGTAAAAGCATAAATCAACCCCACTTCAATCGGAGAATGCAAAGCATCAAACCCAAACAATGTTAATGACATCGCAACTGCAATCGCATAGAGAAAATTGATGATCGGCGATAATAGCAACGAATTAGTACGAATCATTGCATACCTTGTCTTGAGGTATTCATCATTCGTTTCCTCAAATTCTCGGTTCAGTCGTGCTTCTTGTCGGAACTGCTGGATAATCTGCATTCCCGAGATCGACTCGTTCAATTTCGTATTCAATTGACTTAATTTTTCTCGCATTTGACGATAGATTCGGGAGCTGAATTTTTGATAATACCAGATGACGATCATCAAAATAGGTAAGAAAATCAGATTCAATAAAGCAATTTTTACGTTGATCTGAAACATGGCGGCAAAAGAAGATAGGACTGCAAAAATACCAGTCAAAACCATCAAAAACACATACCAGAATTCATACAATGTTTCGGTATCATTGCTGACCCGCGACACAATCGAACCTGCCGGAGTCTGATCAAAATACCGCATACCTAAACTATGCAGCTTCTCGAATAACTTGGTCCGCACATATTGATACGTCTGCAAGGAAGCCATCGAGTATAGAAACCATTGAAAAAACCAGATGACTGCTTTGATGACTACCCCAAAGAAATAGAGACCCGCAAAGAAATAGATGATTTGATTGGTTGCTGACTGTTGTGTCAGATACTTATCCATGAATGTCTGCAGAATTCTAGGCAGGAGAATGTTGACGATTGATAAGAGAAAAGCAAAGAAAATGGCTGCAAAAAATATCTTCTTGAAGGGTTTTGCAAATTGTAACATCCGCTTGATGATCAATTTTTGCTCTTTAAATGGAATTGATTTTGACCATTCAGATTCTTGACGTTCCATTATACTTCACTCCCTTCAATTTTGGCTTCCAGTTGTTGCTTGTCCCACATTTTTTTGTACCAGCCATTTTTGGCTAACAGGGCTTCGTGGGTCCCTCGCTCGATGATTCTTCCTTCATCGATAACTAAGATCTCTTCGGCATGCTTCACACTACTTAGCCGATGCGCAGAAATAATCGTTGTTTTGTCTTTTCGATAGTCTCGCAATTTGTGCAAAATATCTTCTTCTGTTTTGGCATCGACAGCTGACAAGGCATCATCTAAGATCAGTAATTCTGGATCAACAATCAATGCCCGTGCGATGGACAACCGCTGTTTCTGCCCGCCAGATAATGAGACCCCTCGTTCACCGACCATTGTTTCGTATCCTTCTGGCAATGCTTTGATGTCATCATTGATTGACGCCAAATCAGCAGCCGCTTCAACCGCTTCTTGTGGTGCTTGGGGTACCGCAAAACGGATATTGTCTCGAATCGACATGGAAAAAAGAAAGTGATCTTGGGGAACATACCCGATAGAGCCCAATAATGCATTCAAAGTATATTCTTTGATGCTGTGCCCGCCAAAAAGAATGTCACCCTCATAATGATCATATTCCCGCATCAGCAACTTCAAAATGGAGGTTTTACCTGCACCGGTTTTGCCAACGATTCCTAATGTCTGTCCTTCATGTAAGGTAAATGCTATCTGTTGCAGCGTGATTTCTTCGGCATCATGATAGCGAAAAGCGTCTAACGCCACTTCAATTTTACCTTGAGCCGGCTCTTGGATCGCGTGTTTTTTTTCAACAATATGGGTTCTTTCCCCCAGCAATTCAGATACCCGATCATAGCTAGCATTCCCTCGTTCTAAAACATTGAACAGACGGCCAATGGCGAACATGGGCCAAACCAACATACCAATATAACTAATAAATGAAACCAATTGGCCAATCGATATCTCTCCTGACATGACAAAACGACCACCCACAATAATCGTTAAGACATATGAGACACCGATAATCAATGTAATGAAAGGATCAAAAAGTGCATCTAAAAAATTGACTTTACGGTTCTTGATGATGGCATCATCAATTTTGGCTTGAAAATCTTGAATATCTTCTGTCTCTTGTCCAAACGTTTTGATGACTTTTATCCCAGTAATACTTTCTTGCGCTTTGTCATTAATCGCTGAAAAAGCTTCTTGCGAATCACGAAAAGCATCATGTAGTTTGCTGCCTAACACTCTAGCCATGACCGCAAGAAATGGCAAAGGAATCAACGCAATCAAGGTCAGACGCCAATCGATAAAAAGGATCATGGCGATGATCGTTGCTCCTCCAGAGATAAACGAATCCGCAAAAGTTAAAATACCCGCCCCAGCAACGTTTTGAATGGCGTTCAAATCATTGGTGGCATGGGCCATCAAATCTCCAGTTCGATGTTTTTGATAGAAAAGATGATCCATTTTGGTGAAGTGATCGAATAATTGACGACGTAAGCTTTTTTCCAAGCGTGCAGCACTCCCCCAAATATTTATCCGCCAGACAAAACGAAAAATATATTGTGCTAATGCAGCGGCAAGCAAAATACCTATCCAAAATAAAATCGTTTCTATCGAAATCTCTTTTTCTGCGATCTCATCAATAATGATTCCGATCACTTTGGGTGGCGCTAATTGAACGAGAGCCACCAAAACCAATGCGGCTACTCCTATATAATAATGTTTCCTTTCTTGTCTAAAAAACCAACCTAACTTTCTAAAAATCGACATAACACCCTCCTATTATTCACTCCTGTTGACTATGTTTTGAATCATCGAAATTTTCGGACTATTTTGGCGATGACTGACCTTCCGATGTAGTTACATTTCAATTCCTCGCGAAACACGTTTTGTTACCTACCCAACGATAGGCACAATTCATTTGGTCATCTACGCTTCGCTTACAGTTCTTCTAAGGGAAAATCACTAAGATGAACTTGCATGCCTCACTGACGCGGTCAATCGCAGTGACTCGCAACACGAGGTATTCCTCCTCATCTGCTTATCTACGCTCTGCCTCGCTGACGCGGCCAATCGCAGTGACTCGCAACAAAAAGCGAGCTGATGGAATCAGCCCGCTTTTTGCGCTAAAAAACCTATTTTTGGTTTTTCATTTGTTGCATCATTTGCCGAATCTTCTTCTCAGAAGGCTTTTGGCCCATTGACATCATCATCGAACGCAACATATCCTCATTAACGGGAGGATTTTTCTTCAGATAATCTTGCATATATTTACGCGCCAAAAAGAAGCCGCCGACAGCGCCTAATAATACCGCGATAACAGCGATCACGATTACAATTCCTAAACTAACCATTTGAAATCTCTCCTTTCTCTTGTACTCTCAATGAATCATTTTACTAGAAAAAAATACAAAAAGAAAGAGAGAAAGCAGGATTATATGTGTCTAAATTTTAGTTGTAGTGGATTTTCTTAGTTTTACAGAGGATTTTGAGGATTTTAAGAAATGTTCTTTCATTTTTGTACATGCTAAAAAGCCTTAGCATCATCAATTTTTTCGCGCCAAGTATACCACTTTTTTATCTTTTTTTCAATAGATTAAGCAAAAATGAAACTATTTATTTTAGAAATCATATTTGTACCATTTTTCTACTCGACTTACTTGAATTTTTGACGGAAATTTCTCATGTACACCTTTTTTTAAATATCGTCGGGTAGCTTCTAGCTTCTCAATTCGGAGGTACTCCTCTCTCCACTTCCCAAAAAATAATTCTCTTAACTGATTTTGTTTGATATCAATAATCATTTTGCTCATTGTTTCTCCACCATCAAGAGACCAATACATTCCTCTCTTTTTCATACGATTGGCAATTTTTGATTGCTGAGATTCCATTACACCAATTCCTGATCCAGAAAAACCGTATTGCTTCGGCGATTTCGTATAGTAAAATTCTTTCAATATTTTTCTGCTAAAGGCATCAAAACGAATTTGTTCTTCCTCTCCTTCAATCATGGATTCAATCGTATCTAAAACCAATCGAGCTTCTTTTTTACTATGAACAGTCAATGCGTGAAAAAAACGTTGATATAAAACAGAATCATATCTTTTAAAAAACTCTTTGACCTTTTCATGTAAATGGAATCTATCCCAAAAATGTATATGCTTTGCTGAAAAAGAACCTGCAATTTCTTTAAAAACATACGGTGTATATCCAGTCCCCATATCCGAATTCGTAATAATTAATGTATTTTTATCTATTTCATAGTGATTATAAATATAATCTATAACTTCTTCTCGAGCTTTTTTATTACTAGATGAAATAATTTCGTGCTTATCAATTAATTGATTCCTTCCTCGATACTTTTCTTTACAACCCTTGTGAATTAAAAAGTGTGCTAAATCAACACGACTTTCTTCTTTTCTTTTGGTTTTAATACTGATTCCATCACCCTCAACATACAATACAGATACTTTTTCTCTAGTCACAGAATTCTTTTTAGACAGCAAACGATATTCTTCCTTCTCTTTGTAGTATTTTCCAGCTAAATTTACAGCTTTTAAGACCGTATCTTTTGTAATATGGATATCTTTTAAAAGTTCGTATGTTTTTGCTACTTCTCTATAAGGCATTTTCGTCGCTAATTCCGCAATTTGTAGTAACAATTCCATCGAAAAACGAGTATATTGAGGTAAGCCCAATGCTTCATCTACTGGATATCGATATTCATGATTTCGTCGATAACACTTTCGAGAAAAAGTCATTTCACCAAAAGTGAAAATCACTGTTCGTTGAGCCGTTTTTACATATTTCCATCCTTGTGCTTGGACTTCCATACCTACTTTCCGTTCAATAACTTGGAGCTTTTCCAGAAACTGTTCAATCGCTTTTTCTTGATATTCTCGTTCGAAATCTAATTCGTTAAACATGCGCAAATTCCTTTACTCTTTTTCTTTCAGTATAGGAATCCTGCATCTTTTCACCAAATCTTTTTTGGTTCTGTTCAATTAACAAAAAAACTTTTAAAAGTCTCTTGATATCACATTTATAACCAAAATTTTCCGTCAAATTCAAAACTATTCATGCTTTATTTATAAAAAAAGACCGAAGTATATACTTCGATCCCTTATTCATTCTTCCATTAATTCTTTTTCTTGTACGAACTCTACTTCTAATTTCTCAAAAAATTCAGGAAGTATTCGTTCAAATAATGCCCATTCATTTGCGGAAAATGGACTTCCATCTTTTTTAGTCATCGTCAATACCATTTCTTTTAGAGAAAGTTTGATCGTATAGTTGATCCGGTCATACGGATTATACGTATAGCCATATAATTGGTACATCATATGATTTTTTAACGAATACAACTCATATTTTTCTCTTACTGCCTCTTTACTAATCAAAATTTTGTAAGAATAAACCATTCGATTTTTTTCATTATCCAACGTAAATTCACCTTACTTTTTATTATATCCTAAATATTCTTTTATTCGTTCATAAGAACATCTTGCATAGACGACACCTAAAATTATCCCCAAAACAACTGTACCAATAAAATGATAAGGATAGTTCTCTACCAAAATCCCTTGCCAACTTAACTACTATGTTAGCTACAAAAAAGATAATATTCCCTATCAAGATAATCTGCGTTATTTTTCATCTGTTCACTTTTACTTAATAAGGGGAAGTAGATTTCTCTT